>JBMNVL010000009.1:0-27079 GCA_050946775.1 Acutalibacteraceae bacterium
GATTCGGATGATTACAGGATGAGTATATTATACTCTTTTTTCGGTGAAAATCCATCGTTTTTTCAAATTTCCCTCTCTTTGTGTAGGATCTTTCATTTTTCGCAATTGTTTTTCACACCTTTTGCCGGCAGACAAGGACGCCGACGGAGAAAAGCGGCGAAAAGCACTTGACGAACCCGCCCGTTTTTGCTATAATACAGTTCCGCCGGATACGCTACCGTGGCTCAGCAGGTAGAGCAGCTCACTCGTAATGAGCAGGTCGTCCGTTCGAATCGGATCGGTAGCTCCAGCAAAAAAGAGCATCGCTTTCAGCGATGCTCTTTTTGTTGTATCCCCCTGCCCGCCAAAGCCGCGAACCGGAGTTCGCGGCTTTGCCGTTTTGCGGCGGGCGTTATCCCCCCGGGCGGAGACTATCCGCCCCTACGGCACGATCCAGGAGCAAACACCGGCATTTTCTCCGGCGAGGATGGATCGTTTGCTATTTGTAATGAGACAAATATGGTACATCTTTTGCTTTTATCATCTTGATATTATGCACCAAATATGGTACAATCACAATTGGATAATACCTTAGGAGGCGCCGTATGGAAAGTTTGGAACCGAAAAAGCTGGCGTTGATACGTATTTTGCAGATATTTCAAAAACACAGCGATTACAGCCATCCGCTGAAGCAGGAAGATATTGCCAACTATCTCAACAATGAATACGGTATCGTTATCGAGCGTAAAGCAATCAGCCGAAACATATCTTTGTTGAAGGAAGCGGGATTCGAGATCGAATCTTGCCATGCCGGCAGTTATCTGGATGAACGGGATTTTTCCGACGCGGAGCTTCGCATCCTCATTGACGGTGTGCTTTCCAGCAAACATATTGCGCCGAAGTATTCCAAAGATCTGATCGATAAGCTTTGCTCCCTTTCAAGCCGGTATTTCCGATCGCACGTAAAGCACATTCATACGGTAGGCGATTGGGATAAAACCGAAAATCAGGCGCTTTTCTATACTATTGAGATCGTGGATGAAGCGATAGAGCAAAAACGGCAGGTTCGCTTTGATTATAACAAATACGGCGCTGACAAAAAGCTGCACAAAACGATGTCGCATCAGGTATCGCCGTATCAATTGATCCTGCACAATCAGCGCTATTATTTCATGTGTAAAAGCGAGCGGTGGAAAAACATCGGGTTTTACCGTCTCGACAGGATCACCAATATGACGCTCACAAACGACCCGCTCACTCCGATCACCTCAGTCGAAGGATATGAGAACGGGATCAATTACAAGGAATTGGCCACGGCTCTCCCGTATATGTATGGCGACAAACCGGAATGGGTCGAGTTTATTGCGGAAGAATTCGTTGTCGATCAGATCATCGACTGGTTCGGAAAGGATATCCGTATCCGTAAATGCGGTGAAAAGCAGCTTAAAGTTTCTGTCAAAGTCAGCCCCATGGCGATGGAACATTGGGCGATGCAGTACGCGGGACTCGTCACCGTCATATCCCCAAAGCCACTTGCCGAGACAATCAAAACACGTCTGCTTGACGCGGCAGAAAAATATAAGATGGGAAAAAAACTCGGTCTGTGTGAAAAAGACGGCATGATGTAATTTTCAAAACGCGCCGCCGGTTGGACAACATAAAGGAGCAAACAGGAAAAATGAAAGATTTAAAAAAAATTATTAAATATGAGTTGGAGCAGGAAACAGATAGGGCGAAAATTATCGAAACATTGAAAAAAATCAACGAAAAGTTCTTAAACGAATATCACCTTGATATCGACGGCTTTATTATTGACCCTTTAGTAATCGAAGCCTATTATCACAAGAAAGGGGTTTTTGAGGACGGCTGCGTGCACGCGGCCCAAAACGAAGGGAAAATAGCGGAAACCGCAAGAAACCGGCAAAAGAAAAATTTTGGCGGACTATATATACACAACGTTAAAAACAAAAATGACGGATTAGACATTTGTTTATCTGATGGAGAATACTATTATTCATTGTTAATTAAAAACGCAATTCTAAACGGCGAAAAGTTCGCAACACAGTCACAAGTATCCATGGAATTATGCGCTGCTTGCGAGAAATGCGAGAATTGTTCGGACGTAAATGAGTGTATATACAATGAAAGAAAAGTTGTAAAGAGGAACCAACAGGACAAAAAGCTAAAGATACTGCATCTCCCGAGAAAGAATGTTCGTAACACGGACGCGCTTGCCGCGGTTTCTTTACAGGCAATTAAAAAAGATATTCAAGGCATAAAGCTTACTCTTGCAGCAGGTTTTGGAAAGCAGTGGGAAGCATCAGTCGTTGCGATAGAAGAGTCGGCAAACGAAGCGGACGAAGAAATGATAAAAAAATTTGCAGACAGACTGAATGGTTCAAAAGTCGAAAAAAAGTATTTTGAGAATGCAAAAAAGATCCTGGAGTAAACAATTATCCCTTTCATTACGAGTGCTTTTGGCGGCGGGCAAATTGCCCACCGCTTCCAATTATAAGCGCGATCTTACGGATGAAGCCGGGGTCGTCTCCAACGGCATTGGCGGTGGGAGAACATATACGCCGTTTTCATAACGGCGTTATCAAAAAGAACCGTGAACGGCACGGTCCTTTTTTCGTTTCGTTGACGATACGCCCCGTTTTTGGTACATACTTCGCCCTAAAATGGTTTAGAGAGTGAGGTCGTGCCATTATAAACGTTGGAAAGGGGTTTGAAAATGGGGCTCATCGATGAATTGAACGAAAAACAAAGAGAAGCTGTTCTGGAAACAGAAGGATACGTGCGCGTTATCGCGGGCGCAGGCAGCGGGAAAACAAAGCTTCTGGTGAGCAGATATGCCTATCTTGTCCAAGAATACGGCATCGATCCCGCCAACATCCTTTGCGTGACGTTTACAAACAAAGCCGCTGGAGAGATGAAACGGCGTATCAGAGCGATCATCGGAGAAGAATACAATACGGCGCTGATATGCACGTATCACGGCTTTTGCGCGAGACTGCTGCGCGACGACGCGGAAAAGCTGTTTTTATCAAAAGATTTTCAGATAATCGACGCGGTACAGCAAAAAACGATACTGGGAGAGATCTATCAAAAGCGCGAACGGAAGCTTGACTATGCGAGCTTTGAAAAAATATTGAAGCTGATCGGCGAATACAAATCCGTCGGATATCACGAGTACATCCCGAATATGATCAACCCGGAACACCGGCCGATCATGCAGTCGATATCTTCCCAGGACGGTGAAATAATCGAAGAGTATATGCAACGGCAAAAATCGGTCAACGCGCTTGATTTTCACGATCTTCTCAGCTTCGCTCTTTACCTGCTGGAAACAAACGATGCGGTAAGAACGCGCTGGCAAAACAGGCTCAATTACATTCAGGTAGACGAATTTCAGGACAGTTCGACCCGCGAAATGAAACTGATAGATATTTTATCTGATTCCTTCCGCAATATCTTGATCGTCGGGGATCCGGATCAGAACATTTACGAATGGCGAGGATCCGACGTTAAGCTGTTGGTCGATTTTGATAAAACACACGAGCCGACGAAGACGATTTTTCTCAACCGCAATTACCGAAGCACGCCGCAAATCCTCGATTGCGCGAACAGTCTGATAGATCATAACCGGCTGCGGTTAAAAAAAGACCTTTTTACAAATCTGTCGAGAGGCGCCAACGTAACGCATTATCATTCAAAAAGCGATGACAAGGAGACTGAAAAAATCGCGGAACTGATAAAAACCGCGGTGCGCAAAAACGGAAAAAAGTATTCCGATATAGCGGTTTTATATCGGTCCGGGTTTTTGTCCCGTTTGGTGGAAAACCGGCTCGTTGAACAAAATATCCCGTATGAAATATACGGCGGCGTCAAATTCTTTCAGCGCATGGAAGTCCTTGATATGATCGCCTATCTTCGTGTAATCGCGTTTGGAGACGACGTTTCGACAAAACGCATCATAAACAAGCCCCGAAGGCGTTTCGGCCGGGTGAAGCTGTCTGCGTTGGAAGATCTGCAAGAGCGTCTGTCGGTCAAAGGCAAGGAACCCGCAAGTTTGTTTGATGTTTTATCGGGCAATCTCGATAGCGCCCCGTTCAAAAACAGTGATGCCGGCGATTTTATCAAGCTGATAAACGGCATTAGAGAAGATGCGGGAAAACTCCGGGTCAGCGAGATCGTAAACCGGGTGGCGGCAGAATCGGGATACGAAGAATATATCCGATCGCTCGGGGATGAAGAACGGTATGAAAACCTGATGGAATTCAAAAGGGCCGCGGTTGAATTTGAACGCAACTTCGGCGAAGATATAAGCCTGCCGCAGTTTTTACAGCAACTGTCGCTGCAGAGCGCCGAAGACAGTGAAAAAGAAAACGACACCGTCAAATTGATGACGATACACGCCGCAAAGGGTCTCGAATTCCCGGTCGTGTTCGTCATAGGCTTATCAGAAGGCGTCTTTCCGTCTTCCAAAACCATAGAAGAACGGAAAACGCTGGGGCTGGAAGAAGAAAGACGCTTATGCTACGTTGCTATAACAAGAGCCAAAGAGCAATTGTATCTTATGGATGCCGAGGGTTTTTCTCAAAATGGTATAAAAAAGCTGCCGTCTCGATTTCTTCGGGAGATCGGGATAAACAATTACGACAGGATCGGCGTCATCTCCGACGAACTTGACAGAGAAAGCAAAGCATACTCCAAACGGCTTGATTCGGAATTTGACGTCGAAGCGAAAGACCAGTATCACCCGGGCGACGAGGTTGAACATCATGCTTTTGGAAAGGGCACGGTCTTAAGTTTCGATCCGCGAAGAAACAGTCTTACCGTTACGTTTGACAAAATCCGTCAGACTCGCACTTTGAATGCGGATTATTTCACCCGAACACATGCGGTCCCGATCGTTTATCATCCGACTCCCGAAACCTATAAAACCAAAATAAGTGAAAAAGAATTTGAAAGCGATTCGGATTTACTTGAGCCCCGATCCAAAGCCGTTCAAGACGAAAACGAACCTGACGACTCACCCGATTATGCGCAAGATGAACCGCTGGAAGAACAACCTTTTGTGATTATGGAACGTACGGAAACCGGAAAAGAAGCCGCATTTCATAAAAAGAACGGCGGCGATTCAAACAAGATCGATCTGAACAAAATGAACGAAGAGCTCAAGCAAAAGCTTGCCGACACCCCGAATCTTTGGAAGCGTGACGACGCACCTCATACGGGCTGGACTTGCGTCGGCGTCAGCGACCTTGGCGCTCCGGTCGGAGTCTGCGAAATGTGCGGTTATCAGATTATCCGCTATGTGCATCATATGATTCATCCCACGCACCACCCGTTGGACGTTGGCTGCGTATGTGCCGGAAAAATGGAAGGGGACGTCGAACGGGCGATCAAACGCGAGAATGACTTCAAAAACAAAGAAGCCCGGCGCAAAAACTTTATGAAGCGCAAATGGAAAACGTCAAGAAACGGCAATCCGTACGTAAAAATAAAGAATCACATCATCGTTTTATATCGCCAAAAGGATAACGCGGGATGGAAATATTCGATGGATTCCAAATTCTGCAGCATACCCTTCGCTACACGCGAAAAAGCCGTAGGCGCTGCGTTTGAAACGCTTGATACCATATTGAGATCGTGATCGTTACCTCCCGCTTTTGATGCGTCGCCTGCCGTATTATCCTGCAAACAACACGCTCCGTGACGTTCGTCACGGAGCGTGTTCGCTTTTACAGCGCCTGTTCGGCGGCGTAGAGGGCGGCGGGTGACGCGAAGGGATCGGCCAGCAGTGCCGCTGCCGCCCTGGCGGCCGCCGACGCCGGGTCGGATCCTTCCAGCCGGGCGGCCAGCGCCGCCTTCTGCCGGTCGACCCAGGCCAGATCGACGATCATCGGATCGGAAATGGTCATGGTGTAATTGTGCCCCTTGTCTACCGGGCGTTCGTCCCGGACGGCGTCGGTCAGCCACATCACGCACAGGGCTTGGCGCAGATCCGCCCAGTCGATGATCCCCCGGCGGGTGGCGGGCGGGGTATCCAGCGGGATGGCGATGCGCATCCGGTCGGGGGTGCCGTCGATACGCGCCCGCGAGCCGTTGCCGAAGGGATCGGCCTTGCCCACCATGGCGGGCTTGATCACCCAGCCGGCGTTGTGCTCCCGGTTGGCGGGATCCTCGTCCCCCGGCTTTTGGGGCACCATGGCCGAGCGCACCTTCAAGTCGATCCGCTCCCACGCCCCGGCCGGCGGGACGACGCCGCCCACGGTGGAGACGGTCACCGTCAGCTGCAGGCAATACCGCCCCGGCTGATCGGCAACGTCCAGAGGATGGCCGTCGTCCTGCGACCAGTTGCCCCACATCCGCTCGTTGTGCAGACTGCCGTCCCAATCCTCGAGATAGGAATCAAATCCCCGCGCCAGACTGTCGAACCGCTTGCGGATATAATCCATCGGCGCCAGCGTCGCTTTGGCGGCCGCCAGTGCCTGCCGGCAGGCCGCAAGCCGCTCGTCGCCGGCGGCGGGATCGGTGACGGCACGCAAGGCGGCGTCATAGGCCGCGCCGTAGGCCGCCGCCGTGGCGGGGGTATACCCCGCCGGATCGACCCCGTCGTGGATGACCGCCCACAAAGCGTCCCGTTCGCCGCCCAGCGACGTATCGACGACCGTTACCTCCCGCAGGGTCATGGTGATGTCATCCGCCAGTTTTTCGGTGGAGGTGATCCCGATCAGACAGCGATCCAGCCGGCCCCAGTCCATTTTGCCCCAGGTATGGCGACCGGCGGCGGTCAGGGGGATATCGAGATAGTTGACGCCTTTTTTCAGCCGGACACCGACGTCGGCGAAAGCCCAGCCGTAGTGATTTTCGCCGTGGTCGTCGGCCGAGCGCAGCTTGACAAACCCCTCGCTGAACGCGGCGTCGGGCAGACCGGCCGGGCCGTCCAGCGTCAGAGTCGCCCGCAGATGGAGATCGGCCAGCCGGTGGCTGTACAAATCGATACTCGGCGCCGCCTCGTCGGCCGTCGTCCAGTCGGCGTAGAGCCAGTGCCGGGGATGGTCGGCGGCGGCGTAGCTGCCGTCCATGGCGGTAAACCGGGCGGCGACGTGGTCGGTGCTGCGCCGCAGCAGCCGCAGGGTGACGGCGGCGGTCTTGTTCCCGTTCGACAGGGTGATCGTCGCCTCGCCCGGCAGGGCGTCGGCCTGTTTGGCCGTTACGTCAGATCCGCCGGCGGTGGCGGTGACCGTCGGGGGAACGTCCCCTTCCACCGCCAGGGTATAAGCGGTCTTTTCGGGGGCGAAATCCGTCAGCGGCAGGCCGTCGACGGCGATGCCGTCGGGCAGCAGCTCCTCTTCCACCGCCACCGGATAGCTCGCGCTGCCGGCAGATTCGCCCACCGTCACGGTGACGGTGATAGTCGCGGTGCCTTTTCCCACCGGGGTGACGACGCCCTTGTCGTCCACCGCCGCCACGTCGGGACGGTTGGAGGAGTACCTCACCGTTACGTCGGGGGCGGTCAGGTCGAGGAAGGAATCGTCTTTTAAGGCAACCGACAGCCCGCTTTGCAGGGTGCGGTCGGGACGGGCGGCGTTGAGGATCACCCCGCTGGGAACGACCGCCACGGCGGCGATCGCCCGCTCGGGCTGGCCGGTCAGGGTAAAGGCGGCCTTCAGCGCCCGGCTTTCGTCGGAGGACGGCCCGACGAAGAGGGTGTATTCCCCTTGATCCCAGACGTTTTTCTGTCCCTCTTCATCCCAGAAATACACCTCGCCGAGATCGAGATCCAGCGTGACGGTCTTGGTCTGTCCCGCCGGGATAAAGACCTTTTCAAACCCCTTCAACTGCTTGAAGGGACGCGCTTTTCCGTCGGCCAGCGGCGAGCAAACGTACAGCTGCACCACCTCTTTGCCGTCGACGGCGCTCTGGTTGGCGACGTCGACCGACACGGCGATGTGCCCGTCGGGGGTGACGGCGGTTTTGTCCAGCCGCAGATTGGCGTAGACGAAGCGGGAATAACTCAACCCGTGGCCGAAGGGGTAGGTAACGTGGCCGGTGAAATACTGATAGGTCCAGCCGCCGCATTTGTAATCGTCCCGCACGAGATCGTAGTCGTCGATGGTCTCCAGCTCGCTGTTGTAACTGTACCAGGTGAAGGGCAGCTTGGCCGACGGGTTGGCGTCGCCGAACAGCACCCGTCCCAGGGCGTTGCCCTGCGCCTGACCGTTGTTGCAGGTCCACAGGATGGCCGGGGTCAGCTCTTTGAAGGATTCGATCTCCATCACCCCGACGGTCTGCAGATGGCAGACGGTGCGGGGATTCATGGCGGCCACCGCCGCCACCAGCGCGTGCTGGTTGTTCCACAGGGCGATGGTCGCCCTGTCCGAGCCCTCCGACGAGTTGATCCCGCCCATGCAGGCGATCACCACGTCGGCTTCGCGGATGGCCGCCTCCTCCCCGGGGGTGAAGGAAACCGGGGATTCGTCGGCGCAGTAGACGACGTAGAGATCCCGCTTGTCGTACCCGCCGTTGGCGTTGAAGCCGCCGACGGTGACGTAATCGCCGCCCGAGGCGGTCTTGACGGTGGGGATATCCGCCAGCATACCGCCGCCGGCGTTGCCGTAGCGCACCTCGACGTGGCCGCCCAGCGTGTTTTCCCCCGCCGCAATCTGCAGCTCGACCCGGTTGGCGTTTTTGATTTTCACGTCCTTGAATTCGATCACCCCGCCCGGCTGGATGAACCGGAACCGGTCGCCGTCCCGCTCACAGCCGGTGTAGGAGGCAGCGTCGGCGGCCGTCAGGGTGACGGGATCACCGTCGTCGAAAAACACGGTCAGCGAGGCCAGCGACCCCATAAACGCGCCGCCGGAGGATTGCCCCGACACGCAGGTGATCGCTGTGTCGCCGACAAATTTGGCGATCCCCTCGCGGGGAGTGGACATCATCCCGTCGCTGGGGGTACCGGAATAGCCGCCCAATTCGGCCTTTTCCGCCAGCGGACCGACCAGCACCACCTTTTTGATCCCCGCCGGATCCAGCGGCAAAAGGGGAGCGCTCTCCCCCTTGGCCGGGTCGTTTTTGAGCAGAACGATGGTCTGGGTGGCGGAATCCTCCGCCAGACGGGTGTGGGCGGGGCATTCGATCTGATTGTCCCAGGAATAGGCCTCGCCGCGATAAGCCACCTTCTCGGGCGGGTCGAACTCGCCGGTGGCCATCCGGGCGGTGAAGATCCGGGTCAGCGCCCGGTCGATGGCCGCCTCGTCCAGCAGTCCCGCCTCGACGGCCGCCCTGGCGTTTTGGGGATAGACGTCGCCGCAGTCCATATCGCACCCGGCGTCGACGCACAGCGCCACCGAGCCGACTTTGGTCACGTAGCCGTCGGCGTCCTGATACCGCCCGTAGCCGTCCAGCCCCCATTTGGGCGGATTCCAGTGGTGGTGGGTGGGCGAGGAGATGATCTTGATGGCGCCGCAGTCGCTGACGACGTACCCCTCAAATCCGAAGGTGCGCCGCAGCAGGGTATCGAGCAGATACCGGCTGCCCGACGACGGCACGTGGTTGACCATGTTGTAAGCGCTCATCACCGAGGCGACCGGCGTGTGCCGGATCACGTCCTTGAAGGAGCGGGTGAAATATTCCCGGATAAAGCGGTTTTGCACCGCCGACGAGCCGGTTTCCCGGTTGTATTCGCTGTTGTTGGCGGCGTAATGCTTGAGAGTGGCAATGGTTTTGAGATAAGGCACCCCGTCGCCGTTGCCCTGATACCCGTCGACAAAGCCGATCGCCAGCCGGGTGGTCAGATAATTGTCCTCGCCGTAGCTTTCGTGGTTGCGTCCCCAGCGGGGATCGCGGCTCATGTTGATGGTGGGACACCAGTAGGACAGATCCCGGATCCCCTTGTTGTTGTAAGCCCGCGCCTCGTCGCCCGAGGCCGAGGCGATCTGCCGCAGCAGCGCGGGATCCCACGAGGCGGCCATGGCGATGGAATAGGGATAGGACGTGGCGTACTCTCCCCGGCTTTTCACCGTGTTGGCGACGCCGTGGAGCCCTTCGTTCCAGAAGTTGTAGCGCTTGATCCCCAGCCTTGGCAAGGCGGGGTTGAAGTTGCCGATCTGGGACACCTTTTCCTCCAGCGTCATCTGCGCCACCAGCGCGGCGGCGCGTTCGGCAAACGATCGTTCGCTCATGGGACGTCCTCCTTTTGTGCTGTCTCTTCCCCGCCATTATAGCACATCCCGACGGCCTCTTCCAGTCATTCCGGTTTCAATCCGGCCGCAAACCAGCCATTTTTTGCGCAAAAAGACGGCCCCGCCGCGCAAGGCCGTCTTTTGTTATTGGGGAAGGATCCCGTCGCCGGGTTGTGCAAATGCGCGGGGTACCGCGGGTCAATCCAGTTCGTTCACCGTCAGACCGGTGATCAGCTTGGGATAAAAATAGGTGGATTTCTGGGGCATCTTCTCCCCGGCCGCCGCCACGTCGCGGATCTCCTCCACCCGGGTGGGATTGATGAGGAAGCACGCCTGGAACCGCCCGCTTTGCACCCCGTCGACCGCCTCGGCGGCCGAGCGGGTATAGGTCAGGTTTTTCTGGTTGGCCATGTTTTCCTTGTCGATCCCCATCAGCCGCTCGAGGATCAGGGTGTGCAGCACGTTGACGTCCAGCTGGCGGGAGACCGGCGACCGGTCGGGCAAAACGGCGTCCATCACCGCCGCGTCCCGCAGGGTGAGCAGCGCCGCCGTATCCCCGCCGGTGTAGAAGGCGAAGACCTTTTGCCCGGCGTCGTAGCCGGCGGCCAACCGCTTTTCCGCCGCCGGCAGCGGGATATGCTCGACGGTGAAAAACTCCTCGCAGGCGGCCAGAACCGCCGAAGGATCGAACCCGTCGAGATCCCGGATCAGCCGGTGGGTGGGAAACACCACCAGCCCGGGATGGCTCATCTCCACCAGCATCATCATCACGAAATCGGCGCCCGAGCCCACCGGCGCGCCGGCCGCCCGGCGTTCGTCCCGGTAGCGCAGCGCGGTTTCGTAGCGGTGGTGGCCGTCGGCGATGTACAGCTTGGTATCCGCCAGGCACCGCCGGATCTCCTCGATCGCCGCCGGATCGGTGATCGCCCACAGCCGGTGGGTCAATCCCGCCTCATCGGTCAGCTCGGCCAGCGGCGGCGTTTGCCGGGCGGCGTTCAGCCGCGCCTCCACGGCGCCGCTGTCCTCCCGGTACAAAGCGTAGATGTGGCTGAAATTGCAGTTGGTCGCCTGCATCAGCCGGAAGCGGTCCTCCTTGGCCTTGGACAGGGTGAATTCGTGGGGCAGCACGATCCCCCTGGAGAATTCCTCCAGCCGGGTGCGCGCCATAAAGCCGCCCACCGTGCGGGTGACGCCGTCCACCGTAAAGGTGATGTCGTAAACGTAAAACGCCGCCGTTTCGTCCCGGCGCAAAACGTCCCCGTCCATCCACCGGCGCAGAGTCTCGCCCGCCGCGGCGTAAGGATCGGCACCGTCCCGGGGCAGCTCCAGCCGGATGATGTTGTGTTCGTTGCGGGCAAGATACGCCTGCCGCTGGGTTTCGCTGATGATGTCGTAAGGCGGACAGGTCAGCTCGTCGATGGCGCCGGCTTTTTCGGTGAACCGCCAGGCGCGAAAGGGATGCAGATCGGCCATGAAAGGACCCTCCTGTGAAAAAAAGAATGTCTCTATCCTATCCGATTTTCCGGTTTCTGTCAAGTCGGATCACCGCGGACGGGAAAGCCAGTATTGCCAGCTGCCGTCCTCCCCGACCGGGGCGCCGTAAACGGTCAGCCTCTCGTCGAGGGCGCCCAGCGCTCCGCGCAGCCGCCAAAGGGTATCCTCGCCCCGGTCGGCGCCGGCAAATTCCACCACCGCGTAGCCGTATCCGTCGGCGGAATACCGCCGCAGCCGCTCGATGGTTTGCCGCACCAGCGCGTCGGTCGGCTGGCCGCCGTCGACGGCCGAAACAAACACGAGGGCAACCAAGTGGCCGCCGGTATGGACGATCATCCGGTCGAAGCCTTCCTGCGCGACCCGTTCAAAGATCGCCTGCCGGACCGCTTGCACCCGGTCGGCGGCGGGATCGTCCGCCCACAGCCGCACGAGGACGTAGCCGGCGTCCTCCTGCCGGCGCGTCATCTCCAGCGCCGCCTCGACCGTCTCGTCGACCGGCGTGTCCCCGTCCACCACGAGATCCCGGGCAAACGCGCCCACCTCCCCGTCGACGCAGGGTGTCAGCCGGTCCCCGGCGAACAGCGGGGTGTGATCGGCGTCTCCGTCGGGGAACATGAACCATTGCGGCCGCAAGGCGATCCGGCACTCCCCTTCGGCGCCGATGTCAAAGGTGGGATCGAAATTGTACCACGCCCCGTCGATGAAGGCGCAGACCCACACGTGGCCGTCGGCGTCGTCCCGGTCGGGACGCTCGGCGGTCGCCGGCAGCATTTTTTCGTAGGCGGTGATCCCGGCGGCCTGAAACAGCAGCGCCAGGGCGTTGGAAAACCCGTCGCAGACGCTCTCGCCCTCGCACAGCGCTTCGTAAACGTAGCAGCGCGGGCTTCCGTCGCCCGGGCGGTAGACGCACTGGGCGATCAGATACTCGTACAGATACCGGGCTTTCTCCCGCTCGCCCGTCAGTCCGTCAGGCATGGCGGCGACGACGGCTCGCGCCCGGTCCAGCGCCGCCAGCCTTTGGTCGCGGTATTCCATGGCGAAGGCGGGATTTTCCAGCCGGACGGTGTAGGTGTGCGCAATCCATTGCGCCCCGCGGGCGTTGCTGTCGACCAGGGGGGAATCCAGCGCCAGACAGTCGTAGATCGACCAGACGTTTTCCCATTCCTCGACCCAAAACCGGGGCACCTCCACGCAGGAACAGCCGTGGTCGACGGCGTAAAGCAGCGCTTGATAGACCCAGCCTTGTTTTTCGCTGAGCATCGGCTTGTACACCGCCGGCGTTTTGCCGGCGAAGGCGCTTTGATAGACCTCCAGCTCATCAGCCGTCAGCACCGCCGCGGTTTTCGTTTCCTCCGCCGACGAAAAAAGCCGCGCCTGATCGGCCGCCAGCCGGTTGACCCATTCGCCCGCCCAGCCGGCGATCGCCTGACATCCGCTCATCGTCAGGCACAGCGCCGCCGCGACGAAAACCGCCGCCCACCGTCTCATTCCCTCGCCTCCTTCGTCCTTTTCCCAGTATACCAATTCCCCGTGGCAAAAGCAAGCCTTACAAAAAGGTTACAAATGCGGATTTTCCCTTTTCTTTTGGACGCCGGCGTGGTATACTGGTGCCAGCTTCCAAAGGAGGGATGTTGGCTTGAAGAAAAAAAGCTTTTGGCAGCGGTGCAACCGCGGGTTCATCGTCAGCCTGGTCCTGTTGGCGGGCGTGATCGTGTACGTCGCCGCCGGGCAGATCGCGCTGGGAGCGGAAAAGCGCCGGGTGCGGCAGGTGACCGACGAGCTGCAGGCCGTCGCGGTGGAAACGATGGAGCTGTCGCTGGACGAGTGCCGTCAGATGACGGCCGACCCGAAAAAGGCCGCCGCGGCCGCCGCCGATTTCCAGACCCGGCTGCAGCCCTTTTTCACGGAGGATTCCGCCTATCTCAAGGAGGCGGCCAATTTTTACGCCGTAATGATCCAGGACCGGGTCTCCAACGAGCTGGATATCCGCAAGCTGAACGATCCGCAGGAGGAGATCAACGAGGTGGCGATCGTTGAGGACACCGCCACGGTGTATCTCTCCACCCGGTACACCACCGTCGGCAGTCAGCTAGTCTACAACGGCAAGGACGGGGTCACCGAGAAAAGCCAGATGACCGTGGTGACCGATATGTCGGTATCGCTGGCGCTGGTAGACGGCGAATGGAAGGTCTACCGGGTCAACACGCTGAGCAGTTATCTGGACGACGGCTCCCGGGCGCAGTCGGTCTTTTAAGGAGGGACGGCAGATGGCAACGGTATTATCGCTTCAACAGATCAGCAAGTCCTTCGGCGCGCGGCCGGTGGTGCAGGATCTGACGCTGAGCGTGGAGCAGGGCGAGATCTTCGGTCTGCTCGGCCCCAACGGCGCCGGCAAGACCACCACCATCAAGATGATCCTCGGTCTGCTCAGCCCCGATCAAGGGGAGATCCGCATCGGCGGCCATTCGATCGAAGAGGAATTCGAGGACGCGATGGCGCAGGTCAGCGGCATCGTGGAAAATCCCGATATGTACAAATATCTGACCGGGTACGACAATCTGCTGCTGCAGGCGCGCGCCTGCGGCGCCGATCCCGCCGCCATTGACGAGGTGGTCGCCGCGGTGGGGATGAGCGAGCGGATCAAGGACAAATTCGGCACCTATTCGCTGGGGATGAAGCAGCGTCTGGGCGTGGCGCAGGCGCTGCTTCACAAGCCGCGGCTGATGGTGCTCGACGAGCCGACCAACGGTCTTGATCCCGCCGGGATCAAGGAATTCCGCACCCTGCTGCGCTCCCTGGCGAGCGACCGCGGGATCGCGGTGCTGGTCTCCAGCCACATCCTGCAGGAAATGCAGATGCTCTGCGACCGGGTGGGGATCATGGACGCCGGCCGGCTGCTGCAGGTCAACACGGTGGAGGAGCTGACCCACGTCGGCGGCACCCGTTTCCGCTTCACCCTGCGGCCGATGGACCGGGCGATGGAGCTGCTGCGGGAGCATCTGCCCGACCGGATCGCCGGGCAGACCGATTCCACCGTCGATCTGATGATCCACGAGGACGAATTGCCCACCGTCAACCGCCGGCTGATGGAAAACGGCGTCGAGATCTACGGCGTACAGCCGATCGGCAATCTGCTGGAGGACAGCTACATTGCCATTACGGGAGGAGGGAACGGCGTTGTCTGATCTGATCCGCAACGAACGCACCAAGCTGTATAAACGGGTATCCACCTGGGTATTGGCCGGGATCGCGGTCGGCCTGGCGGCGCTGATGCTGCTGCTGACCGGCGCCGGCAATCTGCTGGTGCGCTCCTTTTCGAGCGGCAACTGGGAATCCTTTGCCTCGACCCAGCGCAACACCTATTACCAGATCTACCGGGACGACCCCACCGATCTGTCCGCCAAATACCAGATGGAGATGTACCAGTATCTGCTGGAAAACGACATCAGCCCCAGCCATTGGAAATACGGGCTGGTCGACCAGTACTACACCCATTTGATCGAGTGGTCACAGTGGGACGCGCTGACCGACGCCGAGAAGACGGCGTACGGCAAGGAAAACTGGCTGTCGATGCCGGCCGATCAACTGGAAGCGGCCATCGCCCAGGAGAAGGAACTGCTGGAAAACGACAACTGGAAAGACTACGTCAAAATGCGGATGGCGCTCCTCAAATCGGGCCAGGCCGGCATCGCCACCGAAGCCGAAAAGCAGGTGGAGCTGGAGATCTGGCAGATGTATCTGGATCTCGATCTGCCGCCCATCTCGACCGAATACAGCGAATTTTTGGATGAGCAGACCGTCTGGAAGCAGGCGCAGATCCAACAGATACGGCAAAACAAGCTGGCGCTGGAGAGCTTTATGCCCGCCTCGCAGCGGGAGGATACCAAGATGCAGGTGGAGCTGTCGACCGAACGGCTGCGCACCGACACCCCGCCGGTGAGCAGCGGCTCGATGTACGGGCTGATGGACTCCGCGCTGTCCTCGTCGTCGGGCATGCTGGCGCTGCTGATGCTGGTCATCTGCGCCATCACGGTGTCGACCGAGTTTGGCGGCGGCACCATCAAGCTGCTGCTGATCGCGCCCCATCGCCGCCAGGAGATCTTCTGGTCGAAGGTCTGGGTGGCGACGGAAATGATGCTGTGGGTCGCCGGAGCGACCTTCGCGGTGTCCTTCCTGCTGGGCGGTCTGCTGGGCGGCTTTGGCGGGATCGGCGCGTGGTATATGGCGCCCTTGTTCGGCTCGATCGTCCGTCTGCCCTACGCCGTGGTGATGGTGTACAAGCACCTGCTGTTCCTGCTGCCGGTGATCGCCTACGGCGCGATGGGGCTGATGTTCTCCACCGTGATCCGCAAGCCCGCCGGGTCGGTGGCGCTGTCGCTGGTGACCTATTACGTGGGCAGCACCGTCAGCGGCGTTCTGACGCTTGTCTCGATCATGACCAAGGGCGATCTGCCGGGCAGCGAGTTTTTGCTCTTCACCAACACCGACCTGAGCGGCTTTTTCGGCGGTACGTCGGTCGATATAGAGATGCTGCTGGCCGGGATAACCAACCAAACCAACAGCCACTCGATCTTCTTCTCGATCGCGGTGATGATCGTGTACGCCGTCTGCTTTTTGTGGATCGCCCGCGACAGCTTCTGCCGCCGGGACGTGAAATAACATATAGCCCCTGCAACGATAGAAAAACCGGCTGAAGCGTGACCGTTTCAGCCGGTTTTTTCGCGTATGCTTTTCACATTCCGTGGCGTTCGGCCGATCGGATCTGACGGATATCCCGCCCGAAAAAGGCCAGCGGCTCGTAGGCGCCCAGCACCCGGGAGGCGATCTGCTCGCCGTACCGCTCGCAAAGCTCGCCCCGGCCGAGATTGGTGCTGATGATGGTGGGCTTGCCCGCCAGCAGCCGGGAATTGATCAGATCGTACAGGCAGGCGGTGTAAAACGGGCCGGTGAATTCGGTGCCCAGATCGTCCAGCACCAGCAGATCGGCGTCGAGAAACAGCGCCTCGCTGTCCCCTTCGATCCGGCCGAAATGCTCCTTTTCCAGCCGTCCGAGCAGCACGCCCGCCGGCCCGTAGATCACCCCGTAGCCCCGCTCGACCGCCGCCCTGGCGATGGCGAGCACGGCGTGGGTCTTCCCCACCCCGGTCGGCCCGCTGACCAGCAGACTGGGCGACGACGGCGAAAAATGCGCCGCGTAATCCCGGCAATAGCCCAGCACTCCCTGCATCCGCTGCCGGGGCGATTGCCCCAGCCGGGGATCGAACTCGTCGGGGTAATAGTCCAGCCGCATATCCTCCAGCCGCGTCAGCTCCATCGCCGCCATACGGCTGAGCTGCTCGCAGGCGCCCTCCCGCAGCAGGGTGTGCAGGCAAGCGCACATGTTTCCGTCGTGAAACCCGGTATCCTCGCACCTTGGGCAGGCGTACCGGGGCTGAAAATCGGCGCGGTCGGCGCCCAGCGCTTTCAGCCGGTCGGCCATCTCCTTTTGCAGCGCCAGACTGTCCGTCTTCAGCCGCTCGATGGCGGCCGCCACGTCGCCGCCCTGCAGGATCACCGGCGCGATCGAGGTGGAGACCCGCTCGATCTCCCGCTCGATCTCACCCAGCCGGGGATCGCGGGCGACCATCCGCCGGCGAAAATCCGCCGCTTCGGCCTGCGCCGCGGCACGGCGCCGGCCCAGCGCCGCCACGGCGGATTCGTATACCGCTTTGTCGTATCCCATCAATGTTCCTTCCCTTCGGGCTTGTCGTACACCGGCGTGTACCGCAGGGCGATCTCGTCGTAGGCGTCCAGATCAAAGGAGGTCGGCCGCTTTTTGCCCTTGGCGGGCGTCTTTTCCAGCGCCTGCGGGGTGGTGATCCCCTCGGCGTGCCACCGCTCGACGATCTTGTTGACGTAGGCGTAGCTGAATTTCTCGCACCGCTTGAGACACTGGTCCCCGGCGGCGCGGATCATCTCATCCGCCATTCCCCATTCCACCAGCCAGCGATAGGCCATCTCCGCCTGGGCGAAGGTGGGCGGCGCGGTGATCGAAAACATATCCCGCACCCGGTCGACGGCCGACTGCCGCTGCTCCAGCCGGAACAGCTCCCGCTCGGCGGCCTCCATGGTGACGATATGCCGGTCGGCCCAGTCCAGCGCCATTTTTTCGATGTAGCGCATATTGCCCTTGCCGCCGCTGACCGCCCAGACGGTGATCATCACGATCACCTCCGCCGGCAACCCGGCGGTATCGTACAAGTACAACAGGGTGGCGACGTCGCCGTGGGAGAGGGGCTTGCCCAGACGGGCGGACACGGTGTCCACCAGCGCGGCGAAATCCGCCGACTGCTCCTGCCGGGCGATCACCTCGTCCAGCCGGGGCTTGACCGGCGCCGGCCGGGCGGTCGCCACGGGCAGGGTGACCGTCTTTTGGGGCGCCGGCTCGGGCGGCTTTTGTGGCGCCCTGTCGTCGCCCTCCGCCGGGCACAGCACCCCCGTTTGCAGCCAGAACTGCAGCGCGTCGGCGCAGTCGGCCGGGGAGATCCCGATCGCCTTGGCGCATTCCCGCTCGTCGAAACGACCCGCGTGCCGGGCGCACCAAAGAAGGATTTTCAATTGTGCGGATCCGGCCAGCCGCAGATGCTCGTCCGCGACCGCGCCCGGCAGGACGAACACGTCCCCCATCAGCCGGGAATTCCAAACGTAGGTCATGATGCGCGACCCTTTCTGTAAAGCGTAAAACAGGACGACACGCCTTCGCGTGCGTCCGCTTTTCTTCCCCTTTATTATACACGAAACCCGCCCTTTCGCGCAAGTACAAGATGCGGTGGTAGGGGTTGCATATCGGCGCTAATTGTGCTATGATAGGGATGTATTACGTCGTCAAAGGAGTTTTTTCTATGTCCGGACATTCCAAATGGAACAACATCAAGCGTAAAAAAGAGAAGACCGACGGCCAAAAAGCCAAGATCTTCACCAAAATGGGACGGGAGATCGCCGTGGCGGTCAAGGAAGGCGGGCCTGACCCGGCGTCCAACTCCAAGCTGAAGGATTGCATCGCCAAGGCCAAGGCCAACAACGTTCCCAACGACAACATCGAGCGGATCATCAAAAAGGCCGCCGGCGAAGGCTCGGCCGACACCTACGAGGCGCTGACCTACGAGGGCTACGGCCCGTGCGGCATCGCCGTGATCGTCGAGGTTCTGACCGATAACCGCAACCGCACCGCCGCCGAAATGCGCCACTATTTCGATAAAAACGGCGGCAATCTCGGCCAGACCGGCTGCGTCAGCTTTATGTTCAACAAAAAGGGCGTGCTGGCCATCGAAGCCGAGGGCCTCGACGAGGACAAGGTGATGGAGGACGCGCTGGAGGCCGGCGCCTCGGATTTCAATTCCGACGGCGACGTGCTGGAGATCACCACCGAGCCGGAGGATTTTTCCGGCGTGATGGAGGATCTGTCGGCCAAAGGGTACACCTTCCTGTCGGCCGAGGTGGCGATGATCCCCGACGTTTACAACACCATCGACGACGAGGAAGCCGCCGGCAAGATGGAAAAGCTGCTGGATATGCTGGAGGACAACGACGACGTGCAGGACGTCTGGCACAACTGGGAACGCCCCGAAGAATGACCCGAAACGACCAATCCCCGGATCGTCAACCCGATCCGGGGATTTTTTTGCGGACGAAAAAAAGGCCGGCCCTGACGGGCCGGCAGGCGATCGCTTTACGGACGCGGTCCCTCATCGGCGGCGCCTTCCTTTTGCGCAATGTGCTGCAACAGGACGTATTCAATATAATTGGTCATCGACCGGTGCTCGCTCGTCGCCAGACGCCCGATCTTTTCAAACACCTCGTCGTCCAGCCGCAGGGTAAATACCCGTTTGTTCGTTGCCATACCATAGCCTCCGCCGTCAGTATGGTTATATTATAAACATTTCTCCTAACGCTGTATGCTCTCTATTGACAACTAAGTGACATCACTTTATACTATAGAAAAAACGAAGTGATGTGATAGTGTGCCCTCCTGTTTTTTTATCGGCCACGCCGACGTGCCGCCCGAAATTTATCCTCACCTGCTGAAAGCGATCGAGGCGCTCGTCGCTGACAACCGGGTTTCCACGTTTTACGTCGGCCGCTACGGCGCCTTTGACCGCCTGGCCATCCGGGCGCTGCAGCAGATCAAGCGCACCGCGCCCGCCATCCGCGCGTATCTGCTGATCCCCTATCATCCGGCGCAGCGACCGGTGTCCCTGCCTGACGGCTTTGACGGGTCGATTTATCCGTTTGAGAAAATGCCGCTGCCGCGGGTGGCGATCGTGCGCGCCAACAAAAGCATGATCGACCGCTGCGATTATCTGATCGCGTATGCGCATCATCCGGGAAAAGCCCGCGATTTTCTGGAATACGCCGCCCGCCGGCAAAAGCGCGGGAAAATCCGCGTTCAAAACATCGCCTTGCCCGATCCGGAACGCAGCCATCCGGCGGATGAATAAGGCAAAAGTCACGCATGTTCTCCGCTGGTTTGCACAAATGTGCGGGGTGCGAACGCCTCCCTCTGACGGGTAGCGTTTGCGAGCGCCGCCAGTGGCGGATGCAGCGAGCAAAAAGTTGGCGCTGCGGTCGGCGATCGGTGAGCGCGATAGCGCCACACCGGAGCCGGGCACCGCAAGAGGGAGACAAGTTTTGTCCGCCGCAAGTTTGCGAGATAAGATCCTTCGTCGCTATGCTCCTCAGGATGACAACGCAACCAAAAGCAAGAGTCATCCTGAGGGCAACGCCCGAAGGATCTTTTTTGCGTCACCCCGCGGGCGGATGATATCCGCCCCTACGGTACGCCCTGTCTCTTTCCTTGCGCGGTATAAGGATTCTCCTCTCACTGCGCAAACAGTCCCCCGGACTGTTTGCTGCCGGTTTTGTTCGCTCGCGTTGCTCGCGCAAAACCGGAGTTCGTTTCGAATCCTTTCTGTGGCCAGCAAAAAGACCGACCCTTGCGGGTCGGTCTTTCACCGGATCGCCTGATTCTTTTCTCTTCTTTCCGGCGGTATAAGGATTCTTCTCTCACTGCGCAAACAGTCCCCCGGACTGTTTGCTGCCGGTTTTGTTCGCTCGCGTTGCTCGCGCAAAACCGGAGTTTGTTTCGAATCCTTCTTGGTGGCCAAAACAAAACCGACCCTTGCGGGTCGGTCTTTCACCGGATCGCCTGATTCTTTTCTCTTCTTTCCGGCGGTATAAGGATTCTCCTCTCACTGCGCAAACAGTCCACCGGACTGTTTGCTGCCGGTTTTGTTCGCTCGCGTTGCTCGCGCAAAACCGGAGTTCGTTTCGAATCCTTCTTGGTGGCCAAAACAAAACCGACCCTTGCGGGTCGGTTTTGTTTTGGCAGCGGTATAAGGATTCGAACCTTAAAATACGGAGTCAGAGTCCGGTGTGTTACCGTTACACTATACCGCTGTATCTTTGGCGCTCCCCTATTATAGCAACATTTCCCCGGTTGTGCAAGAGTAAATTTTCCGTTTTTGAAGGTTTTTATGCGATTTTTTTGATTTTTTCCAAATTCTTGGCTCGCTTTTGCCGGTTTTCTGCTATAATGATGCCAAAGGAGGGCGATCGCCATGCTGAAAACCACCATATCCGCATACAACGGATACGAACAACACACCTTCACCTGCGCCGGTCACGAGGGGACGCTGATCCTGCCCCACACCCCGTTAAAACCCGGCAACCGCTGGATCTGGCGGGCGGAATTTCTCGGCGCCTTCGATTCGGTGGACCGGATGCTGCTGGAGCGGGGCTGGTGTCTGGCGTACCTGCGGGTCAGCGATATGTACGGCTGTCCCCAGGCGGTGGAATGGATGGAGGAATTCCGCCGTCTGGTGGTAAACGAATGGGATCTGTGCGAAAAAACGGTGCTGGAGGGCTTCTCCCGCGGCGGTCTGTACGCCTGCAATTTTGCCCTGACCCATCCCGACAAGGTGTCCTGTCTGTATCTCGACGCACCGGTGCTGGGCATCCGCAACTGGCCGGCGGGTCTTGGCACCTATCCCCGCTGGGGCGGCGAGGAATGGGAGCAGTGCAAGCGGTGGTACGGCGTGACCGACGAGAGCATCCTCACTTTCGACCGGGATCCGCTCGACCGGTTCGACGAATTGCTCGACGCCGACATCCCGGTGGTGTTGATCTGCGGGCTGAAGGATCAGGCGGTCTACTTCCCCGAAAACGGGCAGAAGCTGATCGACGCCTATCAGCGCCGGGACGGCAAGCTGATGACGGTGCTCAAACCCGACTGCGACCACCATCCCCACAGCGTGGAGGATCCCACCGCCGTCTGCGATTTCATCGAATCGGTCACGGCGTAACCGGTTTCCCCGCCGCAACAAAGCGTAAAAAAGCACCGGGCAAATGCCCGGTGCTTTTTATGTGTTTATTACACCAACTCGATGATGGCCATCTCGGCGGCGTCGCCGCGGCGGGCGCCGATCTTATAGATCCGGGTGTAACCGCCGTTGCGCTCCGCGTATTTCGGGGCGATCTCATCGAACAGCTTCTTCGCAACGCTCTCCTTGGTCACGAAGGACATCACCAGCCGTTTGTTGGCCAGGGTCGGCTCCTTGGCGATGGTGATCATTTTTTCCGTCATCGAACGCACCTCTTTGGCGCGGGTAACGGTGGTTTCAATGCGGCCCTTCTCAAGCAGGAAGGTGACCATAGCTCTCAGCATCGCCATACGCGAGGCGGTAGGACGGCCGAGCTTTCTGGTTCCGGGCATTTGAATTCACTCCTTTGTCCAAAATTGACACGGTACCGGGTACCGAAACGCTTATTCCTCTTCCTCGTACAGGCCAAAGCCCAACGACGCCAGCTTGTTGATCACTTCTTCCAGCGACTTGCGGCCGAGGTTGCGGACCTTCATCATATCCTCTTCGCTCTTGCTGATGAGGTCCTCGACCGTGTTGATGCCCGCCCGTTTGAGGCAGTTGAACGACCGCACCGAGAGATCCAGCTCTTCGATGGTCATCTCCAGCACCTTTTCCTTGCTCTTGTCGTCCTTCTCCACCATGATGGATTCGCCGGCGTAGGCTTCGCCCGACAGATCCACGAACAGGTTGAGGTGATCGGTCAACACCTTGGCGGCCAGCGACACGGCCTCCTGCGCCGAGATGGTCCCGTTGGTCCACAGCTCCAGCGTCAGCTTGTCGTAGTCGGTGATCTGGCCCACGCGGGTGTTTTCCACCGTGTAGTTGACCTTGATGACCGGCGTATAGATCGAATCCACCGGGATGACCCCGATCACCGGCGCCATCATCTGCTTGTTGCGCTCGGCGGGAACGTAGCCGCGGCCCTTGTCCAGGGTGATCTCCATGAACAGCTTGGCGCCTTCGCCCAGCGTGGCGATGTGCATATCGGGATCCAGGATCTCGACTTCGCTGTCGCATTTGATCGACCCGGCGGTCACTTCGCCCGGGCCCTCGGCTTCGATATAGGCCACCTTGGGACCTTCGCCGTTGATCTTGGCGATCAGGCCCTTGATGTTCAGTACGATCTCGGTAACGTCTTCCTTCACGCCCTCCACGGTGGAAAACTCGTGCAGGACGCCATCGATCTTGATGGAGGTAACGGCCACGCCCGGCAGACTCGACAGCAGCACCCGACGCAGGCTGTTGCCCAACGTGGTGCCGTAGCCGCGCTCCAGCGGTTCCACGACGAATTTGCCGTAGGTGCCGTCCTCGGCCAGATCCAGCGCTTCGATACGGGGCTTTTCAATCTCGATCATGCAAAACCCTCCTTGGTAAATCGGCAGGAAGTGCGGTCAGGCGACCGCATCCTCCGTTGGTTCGTATGCGAACGGATAACGCCGGACTCCGATTACTTGGAGTACAACTCGACGATGAGGTGCTCCTCGACGGGCATGTCGACGTCCTCACGCACCGGGAACGCCACGACCTTGCCGGTCATGTTCTCGGCGTCAAACTCCAGCCACTGGGGCAGGGCGTGAGGGCCGTTGGCCTCGACGTTCTCCTTGAACCGGGCGATGCTGCGGCTGCGTTCCCGCAGCGCGATCACCATGCCGGGTTTTACCTGGAAGCTGGGAATGTTGACCTTGCGGCCGTCCACCGTAAAGTGACCCTGGGTCACGATCTGGCGCGCCTCGCGGCGGGTCGCCGCGTAGCCCAGACGGTACACCACGTTGTCCAGACGGCGCTCCAGCAGGATCAGCAGGTTTTCGCCGGCCTTGCCGGGCATCCGGACAGCCTTCTCATAATAGCTGCGGAACTGCTTCTCCAGCACGCCGTACACGAATTTGACCTTCTGCTTCTCCTGCAGCTGGGTCGCGTACTCGGACTTTTTGCGACGGGTCTGGGTGTTGGCGTTGCGGTTGGTGGTCTTTTTGTTATAGCCCATCACGGCGGGGCTGATGCCCAGCGCTTTGCAGCGCTTCGCGATCGGCTGGGTGTTTCTTGCCATAATCGTCCACTCTCCTTCCCTTATACGCGGCGACGCTTGGGCGGCCGGCAGCCGTTGTGGGGCACCGGCGTCACGTCTTTGATCAGGCTGACCTCCAGGCCGGCGGCCTGCAGGGCACGGATCGCGGCCTCACGGCCGGCGCCGGGGCCTTTGACGTAGACGTCCACGCTTTTCAGACCGTGCTCCATCGCGGCCTTGGCGGCGGTCTCCGCCGCCGACTGGGCGGCAAAGGGAGTGGATTTCCGCGAGCCGCGGAAGCCCAGCTCACCGGCGCTCGCCCACGACAGGGCGTTGCCCTGGGTGTCGGTGATGGTGACGATGGTGTTGTTAAAGGTGGCCTGGATATGAGCAGCGCCACGCTCGATGTTTTTGCGTTCTCTGCGCCGGCGGGTGGTCGCACCCTTGCGCGCGGTAGTTTTTGCAGCAGCCATTCTTATCCCTCCTGCTTACTTCTTCTTATTGGCGATGGTCTTCTTGGGACCTTTGCGGGTACGGGCATTGGTCTTGGAGCGCTGACCGCGCACCGGCAGACCCTTGCGGTGACGCAGGCCCCGGTAGCTGCCGATCTCGATGAGGCGTTTGATATCAAACGCGACGTCGCGGCGCAGGTCGCCTTCCACCGTATAGTTGTGATCGATGTACTCACGCAGTTTGGAGATTTCCTCTTCCGTCAGATCCCGCACCCGGGTGTCGGGGTTGACGCCGGTCGCGGCCAGGATATCGGAAGCGGATTTGCGGCCCAGGCCGAAGATGTAGGTCAGGCCGATTTCAACACGTTTGTCTCTGGGCAAATCAACGCCAGCAATACGCGCCATAATGTTTCCTTCCTTTCACGTGCCGTTGGCACAAAGTTGACCAGTGGCGCTTAGCCCTGGCGCTGCTTGTGTTTCGGGTTTTCGCAGATGACCATCACGCGGCCTTTGCGCTTGATGATCTTGCACTTCTCGCAGATTTTCTTGACAGAAGGTCTGACTTTCATAAGTTCCCTCCTTGGCGCGACTGCGCCGGTTTCATACGGGGATCGTCGCCGATCCGGTTTACTTCGTCCGCCACGTGATCCGGCCCTTGGTCAAATCGTAGGGAGACATCTCCACGGTGACCTTGTCGCCCGGCAGAATCCGGATGTAGTTCATCCGCAGCTTGCCGGAAATGTGAGCCAGGATCTGGTGGCCGTTGGCCAGCTCCACCTGAAAGGTGGCGTTGGGCAGGGCTTCCACTACGGTACCTTCCAATTCGATAACATCCGCTTTGGACATGGAATAACCTCCATCATGGTTTGGGCTCGGCGGGCGTTTCCAACGCCGCCAGAGCGCGTCGCAATTGTCGATCGGTGGCCAGGGCCTCTTCCGGCAGCCGGCAGGGTGTCAGCCGCAGATGCCGCGGATTTTTGCGCTTGGGCGCTGCCAGCCGGCGACGCCGGCCGTCGGCGATCCACACGCCGTCGCCGTCCTGCCGGACGACGGCCATCCGGGTATCCCGTTCCTTGCCGGCCGTGGGAATGACCACACGGCCTCTCTCCAGCACGGCCGTCTCCTTACGGCAGGGTCAGCACGACCGGGCCGTCGGGGGTGATGGCGATGGTATGCTCAAAATGAGCCGACAGCTTGCCGTCCGCTGTCACCGTGGTCCAACCGTCTTTAAGGATGCGCACATCCTCGGTGCCGGCGTTGACCATCGGCTCGATGGCGATGGTCATGCCCGGCAGCAACCGCGGACCGCGGCCGGGTGTTCCGTAATTGGGTACGCTGGGGTCTTCGTGCAGGTTCGTGCCTACTCCGTGGCCGACAAATTGCCGTACGACCGAGTAACCACGCACCTCGACATACCGTTGGACGGCGGCGCCGATATCGCCGATGCGGTTGCCGACGACGGCCGCCCGGATCCCCGCGTCGCGGGATTCCCGGGTGGCGTCCATCAGCGCGCGTGCCTCTTTGGACACGTCGCCGGCGGCAAAGGTGGCGGCGTTATCGCCGTGGTAGCCGTTCAAAAACGCACCCACGTCCACGCTGACGATGTCGCCCTCGCGGATCTTGCGTTTGTCCGGTATGCCGTGGATGACCGTTTCGTTGATCGAGATGCAGGCGCTGCCCGGAAAGCCGCCGTACCCCAGAAAGGAGGGCTTGGCGCCCTGACTTTCGATGTACTTGCGCACCAGGGCGTCGATCTCCAGCGTGGTGACGCCGGGTTCGATCGCTTCGCCTGCGAGCTTGAGCGCGCGCGCCGAGACGATGCAGGCCTCACGCATGAGAGCCAGCTCCCGGCTGTTTTTGATCGAGATCATGCTTACGCCTCAAGAGCGGCGAGGGTCAGCCGGGTGGTGTCCGCGACTTCCTCCTGCCCTTCGACGATGAACAGCTTGCCCTGCCGGGCATAGTAGTTCTTCAGCGGCTCGGTCTGGTCGTGATAGACCTGCAAGCGCTCTTTCACGGTGTCCGGATGGTCATCCTTGCGCTGAACAAGGGTGTCGCCGCAGCGGTCGCAAACGCCTTCCTTGGCCGGCTTTTTGTAGTCGACGTGGTAGGAAGCGCCGCAGCCCTGGCAGACACGGCGGCCCGATACCCGCCGGGCGATCACGTCGTCCTCGACCTCGATGTCGATGACGCGGTCGATGATCACGCCCATGCGGTCAAGCGCCTCGGCCTGGGGAATGGTGCGGGGAAAGCCGTCGAGAATGAAGCCGTGCTGGCAGTCCGCCTTTTCCAGCCGTTCCTGGATGATGCCGATGACGACGTCGTCCGGGACCAGCTTGCCCGACTCGATAAACTCTTTGGCCTTCAAGCCCATTTCCGTGCCGCTTTTCAGCGCTTCACGGATAATGTTACCCGTGGAGATAGTGGGAATGTGCAGGTGCTCGCTGATGACTTCCGCCTGGGTGCCTTTGCCGGCACCGGGGGCGCCCAACAAAATCAGTTTCATGAAGGGATCCTCCTTTTCCTTCACGGGTCGGGAGAACGCCAGGGGCGTTC
>JBMNVL010000010.1:0-25633 GCA_050946775.1 Acutalibacteraceae bacterium
CGGTGGAGCATCCGATTTTGTATTGCGATTGCACCCGCCATCACTTCCACGTTCCGGTGTACGGACGGGTGATCATTCGTGATCCCGTCACGCTCAAGCCGGTTGCCAACGGCACACCGGGGTTGGTCAATCTGATGACCCCGATGGTAATGGCGACGCCCATTCTCAGCGTGATGACCGACGATCTGGGGGTACTGCGCGACGGCAGGGAATGCGGCTGCGGTCTGGAAGGGCCGTATCTGGAGATCCTCGGCCGGGTGGGGCTCAAGGATATCAAAACCTGCGCCGCCGGTGCGGCCGATCTGCTCAAGAGGGTGTCGCTGTGATTTTGGCCAACGGACAGATCTACCCGTCCGACCGGCAGGACGAACTGCTGGAAAGGCTGAACGATCAAATTCTCGCCACTCTCAGCGAAAAGCGGCTGCCGACGGAGCGGGTGATCGACGCCATCGACCGGCTGGGTCGGCAGGTACAAGCCGGCGTGTTCGACGATCTGATCGCGTCCCTGCCGGTAGACGGCGTCGAGCAATACAAGCAGCTGGCGATCCAATTGCTCAGCCGGGACTATCTGGAATTCAAGATCCGCACCGAGTTGGGCGGCGATTTTTCTCCCGATCGGGTCAGCGAGCCTCCCTTTGGTTTGACCCGTCTGCGGATCCAGGCGCGGCCGCTGGGCGTGCTGCTACACATCGCGGCCGGCAATGTCGACGGACTGCCGGCGTTCAGCCTTGCCGAAGGACTGTTGACCGGCAATATCAACATTCTCAAATTGCCTCAGGCGGACAACGACCTGTCGGTGACCGTCATCCGGGCGCTGATTCAGCTGGAGCCGGCGCTGGCGGATTTTATCTACGTGTTCGACACGCCGTCCACCGACGTGGCCGCCATCAAGAAAATGGCCGATCTATCCGACGGGATCGCGGTATGGGGCGGTGATACCGCCGTGGCGGCGGTTCGCCAATTCGCCGCGCCGGGCACCAAAATCATCGAATGGGGACACAAGCTGAGCTTTGCGTATATCGCCGGATACGCCGACAAAGACGCCGAACTGACGGCGCTGGCCAAGCACGTGATGACCACCCGGCAGCTATTGTGCAGCTCCTGTCAGGTGATCTATCTCGACACCGACGACGCCGATGCGCCCGCGGCCTTTTGCCGGGAGTTTCTTCCCTATCTGGAACGTGCCGCCGCGGCGCACCGTCCCACCACGATAGACGCGGTGGCGGAACAGACTCTGCGCCGGTACGTGGAGCGGCTGGAGTCGTTTTTGACCGGCGGGCCGCCCAAAGACGATTTCCGGGGACAGGGCTGTTCTTTGACGCCCTGCGCCGACAGCGAGCTGGAATTATCGGATATGTTCGGCAACGTACTGGTCAAACGCCTGCCGCGACGGGAGCTGATCCGGGTACTGCGCCGCCAAAAGGGATACCTGCAGACCGCCGGGCTGATCTGTCCTCCCGATCAGCGGCGTCTGCTCAGCGATCTGCTGGCACGCGCCGGGGTGGTGCGGATCACCGGGGCGGGCACCATGTCGGCCGCCTTCGCGGGCGAGGCTCACGACGGCGAATATCCCCTGCGGCGGTATTTGCGGATGGTCGACGAGGAGGTCGTTCCCCGGCGGGTGCGTCCTATCCGGCAAAAGAACACGTAAAGCAAGCCTCTCCGATCAAAATCACGACCGGAGAGGCTTTCCCTATTCCCTTTTTATCCCGCGGCGGCGATACGCGCGACGGTGCCGCGCACCAGGCGGATCAGGCGATCGGCGGCTTGGGCGGCGGTCTGCTGCACCTGCTCATGGGTGGTCACGGCGGCGTCGTTATGGATGGCCATATCGGTAATGCAGCTCAGCCCCAGCAAGCGTACCCCCATATGCCGCAGGGCCACCGCTTCGCAGGCGGTGCTCATCCCCACCGCGTCGGCGCCCAGAGCGGCGTACAGCCGCGATTCCGCCGGCGTCTCGTACGCCGGGCCGGTGATCTGCAGATACACCCCGTCTTCCAGCGCGATCCCTTCGGCGGCGGCGGTTTGGTGGAGCAAATCCCGCAGGGCGGGATCGTATACCGCGCTCATATCGGGAAAACGCGTTCCCAGCGTCGGATCGTTCGGTCCGATCAGGGGTGAGGGCACGAAGGAGGAAATCTGATCGGCGATCGCCATCAGGGTACCGGGGCGGTAACGCTCGTTGAGTCCGCCGGCGGCGTTGGTCAAGATCACGGTATCCACCCCCAGCAGCGCCATCACCCGCGCCGGCGCCACCACCTCGTCCATGGCGTACCCCTCGTACGCGTGTACCCGGCCGTTCATCAGCACCACCGGCACACCGTCCAGCCGGCCGAAGAGGTACTCTCCTTTGTGCCCCTCGACGGTGGAACGGGGAAATCCCGGCAGCTCGGCGTAGGAAACGCGGGCGTCCCGTTCGATCCTATCGGCCAGGCCGCCCAGTCCCGAGCCCAGCACAATTCCGATTTTCGGGCGAAGCGCCGTTTTGGTCCGGATCGCCGCGGCGATCGCTTTCACGTCCACCATACTCCCATCTCCTTTTCAACCGTATTGTACCCAAAATCCCGGGCCCTGTCAACGCTTGACGAAACCGACCCCAAAATGGTATAATAAAGATATCCAATAATAAAATGAGGTGAAGCATATGGCGTCCAAGGTGTATTTTTGTCAAACCATTACCCCTGAAAAGGTGGCGCAGCTGTACCACGCGGTGGGCAAGGAGCTGACCGGCCGCATCGCCATCAAGCTGCATTCCGGTGAAAAGGGCAACCAGAATTTCCTGCGTCCGGCTTTTTGGCGGCCGATCATCGACGAGCTGGGCGGCACGGTGGTGGAATGCAACACCGCCTACGGCGGCGAGCGCAATTCCACCGAAAAGCACAAGCGCCTGCTGGACGAACACGGCTGGAACCGGTATTTCCAGGTGGATCTGATGGACGCCGAAGGCCCGGATCTGGAGCTGGACGTGCCGCACGGTAAGATCCTCAAGAAAAACTACGTCGGCAAACATCTCGCCAACTACGATTCCATGCTGGTGCTGGCCCATTTCAAGGGTCACCCGATGGGCGGATTCGGCGGCGCGCTCAAGCAGTTGTCGATCGGCTGCGCTTCCAGCGCCGGCAAATCGCTGATCCATTCGGGCGGTTTTACCGACGACCAGACCATCGTATGGGACAACCACGCCGAGCAGGACCGGTTTTTGGAGGCGATGGCCGACGCCGCCGGGTCGATCGTGGAGTTTTTCAAGGGCAACATGGTGTTCATCAACGTGATGAAGAACATTTCGGTCGACTGCGACTGCTGCGCCGTGGCGGAGGATCCCTGTATGCGGGACATCGGCATTCTCGCCTCCCTCGACCCGGTCGCCATCGACCAGGCCTGCATCGACAAGGTACTGGCCGCCACCGACGATCCCGGTCAAGCGCATTTTTGGGAACGGGTGCAGTCCCGTCACGGCGTCCACACCATCGAAGCGGCCGCCGCCCTGGGTTACGGCAGCCGGGAATACGAATTGATCGAGATCGATTAAAACGCGCGACAAAATATCCGCCCCGTGAGTTTCCTCACGGGGCGGATTTGTTTTGATGGAATCAGCCCAGCGCGTTATAGGCGTCAGTCAGATCGGTCAACGCTTTGTTGACGTCGTACAGACTGACGGGTGCGCCCACGCTGCCGATGACCGTTTCCGGTTTCGCCAGCAGGGTCTGCGCGGCACTCAGCGCCGACTGGAAGGCGGCGACTTTGTCGGCGGGCTTGCCGGCGGTGGCAACGTTCTTCACCTCGTCCACCTTGGCCGACAGGGTGGCCTTCGCCTCGTCGATGGCGCCCTGATCCACGATGCGCACGTTGCTGACGTTCATGGTGTACTGGTACTTGTCACCGGGGGTCTTGTTGCCGTCGAGCCAGCACTGGATGATGATCCGGCCGACGTCCGACCAATCCATCACGCCGCGGCTGTTGCCCTTGGCACGATCCAGCGGGATGGAGACGTTCAGCGTGGCGGTGCCGTTGGCGATCGACGAGCGCTGGAAGTTCCAGCCGTAGTTGTGCTCGGTGTTGCCCGAACCATCGGGATCCCCTGCCACGCCGGCCTTATCGGACGAACGCAGCTTGATGACCAGTTCATTCCACATGGTGGCCGGATCGACGTCGGGATTGGTCGACTGCAGGGTGATGGTCAGCTGCAGCCGCAGATTGCCGCGGTCGGTACAGTCCACCGAGCCCTGATCGATCTGTTTCCAGTCGGCGTAGAGCAGGTTTTGTCCCTGCCCGAGCACCGTGTGGTTGCCCGAGATCTTGGAGAAGGTGCCCACCCAGTTGGGCTGCGGATTCTCAGCCAAACCGCTCTTGGCGGCCTTGAGCGCCGTCAGCGCGCGATACAGGTTGGCGCCCGACACATTCGGATTGTCGATCAGCATTTGACAAGCCGCCATCGCCTGCTGATAGGCCTGCACGGTTTCGGGGGTGTATTTGGCGGGATCGACCGGCTCGTTCATCGCCTCCTGCACCTGTTCCTTGGTGGCGGTGGGCAGGTTGAGCGGCGCGTCGGGCAGGACCGGATCCTCCGGCTCAGCCGGCTCATCCGACAGCACGATCTTGCCGGTGGCGGCCTGCAGGATCATCAGCGCGTCGGCGGCGGTAACGCCCTCGTTGCCGTCCACGTCGGCGCGGGCCGTTTGCTCGTCATCCAGAACGATCTTGCCGGTGGCGGCCTGCAGCGCCATCAGCGCGTCGGCCGCGGTAACAGAGCCGTTGCCGTCCACGTCGCCCAGCAGGATCTGCTCGACCGCTTTCTCGGCCAGCGCCGCCACGGCGTTTTGCAGATTGCCGGTGGCGATCGCCACGTCGGTCACGGTGGCGTTGGGATCCGCCTTGACCGCTTCGGCCGCGGCCAGCGCCGCTTCCAGAGCGGCGGTGTCCTCATAGACCGACAGATCCAGCGCCTTGACCTCGTCGATCAGGGCGTTGAGGGCGGTCTTGTCGCCCTTGGCGGAGGTGTTGTAGAAGGAAAGCTCCCAGATGCTGATGTCGTTGCCCCGCATGGTCAGACGCACCTGCTGCGCCGTCACCGGCGGGAAGACGGCCGTCTTGTGGGCGTGCTGAGACGCGGTCGGACTGTTCGGTACGTTATCCACGTAATGCTTGCCCGCTTCGAGATCGATCTCCTTCCAGGTGGAGCCGTCCAGGTATTCCAGCTTGAGAGAGGTGACGCGGGTGGCCTGGTTTGTCTCGCAGAACTCATCCAGCCAGAAGCAGTCGAAGGTGGTCGGCGTACCGAAATTGATGATCGCGTCGGTATCTTCGCCGCTGTTGGAGTTGGTCGCCCAACGGTTGTTGCGCTTGCCGTTGACGATCTGGGTAACCGGATATCCGTTAATGGTTTTTGTGGAAGTGGTGGTCACCGTCTTGCCCTGGGCCAGATCGGTCTCGGGCACCACGAAGAATTCCCGCTCGACCGTGTCGCTGACCTTTTCGGCGTTGTAGAAGATGGCCGCCTTGACGGTGGTCCAGCCGAAGGGCAGCACCACCGGCCCGGCATAGGCCGTCGACGCCGCGCCCGGCTCGGTGCCGTCCGTGGTATAGCGGATATCGACCAGTTTGCTCGGGCAGGTCATCTTCACCGAGGTGACCCCGGTAAAGAAGCCGCCGTCGTCCACTTCCAGCGAGAGGGTATAGGCCTGGCGGAACTCGTCCAGCGCCGCCTGCAGGCGGTCGATGCCTTCCAGCAGATCGTACAGATTGTTGGAGGGCAGGGTCTGCTTGGCCGCGGCGATGGCGTCGGCCATCGCCTGGTTGGCATCGGCATCGTTGAGAGGATCTTCCGGGTCACGGGCGTCGACCGCGTCTTCGGCGTCGGCGATCAGGGCGGTGAGCGCCGCTTTGGCGTTGGCCAGCCCCTCGGGATCGACGATGTCGGCGATGGTGTAGGTCTCGCCGGCTTTGGCGGCGAACACGATGGTGTTGGTGCCGTCGGCGGTAAAGGCAACGTCGTTGCCCTTGGAGTCGACCAGCTTGCCGTTGGCGATGTTGGTGCCCTTGACCTTCAGCGCGGCGTTGTCCACATTGGGGCGAAGCACCGCGGTGCCGATCAGTCCGTGACTCCACTGCATATCCACTTCCACGTTGCCGCGGGCCTTCAGACCGGTGGCGGTACCGCTGTTCCACGCCTGGGGAAGCGCCGGGAGCAGTTCCACGGCGTCGCCCTGGCTTTGCAGCAGCATTTCCGCCATACCGGCGGTGGCGCCGAAGTTGCCGTCGATCTGGAAGGGCGCGTGCATATCGAACAGGTTGTCGGCGGTGGAATAGGTCGACCCGTCGGGCGTCAAGCCGCCCAGCAGACTGCTGACCACCTTATGGGTGCGGTCGCCCACGCGGGTGCGCGCCCAGAAGTTGATCTTCCACGCCTTGGACCAGCCGGTGCCGTTGTCGGTACGGGTGTTGAGGGTCTGCTTCATCGCCTCGACGAAGGCGTCTTCCTCTTCGCTGCGGCCGGCGACGATCTGGTTGCCGGGGTGCAGCGGATACAGGTGGTTGGTATGACGGTGCTGACCGTCACCCGACACGTCCTGCGAGGTTTCGTATTTCCACTCCATGAACTGGCCGTTTACGCCGATCTTCGGCCCGGACAGCTTGGCCTGCGCGGCCTTGATCTCGTCGACCTCGGCCGACGGTTTATCGAGGATTTCGCTGGCCTGAATCACCTCGTTGAAGATCTCCCAAACGACCGCCTGCACAAAGGTGGCGCCCAGGGTAAAGGGACCGTGCTCGGGCGAATAGGAGGGGCTGGCCACCAGCGTGCCGTCCGTCGCGTCCTCGACCAGGTTGTCCACCCAGAACAGGGCGGCGCCCAGCAGCACCTCGTAGTTGTCGGCGAGAAATTGCTTGTCCTGATTGAATTGGTAGTACTCCCAGATATCCTGGCAGGCCCACGCCGCCGACTCGGGCGCGTAGGAAGCGCCGGATTCACCGGGAGCGGAGTTGCCCCAGATGTTGTTTTCGTGGTGGAAGGTCCAGCCGCGGACCGGATCGCCGTTGCGGTCGCAGTAATACTGCCGGGCGATCACCTTGCCGTATTTCATCTGGGCGGCGACGTATTCGATCACCGGGATGTGGCATTCGGCCAGGTTGGTCTGCTCGGCCAGCCAGTAGTTCATCTGCAGGTTGATGTTGGTGTGGTAGTCGGCCGACCAGGGCGGGGTCAGACTGTCCGCCCAGATGCCCTGCAGGTTGGCCGGAAGCGAACCGGCGCGGGAAGAGGCGATCAGCAGATACCGGCCGAACTGGAAGTAGAGGTTCTCCAGATACAGATCCTCCGGGGTGTACCAGTCATAGTCGCCGTTGGGATCGATCGCCGTTTTGGAGGCGGCGGCGAACCGGGCGCGGTAGTTGTTGAGCAGCTCGTCGGTGGGTTTATCCGGGACCTTGGTCATGCCGCTGATGTTCAGCTGCATGGCGCCAAACAACGCCTGATAATCCGCCTTGTGCTCCCGCAGCACGCCTTCGTAGCCCTTGGCCGCGGCGGCCTCGATCCGGGCGGACACGGCGTCCAGCGGATCCTCGTCTTTGAAGAAATCGTAGCTGCCGTCGGTCTGCAGCTGATAGTTGGTGCCGGCGGTCATGTAGATGAGGATCTCATCCGCTTCGTCGACGTAGACGGTATCGCCCAGCGTCAGGGCGCTGCCGCCCTTGGTGACCACCTTCAGCTGCTGGGCGAATTTCAGCCCGTTCTCCCCCTGATCGGACGAACGGCCGACCATGGTGATGGTGTTGGCCTGCAGATCGCCGTAGATGCTCTTCTGGGGCTGTTCGCTGTCGATGGAGATCTCCCGGGTCAGACGGCCCTTTTCGCTGGCCGTCAGCCGCACGACCATCACGTTGCCGGGATTGGAAACAAAATATTCCCGGGTATAGGTCACGCCGTTTTGCTTATAGCTGACCTTGGCGGTGCCGTCGTTGAGATTCAGCGAACGGCGGTAGTGTTTCGACTCGTCGTTTTTGCGGGGATCGGCGATATAAATGTTGCCCAGCGTCTGATAGCTGCCGAAATGGGCTTTTTCGCCGTAGAGCGACTGGATCGCCGCGTCCACCTGGGATTTGTTGACCCCGGCGGTGCCGTAGTACTGGTCGTAGCTGACCTTGCCGGCCTTTTCGGGATGGGCCTTGAGATCGGCCGCCATGGCGTTGGACACCTTCTGCAGCTCAGCACGCACCCATTGCAGCGTCTCGAAATGCTCGGCCTGCGTCCCCTTGACGCCGCCGTCATACTCGGCGCTGGATCCGGGACCGCCCGACCACAGGGTGTGTTCGTTGACCTGGATCTTGTCGGTGGCGACGCCGCCGAACACCATGGCCCCGATAAAGCCGTTGCCCAGCGGGGTGCCGTGCTGCTCCCAGCCGGTGTGGGTCATTTCGGCCGGTTGGTCGTACCAGGCCTCAAGAGGCAAATTGACAGCCATATCGTTTCCCTCCTCGGCACTGACCATACCGGCGCCCATCGCCGGCAGCACCGCCGACGCCAGGATCGCCGCGCTGAGCAGCGCGCCGGTCAATCGTTTTTTCATACCTCTTCCTCCATTCCTGTAATTGTCGCGCCCGTGCCGTTTCTCACGGCACTATACCGATCTCATTATATCACGTTCCCCTATCCGCCGCAATATGGATTTTTTTCCGAAATCTTTGATTATTTTCCATTCTGCCACTTTTTTGCCGCTTTCCTGACGACGGACAGGCGCACCTTTGTCCACATCGGACATAAACTGGAGCAGAGTCGTATAATCGCCGCGTTTTCGGCCGACAATAAAAGCAAGATCTTTCAGCAAGGGTGAACGACGCTATGAACGTACATCGAGGGGATATTTTTTACGCCGATCTCAGCCCGGTGGTCGGGTCGGAACAAGGCGGGATACGGCCGGTGCTGATCGTGCAAAACGACGTGGGCAACCGGTACAGTCCCACCGTGATCGCCGCCGCCATCACCAGCCGCAAAAACAAAACGCCCCTGCCCACCCATATCCGGCTCCATTCCACCGACAGCGGGCTGATCCGGGATTCCATCGTTCTGCTCGAGCAGATCCGCACGCTGGACAAACGCCGGCTGCGGGACAAAATGGGGCGGCTGGACGACGAGTCAATGACCCGGGTGGATCAGGCGCTGCAGGTCAGTTTCGGGCTGGGGCAAACCGGCGACGGGACATAAAAAGCGGGCGTAACCGCGACGGTTACGCCCGCTTTTGTATTCGTTACAGCTCCCGGATGATGGCGTCGGCGATCCGCAGACAGACGCGGGAGGTCTCCTCCAGCGCCTCGTAGTACTCTTCGGCGCCGCCGGTAATACTGTCGGACACCGTTTTGATCAGCAGACAGGGGACGCGGTTGCGCCGGCAGGTCAGCACCACCCCGGCGGCCTCCATTTCGCAGATATCGGCGCCGAATTGCTCGTGCAGCGCCGTTTTGGCGGCTTCACCGGAAATGAATTTGTCCGCCGAGGCACAGGTGACCCGCTTGAGAGCGGGATTGAGCGCCGTCGCTTTGTCCACCAGCTCGGGGGTGGTGGGGATATACACGTCGGGGTATTCGATGTACTGCCCCACGGCGGTGCCGTCAATGGCGGAACCGTCATAGTCGGTGTGCACCACTCGCTCGACCACGCAGGTGCGGGTCTGCCCCATTTCCGGGGTCAGACCGCCCACCACGCCGAAATTGATGATCATATCCACCCCGTAAACGCTGATCAGCAGTTGGGTGGCCGCCGCCGCGGCGATCTCCCCGATCCCGCTGTGCATCACCGACAGGGTATACCCCGGCATTTGATAGGTGCGCACGGTGAAATCCCCGAAAGCGCGTTCTTCCTGCGGTTGACCGAATTCATTGAGCACGGCGTCGATCTCTCTGGCCACCAGCATACCGATATGTTTCATAGTTTTCCCTCCAAAGCTCCTTGTTCCAGCATCGACTGGGCGGCCAACAGCACCCCCACCTTGCCGGAGTGAAAATTGAGTCCGCCCTGCATATAGGCGGCGTACGGCTCACGCAGAGGGCCGTCGGCCGACAGCTCGATCGACGCGCCCATGGTAAAGGCTCCCGCCGCCATGATAACCGGGTCTTCATACCCCGGCATATCCCACGGCTCGGGGGTGACGAAGGCGTCCACCGGAGCGCCTTTCTGCATTCCCTGGCAAAAGGCGACCAGCCCTTCGGGAGTGCCCAGACACACCGTTTGGATGATGTCCGCCCGCGGCTCGCCGGCCGTCGGGCTGACGGCAAAGCCCAGCCCGCCGAACAAAGCGGCGGTGTAGACCGCGGTTTTCAGCGCCTCGCCCACCACGTGGGGTGCGTGGAACAGCCCCATAAACAGGGAGCGGTTGTGCCCCAGCGACGCGCCCACTTCCCGACCCAGGCCGGGGGTGGTCATCCGAAAGGCGCATTGCTCGATCAGATCGGCCCGTCCGCAGAGGTAGCCGCCGTTTTCGGCGATGCCGCCGCCGGGATTTTTGATCAGCGATCCCGCCATCAGATCGGCGCCGACCTGCGTCGGTTCGGTCGGCTCGACGAATTCGCCGTAGCAGTTGTCGACGAAGACGATCACGTCGGGCCTTTTTTGCCTGACCGCCCGGATGATCCGCCCGATCTCCTCCACCGACAGGGAGGGACGGGGATCGTAACCGCGGGAGCGCTGGATATGCACCATTTTGACGTCGTCGGTCAGCGCCGCGACCACCCCGGGGATATCGGGGCGGCCGTCTTTCAGATCCACCTGCCGGTAGGCGATCCCGAAATCCTTGAGCGATCCCGACGCGTCGCCACGGATGCCGATGACCTCCTCCAGGGTGTCGTACGGCGCGCCGGTGGCGGCCAGCAGGGTATCGCCCGGGCGCAGCACCCCCGACAGGGCGATGGTGATGGCGTGGGTGCCCGACACGATGCTGTGGCGCACCAAAGCGTCTTCGGCGCCCATCACCTGAGCGAACACCTTGTCCAGCGTGTCCCGTCCCCGGTCGCCGTAACCGTAGCCGGTGGTGGGCGCGAAATGGGTTTCGCTGACGCCGTGGTCGATGAACGCCCGCAGCACCTTTTGCTGATTGTACTCGGTCACCTCGTCAATGGCGGCAAAACGCCCGGCGATTTGTTCCATCGCCCGGCGGGAACGGTCTTCCAGCCGCTTGTCCACTTGAAAAAAGGACGTCAATCCTCTCAATCCTTCCATTTGATCTGCGCCCATTCTCCCACCGGGACAAAACCCCAGTGCCGATAGAGCGCCTTGGCGTAATCGTTTTTCGGGGACAGCCAGACGGCCTTGCCCTCTTGCTGCAAAGCGGCCGCCAACGCCGACACACAGCGGCGGGCGTATCCCCTGCCCCGTTGATCGGGACGGGTCGCCACCCCGCCGATCAGCGCCGCGCTTTCGCATTCGGCGGTGGTCATCGCCACCGCCAAAAGGCCGTCCTCGCCGGTGATCCCAGCGATCCGACCGCAGCCGTGGCGCAGCCGGTGGGACATATCGACGTACCAGTCGTCCCACTGCGGCAGATCGTCGAACACCGCCTTGAGCAAATCGAAGGTCGCCGTCAGCGACGGGGTATCCGTCTGCGGCGGATCAGCCACCCCGTCCATAAGGCGGGTGACCGTACCGCTTTGCGTTTGCCCGGGACGCAGGGCGCTCACCGCCCGGACGAAAGCCGGATCGCTTCGCAGCCGGGTCACCGGCTGCATCGCCGCAAAAGCGGCCGCTTCCTCGTGATCCTTGCCCGGCAGGTCGGCCAGCAGGGTATCCCCCATCTGCCCCAACGTCCCGCCGTGTTCGGTTATCCAAAAACGAACGATCCGCTCGTCGTCGCCGTAAGCGGCGTGCCAACCGGCCAGCTTGACCGACGCTTCGGTTTGCAGGGAGAAGGGCAATTCCTCTCCCCGTTTTGCCAGCCGGATCATGCCGGCAGCCGGTCGGCCAGGATATGCAGCAGCCGCAGGGTATCCTCGGCGTCCTTCCACGACAGCACGCAGGCGGGAGAATGCAGATACCGGCAGGCCAGCGACACCGCCGCCACCCGGGCGCCTTCACCCGCCCGTTGAAGGGCGCCGGCGTCGTTGCCCCCGGCGACCACCGTTTTGGTCTGGTTGGGGATGCCGGCCTCGTCCGCCCAGGAGCGGATCTGCCGGTAAAGCGGCTCGTCGTACAGCGTCCGCCGGTCCATAAAGGACACCACCGGCCCTTTGCCCACCTCGCAGACCCGTTTGGCGCCGCACACCCCTGCCAGATCCAGCGCGGTGGTGGTTTCCACCACCACGGCGATATCCGGGCGAAGGGTGAATCCCGCCACCGTCGAGCCCCGCAGACCGATCTCTTCCTGCACCACGAAGGAGACGACGATATCGTATTCCGGCTGACGGCGGATCATTTCCAGCAGCAGCAGACAACCCATCCGGTCGTCCAGCGCCTTGGCTTTGATCCTGTCGTCGCCCAGCTCCTCAAAACAATGATCGAACACCACGCTGTCGCCGGGCTGGGCGATCGCCAGCGCCTCCTCTTTGGAAGCGACGCCGATATCCAGCCGCAAAGCGTCCCAGCCGGGCTGGGATTTGCGTTCCTCGTCCTTGCACTGGTGGATCGCCTTGCCGCCGATGACGCCGATACGACCGTTCACCCGTGCCATCCGGCCAAACACCACCGCCGGGTCGACCCCGCCGACGGCGGTCAGCGCCAGATACCCGTCCTCGCTGACGTCGCTGACGATCATCCCGACCTCGTCCATATGGGCGGAAAACAGCACCGTTTTGTTCGCTTTTTTCCGGCCGTTGACCCACACCAGCAGATTGCCCAGCGGATCGACCTTCATCTGCCGCACGGCCGGGCATTCCTCCAGACGCGCTTTGAGCCAATCCCGCACCGCGCTTTCCCGGCCGGAAACGCCATCGAGCGCGCACAGCTGCCGGATCTCGTCCCGTTTCATCGGCCGATCCCTCCTTTCACGAACGCCGCCATCAGGCGACCGACGTTTTCCACGTCCCGCACGTCCACCACTTCGACGGGGGTGTGCATATATTTTTGGGGGATGGACAACAGCGCCGTGGGTACGCCGGCGCCGGTCACCCCGATCTCGTCGGCGTCGGTGCCGGTATGCTCGCCCATCACTTCCCGCTGATAGGGGATGTTTTCCTCCTCGGCCAGGGCGATCAGCCGCCGGGTCATCCCGTCGTCCAGACCCGGCGCCAGCCCGATCATCGGGCCTTTGCCGAGTTCACCGCAATCCTTCTTGTTCGCGTCGGGCGTGTAGGCGAAGCTGACGTCCACCGCGATGGCGGCGTCGGGCATCAGCGCGAAGGTGCCGCTGCCGGCGGCGCGGGTGCCCAGCTCTTCCTGTACGGCGAAGCAGACCGCGATATCCGCGTCGAGCGATTCGCCCTGCAAGGCGTCGACGGCGAACAGCACCGCCGCCATCCCGGCCCGGTCATCCAGCGACGTGCCGGCGACGGCGGTTTCGCCCAGCGGTTCCAGCCGGGGCAAAAAGCCCACCCGGCTGCCGAGCGGCGCCGCTTTTTCGGCCTGCTCCTGGGTCAGCCCGATGTCGATCATCCGCTCCTCCAGCGTGGGGAATTTTTTGTCCTCTCCCATCAAATGCGGCGGGGTGCTGGCAAAGACGCCGGGATAGGGCTTGTCCCCGTAGACGACGACCTCGCTCGCCGTCAGGGTGCGCAGATCCAATCCGCCGCAGGCGGCAACCCGCACGAACCCCTCCTCAATGGCGGTGACCACCATCCCGATCTGGTCGAGATGCGCCTCCAGCATCACCAGCGGCGCGTCGTCCCTGCCGCAGCGGATGATCCCGGTCACGTTGCCCATCGGGCTGACGGTGATCTCCTTCGTGTAGCGGGAGAGCAGGGCTTTCGCCTCGTCGGTGACGGCGGTCTGTCCGCCGACACCCGGCGCCAGACACAGCCGGCGCAGCACGTCTCTCAAATCCATCGTATCGCTCCCTTTACTCGGCCAGGGCGTTGACCAGACGGCAGAAGTGGTCGCCCCGCTCCTCAAAATTTTTATACATATCAAAACTGGCGCTGGCCGGCGACATAAAGACGATATCGCCCTCTTTGGCCAGCTGATCCGCCGCGGCGACCGCCTGCTCCATATTCGCCACCCGGCAAATCGGCAGATCGCTGCACGCGCGGATTGCCCGCTCGATGGCGTCGGCGGTGGCGCCCATCAAAACGGCCGCCTTGACGGTATCGGCCGCCACCGGGCCGAGCGGATCGTAGGGGATGTGCTTATCGTATCCGCCGGCGATCAGGATCACCTTGCGGTCAAACGCCTTCAGCCCGGCGATGGTGCGGGACGGGCTGGAGCCGATGGAATCGTTGTACCATTTCACTCCCCGGCGGGTCCGCACCAGCTGACTGCGGTGCGCCACTCCCCCGAAGGAGCGGGCGTAGCCGGCGATGATCGCCGGGTCGACCGCGCCCCAGACCGCGGCAATGGCCGCCAGATAATTTTCCACGTTGTGGTCGCCGGGAATGCGGATATCCGCCCGGCGCATCACCGGGGTATCGCCGTCGTCGGCGCGCATCACCAGCCAGCCGTCTTCCCGCAGGAATGCGCCCCGTTTCACTTCACCCAGCCGGGAAAAGGCGCACAGCTCGCCCCTGGCGTCGGGCATAAAGGACGCGGTGGTCGGATTGTCGGCGTTTAGCACCACCCGGTCGCCGGGGCGCTGAAAGCGCATCAGGTTTTTCTTGGCGTCGACGTATTCCGCCATATCGGTGTGCCAGTCAAGATGGTTGGGCGCGACGTTGGTGATCACCGCCACGTGGGGGCTTTGGGTCATCATGGTCAACTGAAAGCTCGACAGCTCCACCACCGCGACGTCGTCGGGCCTGACCTCGTCGATCACCGGCAGCAGCGCCCGGCCGATGTTGCCCCCGAGATGCACCTTTTTGCCGGCCGCTTCCAACAGCCCGGCGATGACGGTGGTGGTGGTGGTCTTGCCGTCCGAGCCGGTCACCGCGTAGATGGGCGCCGGACAGAGCGAAAAAAACAGCTCCATTTCCGAGGTGACCGGGATCCCTTTTTTCCGCGCCGCCTCAAAGGGCGGCAGATAGGGCTTCATCCCGGGGGTGCGCAGGATCATATCGACGTTGAGATCGTCGAGATACCCCTCGCCCAGCGCCAGCTCGGCGCCGAGAGATTCCAGCAGGTCGGCCGCTTCGCTCAGCTGATCGCGGGTACGCTTGTCGCAAGCCAGCACCCGCGCCCCTTTATCCAGAAATTGACGGATCACCGGCAGGTTGTTGCGGCCGATGCCGCACACCGCCACCCGTTTGCCGGCCAGATCCCGCCAAAAGGTCTGCAGATCCATATAGGTCCTCCTTCGCGTTTGATCTATCGTTTTATTATACGAACTTTTGAAGAAAAACGCAACCGTTTTCCCCCACTTCTTCGCCCAATCTTGAATTTTTTATAAACGATGCAAAAAATCGTTGCACAACCCGGCCAAAACGGGTACAATGAAAACTGTCAAAACCATCAGAAAGGTCCGGCCATCTATGTTTTTTTACGAAGGCTTCGTTTGTCCCGTCTGCGGCAAGCCCCTGCGGGATTCGGAGGATATCGTCGCCTGCCCCGACTGCGGCGCTCCCCATCACCGGGCGTGCTGGCAGCAGGAGGGGCGTTGCCATTTCGCCGCCGACCACGGCACCGATCGCCAGTGGACGCGGGACAACGCCGGTTCGTCCGCCGCGGCGGCCGCTTCGGCGGAAGGATCCGCCCGCGCCTGTCCGCACTGCGGCCACCATAACCCGGTCTACGCCGAGTTTTGCGGGCGGTGCGGCCAGCCGCTGGAGCCGCCGCCGTGGCAGTCGGCGCCCACTCCCCCGCCGCGGGCAAATTACAGCGAGTATTCCCCCTTTTACGCCACCGTCGACCCTTACGGCGGGGTCTCGCCCGACGAGATGATCGACGGCGTTCCCGCCAGCGAGCTGGCGGCGTTCGTCAACACCAACACCCCGTATTACCTGCCCCGGTTCAAGCGGATGCAGGGCGGTTCCCGGATCAGCTGGAACTGGGCGGCGTTTTTGCTGACCCCCTACTGGCTGCTTTACCGCAAGCAGTATCTCAGCGGTCTGCTGGTGCTGGTGTTCGAGGTGATCCGCAGCATGGTGGAGGGCTTCATCCTCTACGGGGTGATGCAGGTGGAGCGGGTCAGCGTCGCCGTCGCGGCGCAAACCATGCTCTCCTCCGGCAGCGCGCCGCTGTATCTGGCGCTGCTGACGCTTACCGGCGTTTTTGAACTGGCGGTGCGGGTCTTTTTCGGGCTGTCGGCCAACGGGCTGTATCTGCGGGGCGCGGTGTCCCGGATCGGGCGGCTCAAGGCGGCCGATCCGTCGGTCACACTGCCGGATCTGGCCATGGCGGGCGGGGTATCCTTCGGCTTGGGGATCATCGGATACACCGTGCTGCTGGTAGCGGGTATGATTGCGCAATACGCATTTTTATTTTAAATCGAGAAAAAGCTTGAGGAGGATTTCAATCATGGCACAAAAAGTACGCAAGGCGGTCATTCCGGCCGCCGGACTGGGCACCCGGGTGCTGCCCATCAGCAAAGCGATGCCCAAAGAGATGCTGCCCATCGTGGACAAGCCCGCCATCCAGTACATCGTGGAAGAGGCGGTGGCGGCGGGGATCGAGGATATTCTGATCATCACCAACCGCGGCAAGGGAATCATCGAGGATCATTTCGATCATATGCCCGAGCTGGAAGGGCGTCTGGCCGCCGGCGGCAAGCAGGCGATGCTCGACGAGGTCAACCGGATCACCGGGCTTGCCAACATCTATTTCATCCGCCAAAAGGAGACCCGCGGTCTCGGCCACGCGGTCAACTGCGCCCGCTCCTTCGTGGGCAACGAGCCCTTCGCCGTCCTCTACGGCGACGACGTGATCATCGGCGACGATCCCGCCTGCGGCCAGCTTTGCCGGGCGTATGAGGAATACGGCAAGGGCGTGGTGGGCATCAAGCAGGTCACCCCCGAGCAGATCGTCAAATACAGCTCGCTGAAGGTCGCGCCCTTGCGGGACAACATATACGCCGTCAGCGATATGGTGGAAAAACCGGCGCCCGACCAGATTTTGTCGCTGTTTTCTATTCTCGGGCGGTGCGTGCTGCCCCCGGAGATCTTTGATATTCTCGATAAAACCGAGCCCGGCGCCGGCGGGGAGATCCAGCTGACCGACGCCATGCTGGTGCTGGCCCGCACGGTGGGGATGACCGGGGTGGATTTCACCGGCACCCGCTACGATATGGGCAACAAGCTGGGGATTTTGCAGGCCACCTGCGAAGTGGCGCTGCGCCACCCGGAGGTGAAGGAGGATTTCCGTGCCTATCTCAAAAAACTCGCCGCCACCCTGTAACGGCGCAAAACAAGCGGGACGGCCGTGGCAGGCCAAAACCACTCTGCTGGCGCTGGCGGCATCCGCCGCGGCCGGACTGGCCGCCTTTGGCGGTATCCTGTGGTGGAGCGTGGTGGCGTTTCATGCGTTCGCCCGCCATCCGGTTCACCGCCCGGCCGGACTGATCCTGGCGGCGGCAGGGTTTCTCGCTTTCGCCGTGCTGGTGATCGTCTACGTCAAGGCGCGAAAACGGCAGCCGAGCGTCAAATGGGTCGCGCTGGATATCGCGACCGCGTTGCTTTTCTGCCCGCTTTTCGCGATGGCCTTCTCCCGGATCTTCAATTGGCTTTCCATGCTGATCTGACGGATCGCCCGCAACCGAACTCCTTTTGCCCGGCGCCGGCGCGCCGGGCTTTTTTATGCCGGGATCGCTTGCTTTTGCCGGATGGCCGTGCTATACTGACCGTATCTATATGTAACAGGAGTTTTATCCATGATTTTCGGAAAACATATCAACCGCTATTACGGGCGGTACGGCGGCTTTTTGCTGCTGGGACTGCTGGCGCTGGTGGTGGTGGATTATCTGCAGCTGATCATCCCCAACCTTTACCAGATGGTCATCAACGGCATCAACCAGGGCTACGTCGAGATCGACGGCGGGAAGGTCCCCTTCGATATGGCCTTCGTGGCGGACCGGGTCTGCGTGCCGATGCTGGGCGTGATCCTCGCCATCGTCTTCGGGCGGTTTTTGTGGCGGGTGATGTTCTTCGGCTCGGCCATCCGGGTGGAGGAAGATCTGCGCAACCGGATGTTCGGCAACGCCAAGGATCTCAGCCGGGAATACTACCAGGTCAACAAGGTGGGCAATCTGATGAGCTTGTTCACCAACGATCTCGACACAGTGCAGGAATGCTTCGCCTGGGGAATCATGATGTTCTTCGACGCGCTGCTGCTCGGGGTACTGGCGGTCTACCGGATGTGGCGGATGAACCCCGTCCTCGCCCTGCTGTCGATGATCCCGATGGCGCTGCTGCTGGCCTCGGCGACGGTGCTGGGCAAATACATGATGAAAAAATGGGACGTGCGCCAGGAGGCCTTTTCCCGGCTGTCCGATTTTTCGCAGGAAAGCTTTTCGGGCATCGCCGTCATCAAGGCGTTCGTCAAGGAATCCAAAGAACTGATGGCGTTCAAAAAACTCAACGAGGAAAACGAGGTCGCCAACATCGAGCACACCCGCGCCTCGGTGCTGATGCGCATTCTGGTCACCCTCTTCGTTGAAAGCGTGATCTGCATCATTCTGGGCTACGGCGGCTATCTGGTGTATCAGGGGACCTTCAACGCCGGGCAGCTGGTGGAATTCATCGGCTATTTCAGCGCGGTGGTGTGGCCGATCATGGCGGTCTCCGAGTTGATCGACATGACCTCCCGGGGCAAGGCGTCTCTCAACCGCATCAGCGAGCTGCTGGACGCCAGACAGGCGGTCACCGACGCCCCCGACGCCCGGCCGCTGGAAAACGTGAAGGGCCAAATCGAGTTCCGGAGGTTGTCCTTCCAGTACCCCGACGGGGAATTCGACGCTTTGCGGGACGTCTCCTTCGTGATCGAGCCGGGACAGAGCGTGGGGGTGGTCGGCAAGACCGGCTGCGGCAAGACCACCCTGGTGCAGCTGCTGCTGCGCTGTTACAACGTCCCCGACGGCACCCTGTTCATCGACGGGCAGGACGTCAACCGCGTCACCATCCGGTCCCTGCGGGACAACTGCGCTTACGTGCCGCAGGACAACTTCCTGTTTTCCGATACCATTGAAAGCAACATCGCCTTCGGGCTGAACGAGGACGACCGCGACGGGGTGATCCGGGCGGCCGAGCTGGCCGACGTGGACGAAAACATCCGGGAGTTCCATCTGGGCTACGACACGGTGCTGGGCGAGCGGGGCGTGACCGTCTCCGGCGGGCAAAAGCAGCGCATCTCCATCGCCCGGGCGCTGATCAAGGACGCGCCCATCCTGATTTTGGACGATTCGGTGTCGGCGGTGGATACCAAGACCGAAAAGACCATTCTCGACAACCTTGCCCAGACCCGCCGGGGCAAGACCACCCTGCTGATCGCCCACCGGATCACCACCGTGGAGCGGATGGACCGCATTTTGTTCCTCGACGACGGGCGGGTGGCGGCCTTCGGCAGCCACGCCGAGCTGTATCAAACCTGTCCGGAATACCGCCGGATGGTGGATCTGCAAAAGCTGGAAGAAGGTGATGAGGATGCCTGATTATCTGCCGCTGTTGATCGTCGGCGCCATCATCGGCACCTTCAGTTTGCTGTTTTTGGCGGCGTATATCTGGGATATCCGCCGCAAGGAGGCCCTTGGCCGGGAGCGGCATATGTCCGACCGGGAGATCGTCCGGCGGCTGCTCAAATACGCCAAGCCCCATCGCAAAAGCTTTCTTGCCGCCTTCGTCGTGATGCTGGTGTCCATCGTTTACGACGTGGTATCCCCCCTGCTGGTGGGCAACATCGAGGAGATGGTCAAGGACGCCTTTGAACTGCGGGATCTGTTTGCCGCCGTGGCGGTCTACGCCACCATTCTGGTGGTCAGCATGATCTGCACCTACCAGCAGGCGATCATCCTGCAGCGCACCGGGCAAAAGATCCTGTCGGCCATGCGGGAAGACATTTTCACCCACATCGAGAGTCTGTCCCACGAGCAGCTCAACAACATCCCGGTCGGCAAGCTGGTCACCCGGGTGTCCAACGATCCCAACGCCATCTCCTTTATGTTCACCAATATTCTGGTCACCCTGGCCAAGAACATGATGGTGATCCTCGGGGTACTGGGCGCCATGCTGATGCTCAACTACGCCCTGACCCTGATGGTGCTGTGCTTCGTCCCCTTCGTGCTGTGGTTCACGGTGGTCTTCCGCCGCTTTTCCCGCAAGGTGCACCGCCGGGTCAACGACGCCACCACCGACATCAACACCTACCTGTCGGAAAATCTGTCGGGCATCGGGATCACCCAGATTTTCAACCAGCAAGAGCGCAAAATGGCGGATTTTCTGGACAAAAGCCGGGCGCTCAAGCGCTCCAAGCAGGCGCGGATGATGGTGTTCGGCATCTTCCGCCCGATGGTGTATATGCTGTATATCTCCTCGGTGCTGGTGCTGTTTTACCTGGGCGCCAAGGGGTACGTCGGCGGCAAGCCGATCCTCGGGCAGATGATGACCTCCGGGGTGATCGTGTCGTTTTATCTGTACATCAACAAATTCTTCAACCCCATCCAAAACCTCGCCGAGCAGTTCGATATGCTCCAGCGTTCCTTCGCCTCGGCGGAAAAGATCTTTACCATTCTCGACATCGTTCCCGACGTGGTGGATCAGCCCGACGCCATCGATCTGCCCGAAATCAGAGGCGAGATCGAGTTTCGGGACGTGTGGTTTTCCTACCTGCCGGACGAGTGGGTGCTCAAGGGGATCTCCTTCCACATCCAACCGGGGCAAACGGTGGCCTTCGTGGGCGCGACCGGGTCGGGCAAAAGCACCATTTTGTCGCTGATCGTACGCAATTACGACATCCAGAAAGGCCAGATCCTGATCGACGGGATCGACGTGCGGCATATCAAGATCGCTTCGCTGCGCCGCCATTTCGGGCAGATGCTGCAGGACGTCTTCCTCTTCTCGGGGAATATCCGCAGCAACATTCTGCTGCGGGAAGAGGGCGTTTCGGACGAACAGGTGATGGAGGCGGCGCGATACGTCAACGCCGACGCCTTTATTGACAAGCTGGAGGGCGGTCTGGACGAGGTTGTGCGGGAGCGGGGCAACAACTTCTCGGCCGGTCAGCGGCAGCTGCTCAGCTTCGCTCGCACCATCATCCACAAGCCGTCGGTCATCATCCTCGACGAGGCCACCGCCAACATCGACACCGAGACCGAGCTGCTGATCCAGGATTCGCTGGAGCGGATCAAGTCCATCGGCACCATGCTGGTGGTCGCTCACCGGCTGTCGACGGTGCAGCACGCCGACCGGATCATCCTGCTTTCCGACGGGGTGATCACCGAACAGGGCACCCATCAGGAGCTGCTGAAGTTGGGCGGGCAGTATCACAAGCTGTACACCCTGCAGTACCATAAGGAAGAGCTGCTGGGCGCCCGTTGACCCTTTGCGAAAGGAGTGCGTTCGATGTTTTCCATCTGGCACGATATCGCCCCCGACCGGATCACGCCGCGGGATTTCGTCTGCGTGATCGAGATCTCCAAGGGGAGCAAAAAGAAATACGAACTGGACAAGCCCACCGGGATGATCATTCTCGACCGGATCCTCTACACCGCCACCAGTTATCCCGCCAACTACGGGTTTATCCCCCGTACCCTGGGCGACGACGACGATCCTCTGGACGTGCTGCTGCTGTGCGCCGAGCCGCTCGAGCCGCTGACGCTGGTACGCGCCGCTCCCATCGGGGTGATGAAGATGATCGACAACGGCCGCAACGACGAAAAGGTGATCGCCGTCCCCGTCAACGATCCCAACTACAATATGTATACCGACGTCGATCAACTGCCCCGGCACATTTTCGACGAGATGCGGCACTTTTTCACGGTGTACAAAAATCTGGAAAACAAAGAGACCGCCGTCGACGAGGTCTGTGGCCGCGACGACGCGGTGGCGGTGATCGCCGACGCCATTGAGCGGTACAAGGCGGCGTTCGGCAAGGAATGATAACGCATAAAAAGATCCCCGGTTCAATGGAACCGGGGATCTTTTGCGCTTGTTTTTATTTGCCGGACAGATACCCGTCGATGGCTTTGGCGGCCACCTTGCCGGCGCCCATCGCCGAGATGACCGTCGCCGCGCCGGTGACGGCGTCACCGCCGGCGTAGACCCCCTCGCGGGAGGTCAGCCCGTCCTCGTTGACGACGATGCCGCCGCGGGGATTGACGTCCAGCCCCTTGGTGGTGGATTTGATCAGCGGGTTGGGCGAGGTGCCGATGGCCATCACCACCGCGTCCACATCCAGGGTGAAGTCGGAGCCCTCGATCACCACCGGGCGACGGCGGCCTTTTTCATCCGGCTCGCCCAGTTCCATTTTGACGCACCGCATCCCGGTGACGAAGCCGTTTTTGGGATCGCGGGGATCGTCGGGATTCTGATAGCCGAGGATCTCCACCGGGTTGGTCAGCAGGCGGAAATCGATCCCCTCCTCCCCGGCGTGCTCCACTTCCTCCCGCCGGGCGGGAAGCTCCTCCATCGACCGGCGATAGACGATATACACCTTCTCGGCGCCCAGCCGCAACGCGGTACGGGCGGCGTCCATGGCGACGTTGCCGCCGCCGACCACCGCTACCTTGCCGCCCTTCATAATGGGGGTCTGGGGATCGTCGAGATAGGCTTTCATCAGATTGCTGCGGGTCAAAAACTCGTTGGCGGAATAGACGCCCTTGAGCGATTCGCCGGGGATATTCATAAAGTTGGGCAGTCCGGCGCCCGAGCCGACGAAGACCGCTTCAAAGCCCTGCTCGAACAGCTCGTCGATGGTCAGGGTCTTGCCGATGACGACGTTGGTCTGCACCTCGACGCCCAGCGCTTTGAGGGTATCCACTTCCTTGGCGACGATGGATTTGGGAAGCCGGAACTCCGGGATGCCGTAAACCAGCACCCCGCCGGCGGTATGCAGCGCCTCGAAGACGGTAACGGCGTAGCCCTTTTTGGCCAGATCGCCGGCGCAGGTCAGCCCCGACGGGCCGGAGCCGACGACGGCCACCCTGTGCCCGTTGGCGGCAGGCGGCGTCGGCCGCCCGGTGGCGTTTTGGTTGTGCCAGTCGGCGACGAACCGCTCCAGCCGGCCAATGCCGACCGGCTCAAATTTGATCCCGAGGGTGCATTTGCTTTCGCACTGGGTTTCCTGGGGGCAGACCCGGCCGCAAACGGCAGGCAAAGAGGAGGATTTGGTGATCTCCTGATACGCCCCTTCAAAATCGCTTTCCTTGATACGGGCGATAAAATCGGGGATGTTGATGTTGACCGGGCAGCCGGTCACGCAGGGACGGTTTTTGCAGTTGAGACACCGCTGTGCCTCGGCCACCGCCACCTCTTCGGTATAGCCCAGCGCCACTTCCTTGAAATTGCGGGCGCGTACCGCCGGCTCTTGGGTGGGCATCTCGTGTTTTTTCGGATCGATCGGCATTTTCGTCCCCTCCTTTACGCCTGCTTGAACAGGTTGCACGCCTCGTCGTACGCGTGGCGCTCGAAATCGGCGTACATTCTTCCCCGGGACATCGCCTCGTCAAAATCCACCTCGTAGCCGTTGAAATCCGGGCCGTCGACGCAGGCGAATTTGGTCACCGGCTTGCCGTCCTGACGCAGAGTCAGCCGGCAGCCGCCGCACATCCCGGTGCCGTCGATCATAATGGGGTTCATCGACACGGTGACCGGCACGTCGAAGGGTTTGGCGGTCGCCACCACGAATTTCATCATAATCAGCGGGCCGATGGTGATGATCATATCGAACCGTTCGCCGGCTTCCAGCATCTCCTTGAGCGGCACCGTCACGTTGCCGTGGCGGCCGTAAGAGCCATCGTCGGTCATCACCGTCAACCGGTCGGAACAGGCGGCAAATTCATCCTCGAGGATCAGCAGATCCTTGCTGCGGAAGCCGATGATGCTGGTCACCTCGGCGCCCAGCCGGTGGAATTCCTGCGCCACCGGCATGGCGATGGCACAGCCGACGCCGCCGCCCACGATGCAGACCTTTTTGATCCCGTCGGTATGGGTGGGCATTCCCAGCGGGCCGACAAAATCCCGAATGCTCTCGCCCTGCTGTTTTTCGTTGAGCCGCCAGGTGGTACCGCCTACGATCTGGAAAATGATCTTGACGGTGCCCGCCTGCGGATCGGTGCCCGCCACGGTCAGCGGAATGCGTTCGCCCTCGTCGTCCACCCGCAGGATGATGAATTGCCCCGGCTTGGCCTTGGCGGCCACCAGCGGCGCTTCGATCTCCATCTGGGTCACGGTGGGATTGAGCGGTTTTTTGGTAACGATCCTGTACATCCTCTTCTCCCCTTTTGGCGCAAAAGCGATCGCCGCAAAGCCGGCGATCGCTTAAGCCCTGCTGAAAAATAATTATTACCATTATAGCACGCTTCACCCGATTGTCAAGAACGGATTGCCCCTTGTTCGCCGCGGAATTTACGGCGTGCGCCGATCGACGCGAAAAGCCGCCCCCGGCGTTTGCCAGGGGCGGCTTTTGCGTTCATCAATCGTCAAACGGATCCTCGACGCCGTCGTCGTATTGGCCGATCGGCTCGCCGTTGTCCGAACGCAGGATCTGCGCCTGCGCCGTGTCGGTCGCCGTCTGGAAATGGGCAATCCCATCGCTGTATATGGTTTGGCCGTCGATGACGGCGTAAGCGATCGCGCTGCGTTCCCGGTTGGCCTTGACGCTCAGCAGATGCGCCATATATTGCTGATTGGCGCCGGTCTTGGTGGATTTCACCCGCTGAACGGCACCCGACGCCGTACCGGTATCCCGCAAGCTCTCCAGCGTCGCGGTCTTGGCCGCGAAAATCACCCCGTATTCGGTCACGGTGCTGCCGGTCGGGATGGAGGTCTGCGCGATCACCGACAGGGTAAAGCCTTCGCTGCCTTTGGCCCAGGTCACCTGCTGCAGCACCACCGCCGGCTCGACCGGTTGGGCGTCGACGGCGAGAACGACGGCGATACGGTTGTTGCCGCTGACGTAGAAGGTGTACGACCGCCGGCCGAAGCCGACCTTGGCGCCGTCGAGGATCCAATAGGCCACGTCGCCCGCGGCGGTCACGGTGATCCGCTGATCAAATCCCAGCATCGTCGAGGAGGTCACCTCGTTGCCGGCGCCGTCCCGGGCGGTCATATTCTCCAGTCCCACCAGATGATAGCTCTTGGCGGACGCCTCCTGCTCGTACACCGCGGTGACGAACATCGTCCGGTCGCCCTGCATCGCCATATCGAACAGAATGGGGGCTTCATCGGCGCTCTCGCTCCAGCCGATAAAGGCGTACCCGCCCAGCGCCGGAGCGGTAACGCCTCGCAGCAGCGTCTCCAGTTCCTCGGCCGACGAGGCGGTCTTGACCGCCACCGTTTCGTTGTATTTGCCCTTGAAGGTGATCTGCACGCTGGGCGCCGCCACCGTCAGGCCGATCGGGTATCCGCCCGCCGCTTGCAGCGGCGTAAAGCCGACTACCCGCTGGTTTTCCACCACCAGGCGGGTGAATTCCATCAGCTGAACGTTCAG
>JBMNVL010000011.1:0-25152 GCA_050946775.1 Acutalibacteraceae bacterium
ACCTCCATCCTCGACGCCATCCGCAAAACCAACGTCACCTCCGGCGAGGCGGGCGGTATCACCCAGCACATCGGCGCCTATCAGGTGACCGTCGACGGGCAGACCATCACCTTCCTCGATACTCCCGGTCACGCGGCGTTTACCTCGATGCGTGCCCGCGGCGCGCAGGTGACCGATATCGCCATCCTGGTGGTCGCGGCGGACGACGGCATCATGCCCCAGACCGTCGAGGCGATCAACCACGCCAAAGCGGCGGGTGTGGCCATCATCGTGGCCATCAACAAAATGGATAAACCCGAAGCCAACCCCGACCGGGTGATGCAGCAGCTGACCGAGTACGAGCTGGTGCCCGAGGAATGGGGCGGCGACGTCATCTGCGTGCCGGTGTCGGCCGTCACCGGCATGGGGCTGGATAAGCTGCTGGAAACGGTGCTGCTGGTGGCCGAGGTGCGGGAACTCAAAGCCAACCCCGACCGCGCCGGCAAAGGCACCGTCATCGAAGCGCGGCTGGACAAGGGCCGCGGCCCGATCGCCACCGTGCTGGTGCAAAACGGCACCCTGCGCACCGGCGACGTGCTGGTCGCCGGCACCGCCGTCGGCCGCATCCGCGCCATGGTCAACGACAAGGGCGAAAAGGTGACCGAGGCCGGTCCCAGCGTCCCGGTCGAGATCATGGGTCTGGACGAGGTGCCCACCGCCGGCGACGTCTTCGACGCCGTTTCCGACGAACGGCTGGCCCGCGAGCTGGTGGAGCAGCGCAAGCAGGCCGCCAAGGAGGAGCAGTTCAAGCAGTACCAGAAGGTCACCCTCGACAACCTGTTCGATCAGATGCAGCAGGGCGAGATGAAGGAACTGAACATCATCGTCAAGGCCGACGTGCAAGGATCGGTCGAGGCGGTCAAGCAGTCGCTGGAGAAGCTGTCCAACGACGAGGTGCGGGTGCGGGTCATCCACGGCGCGGTGGGTGCCGTCAGTGAAAGCGACGTCATGCTGGCCGACGCCTCCAACGCCATCATCGTGGGCTTCAACGTCCGCCCCGAGCCGCTGGCGCAGACCGCCGCCGAGCAGGCGCAGGTGGATATGCGGATGTACCGCATCATCTACGACTGCATCGAAGAGATCGAATCCGCCATGAAGGGAATGCTCGCGCCCAAGACCCGCGAAGTGCTCCACGGCCGGGTGGAGGTGCGCCAGGTGTACAAGATCACCGGTGTGGGCACCGTCGCCGGCTGCTACGTCACCGACGGCAAGGTCTACCGCAACGATCTGCTGCGGGTGGTGCGGGACGGCATCATCATCGCCGACGATAAGATGATCTCCCTCAAACGCTTCAAGGACGACCAGCGGGAAGTGGCGCAGGGCTACGAATGCGGCATCGGACTGGAGCATTTCAACGATATCAAAGAGGGCGACGTCTTCGAGACGTACGTCATGGAAGAATACCGGGACTGATCGTCAATAGGAGGACACCATGGCCGGTTACCGAATGGACCGAACAAGTGAAGATATCAAGCGGGAGCTGACCGCCATCATCCGCACCGTCAAGGATCCGCGGGTGGCGGATAAGCTGCTCAGCGTCGTGCGGGTGGAGGTGTCGCGGGATATGTCCTACGCCACCGTCTACGTCAGCGCGATGGAAGGCATCGACACCGCCAGGGCCGCTGTCGAGGGATGCAAATCCGCCGCCGGGTTCATGCGCCACGCTCTGGGCGAGGCGCTGCGGCTGCGGCACGTGCCGGCGCTGCGGTTCGTGGCGGACGATTCCATCGCCTACAGCGCCCGCATCGCCCAGACGCTGGCCGGGCTCGACCTGCCGGAGGATCCGGCGGAGGATACCCCGTGAGCCGGCCGGTCAGCGTGGCCGGGGCGGCCGAGCTGCTGCGCAAAGCGGACAAGGTGCTGATTTTGATGCACCAGTATCCCGACGGGGACACCATCGGCTCGGGCTACGCCCTTTGCCGGGCGCTGCAGGCGATGGGCAAGACCGTCCGCACCGCCTGCTGCGATCCCATCCCGCCCAAATACGATTATATGACCGCCGACGTGCCTGAGCCGGATTTTGAGCCCCAGACCATCGTGGCGGTGGACGTGGCCGATCCCCAGCTGCTGGGCAATCTGCAGCCGCTGGCCGACCGGGTGGCGCTGTGCATCGACCACCACGCCTCCAACAAGGCGTACGCCGAGCATCTGCTGCTGGACGCGGGCTGCGGCGCCGCCGCCATGATCGTGGCGGACGTCATCGACGCGCTGGGGGTGGAGTTTGACCGGGGGATCGCCGAGTGCATCTACACCGGCGTCGCCACCGATACCGGCTGCTTCAAGTACGCCAACACCGACGCCGCCGCCCACCGGCTGGCGGCGCGGATGATCGAACGCGGCGCCCGGATCGAGATGATCAACCGGGAGATGTTCGATATCAAATCCCGCGCGAGGGTGCTGCTCGAGCGGATGGCGCTGGAAAGCATCCGGTTCGAGTGCGGCGGCAAGGCGGCGTTTATGACCATCACCAACGCCATGATCGCCGCCAGCGGCGCCATCGAAAACGATATGGAGGGGCTGGCGCCCATTCCCCGGCAGATCGAAGGGGTGTGGGTGGGGGTCACCCTGCGCCAAAAAGCCGACGGCAACTACAAGGTCAGCGTGCGCACCGGCACCCACGCCGACGCGGCGGCCATCTGCGAGCCGCTGGGCGGCGGCGGCCACGTCCGGGCGGCGGGCTGTTCCCCCGAAGGGGACGCCGACGCGGTGATCGACCGGCTGCTGCAATCGATCCGCCGCCATGTGCCCCGCATCGACGGGTAAACCGACAAAAGCCCCACCCGGTGGGGCTTTTTTATCCGAACAGGGGGAGTGATCATGGACGGCATTTTGCTGTTGGACAAGCCGGCGGGGATGACGTCCTTCGCCTGCTGTGCCGCCGCCCGCCGGTGGCTGAACGAAAAAAAGATCGGCCACGCCGGCACGCTGGATCCAAACGCCACCGGGGTACTGCCCCTGCTGGTGGGACGGGCGACCAAGGCGGTCAGCCTGCTGCCCAATCACGACAAGGCGTATACCGCCACCCTGCGGTTCGGCTTCACCAGCGACACGCTGGACGTTTGGGGGCAGGTGACGCCCACCGGCGCGCCCGTTCCCGATGAAGCGACGATCGACGCCGCGCTGCCCCGCTTTCGCGGGGAGATCATGCAGATCCCGCCGATGACGTCTGCCCTGAAAAAGGACGGCAAACGGCTTTATGAACTGGCGCGGCAGGGGATCGAGGTGGAGCGCACGCCCCGTCCGGTCACCGTCTATACGCTGCAAAAGCGGGAATACGATCCCGGAAGCGGAGAATTGACCCTCGACTGCCGCTGTTCGTCCGGCACCTACATCCGCACCCTGTGCGACGATTTGGGGCGCCGGCTCGGCTGCGGAGCGGTGATGACCGCCCTGCGGCGAACGATGGCGGCGGGATATACCCTCGACCAGTGCCTGACGGACGAGGAAGCCGAACGACTGGCCGGGGAAGGCCGTCTGGCGGAGCGGCTGCTCAGCGTGGAATCGGCTTTTGCCGTTTTTCCGCAGGTGACCGTCACCCCGGCGCAGGCGACGCGGTTTCGCAACGGCGGGTCGCTGGCGCTGGAACGGCTGCGCGTGCCGGTGACCGGGATGATCCGGGTCAAAACGGAGGACGGCGTCTTTTTGGGGCTGGGCGTTCCCAAAGGCGACCAGCTGGCGATCGCGTTTTTGGCGTGAGTCAGCGAAAGGCCGAAGAATCATTATACGATTATCTCGCGGGAGGGGAAACCCCTCCCCTACGTTGCTGCCACAAGTTCGCATCAATTCGCGGGAAGCGTTAGCCTCCCTTGCCTAAAGGGGGGCGGCCGAGCGAATGCGAGCCCGGAGGGATAGTCGCCCGTTGGGCGGCACGCCGCATAAGCGGCATTATCCCCCAGTCTCGGCCGTCGCTTCGCGTCTGCCGATCCAGCCCCCTTTAGGCAAGGGGGCCTTGCGGTCGCCGCAGGCCTGTGCGAATCGGCGGGATGCGTCTAACGTCTACCATCTACCATCTATTATCTAACAGGAGGTGAACACGTATGCAAACCTGTTTTTATCCGGCGGCGGATATTCCCCGGATACCCCGGGCGGTGGCGCTGGGGGTGTTTGAGGGACTGCACGTTGCTCACCGCGCCGTCATCAGCGAGGCGGTGGGACAAAACGGGCTGTGCGGCGCGGTGTTCACCTTCGCGGGACCGCTGCCCAAGGGCGACGGCGGCGCCTTGATGACCGCCGATCGGCGGCGGTTGTTGCTTGAGAACATGGGGGTGGACGAGGTGTTCACCGCCGATTTTGCCGCCATCCGGGATCTGTCGCCCGCCGATTTCGTCCGGCAGGTGCTCAAAGACGATCTGCGCGCCGAACGGGTGGTCTGCGGCGACAATTTCCGCTTTGGCAAGGGCGGCGCCGGCACGGTCGACACCCTGCGGGCGCTGTGCGCCGAAAACGGGATAACCCTGACCGTCGTCCCCGCCGTCACGGTGGAAAACGAGCCGGTCAGCACCACCCGCATCCGGCGGCTGTTGGCAAATGGGGATATTCCCGCCGCCAACCGGCTGCTGGGCTTTCCCTTTGAACTGCGCGCGCCGGTCGTCCACGGCCGCCGTCTGGCCCGGGAATGGGGAATGCCCACCATCAACCAGCCTCTGCCCAGGGGACTGGCGCCCCTGCGGTACGGGGTCTACGCCTCGGCCGTGGAGATCGACGGGCGATGGCACCCGGGGGTGACCAACATCGGCGTCAAGCCGACGGTGGGTGCCGAGCAGCCGCTGGCGGAAACCTGGATCCCGGGCGTGGAAGCGGATCTGTACGACCAAACCGTCCGGGTGCTGCCTCTGCGTTTTTTGCGAAAGGAGGAGCGGTTCCCGTCGCTGGACGAGCTGCGCGAGCAGATCCGCCGGGACGCCGACGCCGCGCTGGAGGCGGTCGCACCCTCTCCAAGCGGAACGATCCGGGCGGTGCTGTTCGATTTCGACGATACCCTGCAGGACCGCGGCGAGGCGTTCGGCCGTTACGCCGACTGGTTTTTTGACCGGTATTTCCCCGATCTTAACGCCGATACCCGCGCCGAACGTCGGGCGGAAATGCTGCGCGAGCAAAAAGGCGGCTACGTCGATTACGACCGGTATTTCGCCCTGCTGATCGACCGTTGGAACTGGCAAGACGCTCCCGCGCCCGCGCAGCTGACCCGGGAATGCCGGCTGACCTTTTCCCGCTGTACGGCGCTGTATCCCCAAAGCCGGGCGGTGATGGAAGAATGCCGCCGCCGGGGATACAGGGTCGGGATCGTCACCAACGGGATCTCCCTGCTGCAAAACCGCAAGCTGGACGTCTGCGGCTTGCGCCCGCTGTGCGACGTGACGCTGGTTTCGGGGGACGAGGGGGTGCACAAGCCGGCGCCCGAGCTCTTCCGCCGGGCGGCGATGCTGCTGGGAGTGGCGCCGCGGGACTGCGTCTACGTGGGCGATCATCCCATCAACGACGTGCAGGGCGCCGTCGCCGCCGGGATGACCCCGGTTTATATCCACCAAAACGACATGTGGGCGCCGCCGCCCGACGGGGTGATCACCGTCGCCGGGATCGGCGAGGTGCCGGATAGATTGAGCCATATCGGAAAGGAAGCGTAACATATGAACAAGCGTATGCTTGCCCTGACCGCAGCGGTCGTTCTCTGCCTGGGAATGACGGCCGGATGCCAACCCTCTTCTCCCGACGGCGGCGCAGCCGGGACAACCGCGGCGCCGACCACGTCTGCGCCGCAGACGACGACCGCGCCGGAAACCACGGCCGCGCCGGAAACCACGACCGCGCCGGAAACCACGGCCGCGCCGGAAACGGAGCCTACGATCGACGAAGAGGCCTTCGAGGCGTACTTTGCCGAAAATCCCATCGACGCGTTTATGGATGAAGATCCCCGCAAAGAGGGCAATATGCAGGAGATGGCCGGTTGGATCACCGACCTGGCGACGCTTTGGCAGGAGGAGATCCCGTTTGCCTACGAGCGTTTGCTCGCCCTGTCCGCCGATGGAGAGATCCCCGGGGTCAAGGAGGAGAAGGAGCGGTATCTGTCCTCCCGCGAAGGAGACGTCGAGGCCCTGCAGAAGAAGTACGTTCCCGTTGGCGGCTCGATGGATGCCGTCAACCGCGCCCAGATCAGCCTGGACTACTATCGCGGCAAGGCCAAAGAGGTCTACCGGCAGATCTACCGGCACGATCCGGAGTATTCCTACCATTTTTCCCGATCCTGAGCCATCAAAAAATAAAAATTAGGGCTTTACATATCCGAAAGGATGTGCTATAATACTCCGGCACGCGGGGTCGACCGCGTCCATCCCTGTACCCGGTCCGCGGAGTACGCCTCCATGAGGAATCGCCTTTCCCGGCACTGGGTCAGCGGAAAATATTTCAATGAGGTGAAAGACTATGATGCTTCCCGAGGAAAAAACCGCCATTATGAAAGAGTACGCGACTCACGAGGGCGACACCGGTTCGCCCGAGGTGCAGATCGCGGTGCTGACCCGTCGAATCGCCGATCTGACCGAGCATCTCAAGACCCACAAGAAGGACCACCATTCCCGCCGCGGCCTGCTGAAGATGGTCGGCCATCGGCGCAACCTGCTCAACTACCTGATGAAGAAGGATATCGAGCGGTATCGTTCCATCGTCGAGCGGCTGGGTCTGCGTAAGTAAGAACGGTTGACAGGCAGGAGAGGCGACTCTCCTGCCTTATCCTGTTTTCCCGTCCCTTTTTCGCTGTATCCGGAGCCGGTTTCGCATTTAGCAGTAAAACAAACGCTCCCGGCGGGAACGCTTGTTTTATTGCTAAAAGTGTGACGGCGGCTCCGATGCAAATATATTTATCGGAGGTACGTTATGTTCGAGAACTACAAAGTGTTTGAGACCACTCTGGCGGGTCGTCCGCTGGTGGTCGAGACCGGCAAGCTGGCGCAGCTTGCCAACGGCTCCTGCCTGGTCCGCTACGGCGAGACCGTCATCCTCTGCGCGGTCACCATGTCCGCCAAGCCCCGTGACGGGGTGGATTTCTTCCCCCTGTCGGTGGATTACGAGGAAAAACTCTACTCGGTGGGCAAGATCCCCGGCTCGTTCCAGCGCCGGGAAGGCCGCCCGTCCGAAAAGGCGATCCTGACCTCCCGGGTCATCGACCGCCCCATCCGCCCCTTGTTCCCCAAGGATATGCGCAACGACGTGTCGGTGGTCTGCACCGTCATGTCGGTCGATCCCGACTGCCCGCCGGAAACCACCGCGATGATCGCCGCGTCCATCGCCATCTCCATTTCGGAGATCCCGTGGGACGGCCCGATCTCCGGCGTGGTGGTCGGTCTGGTGGACGGCCAGTTCGTCATCAACCCCACCGCTGAGCAGGAGGCCCGCTCCGAGATGCACGTCACGGTGGCGTCCACCGCCGATCTGGTGGCGATGATCGAAGCCGGCGCCAAGGAAGTGGACAACGACACCATGTTCGACGGCATCATGGCGGGCCACGCCGCCAACCAGCAGATCGTCGAGTTTATCAACGGCATCGTCGCCGAGATCGGTAAAAAGAAGATCGACTTCGTCTCCAACGATCCCTCCGAGGAGATGTACGAGGCGGTCAAGGCGTTTGCCATCGACGACGTGAAGGTCGCGCTGGACACCGACGACAAGCGGATCCGGGACGAGCGGCTGCTGCCCATCTACGCGGCGGTACACGAAAAATTCGACGAGCAGTATCCCGACGAGATCGCCAAGCTGGACGACTGCCTGTACAAGCTGCAGAAATTCGTCGTCCGCCGCTGGCTGCTGGACGAGGGCAAGCGGGTCGACGGGCGCGGCATCAACGACATCCGTCCGCTGGCCGCCGAAGTCGGCATCCTGCCCCGTACCCACGGCTCGGGACTGTTCACCCGCGGTCAGACCCAGGTGCTGACCACCGTGACGCTGGGCTCCTCCGGCGACGCGCAGCTGCTGGACGGCATCGACAACGAAACCGAAAAACGCTATATGCACCACTACAACTTCCCCTCCTACTCGGTGGGCGAGACCAAACCCTCCCGCGGCCCTGGCCGCCGGGAGATCGGTCACGGCGCGCTGGCTGAGCGGGCGCTGCTGCCGGTGATCCCCTCGGTGGAGGAATTCCCCTACACCCTGCGGCTGGTCAGCGAAGTGGTGTCCTCCAACGGCTCCACCTCCCAGGCCTCGATCTGCGGCTCGACGCTGGCGCTGATGGACGCCGGCGTGCCGATCAAGGCGCCGGTGGCCGGCATCTCCTGCGGTCTGGTGACCGAGGGCGACCGGTTCATGACCATGGTCGACATCCAGGGGCTGGAGGATTTCTTCGGCGATATGGACTTCAAGGTGGGCGGCACTCACAAGGGCATCACCGCCATCCAGATGGATCTGAAGGTGCACGGCCTGACCCCGGCCATCATCCGCGAGGCGCTGGACAAGACCTACAAGGCCCGGCTGTATATCCTCGACGAGATCATGCTCAAGGCCATCCCGGCGCCGCGCGCGGAGCTGTCCAAGTATGCGCCCAAGATGCTCAACACCAAGATCGACGTGGACAAGATCCGCGAAGTCATCGGCAAGGGCGGCTCGGTCATCCAGAAGATCCAGGCCGACTGCAACTGCAAGATCGACATTGAGGAGGACGGCAACGTCTTCATTTCCGCCACCGATATTGAGGACGCCAAGCGCGCCCTGATGATCGTTGAGACCATTGCCAAGGACCCCGAGATCGGCGCCATCTACAAGGGCAAGGTCACCCGCCTGATGACCTTCGGCGCTTTCGTCGAGATTGCTCCCGGCAAGGAGGGCCTGGTGCACATCAGCCGTCTGGACGTCCGCCGGGTCGACCGGGTGGAGGACGTCGTCAACGTCGGCGACGAGGTGCTGGTCAAGGTCACCGAGATCGACGAACAGGGCCGGCTCAACCTCTCCCGCCGCGACGCGCTGATCGAGGTGGAGGGTCTGACGCCGGAAAACACGGTGTCCGATTCCCGTCCGCCCCGCCGGGACGGCGACCGCCGTCCCCGCCGGCACAACTAAACAACCGTCGCCCGCCGCAAACGCGGCGGGCGATATTTTAGACGTTAGATATTAGACGTTAGACGTTAGACGGTAACGCACGGCGTGGCGCAAATTGGCGGATTGCCGTAGGGGTAGCGTTTGCGAGCGCCGCCGGGGGCGGAAGCAGCGAGCAAAAAGCTGGTGCCGCGGTCGGCGACCGGTGAGCGCGAAGGCGCCACACCGGAGCCGGGCACCGCAAACGGAGGATACCATCCGCCCGTTGTACAAACCGCCGGCGACCGCAGGGCTTCCCTTTACACAAGGGAGGCATCGCTCGCCGCTGGTTCACGCGAACTGTCGGTGCCCCAGCTGTAAACTCTAAACTGTAAACTGCCGCGCTGCGGCATCATAACTGCCGCGCTGCGGCAAGGAGCGAAACTATGTCCACCTTGCAACTGCCGGCGCGATTCGTCGCGCGGATGAAACAACTTTACGGCGCCGAAGCCGCCGCCCTGTTCGTCGAAGACGGAGAGCCGATCCGGGGACTGCGGGTCAACACCCTGAAATGCTCCGTCGAGCGGTTTTTGTCCCTGTGGCAGGGGCAGATCGCGCCGGTGCCCTTCTGCCCGGAAGGCTTTGCCGTCGACCCGGCTTTCAAGGCGGGCGCTGATCCGCTGCACCACGCCGGGGCGTATTATATGCAGGAGCCGTCGGCCATGTCGGCGGTGACGGTGCTGGCGCCAAAGCCGGGGGAGCGGATCGGCGACCTGTGCGCCGCGCCGGGCGGCAAATCCACCCAGATCGCGTCGGCGCTGCGGGGCGAAGGGCTGCTCTGGAGCAACGAATACGTCCACAGCCGCGCCAAAACGCTGGCGCAGAACATCGAGCGGTGCGGGGTGCGTAACGCCGTGGTGTCCAACGCCGATACCGCCCTGCTGGCCGAGCGGCTGCCCGGCTTTTTCGACGGGGTGCTGGTGGACGCGCCCTGTTCGGGAGAAGGGATGTTTCGCAAGGAGGAAGCGGCGCTGGCGCAGTGGAGCGAGGAGAATATCCGCCTGTGCGCCGTCCGGGACGCGGCGATCCTCGACAACGCCGCCGTCACGGTGCGCCCCGGCGGGCGGCTGGTCTATGCCACCTGCACCTTCGCGCCGGAGGAAAACGAATGTCAGATCGCGGCGTTTCTCAATCGCCACGACGATTTTGGGCTGGTCGACGCCGGTGTGACCTTCGGTCGCCCCGGCCTGCCGTGGGACGCGGTGGCGCCCTTTGCCGCCGATCCCACTCCGCCCAACGCCGACCTCACCCTCTGCCGCCGGATCACCCCCGCCGACGGGGGCGAGGGACATTTTATCGCCCTGCTGCGGCGAAAAGGGGAGACGCTCTCGCCAACGCCGGCCGAAAAACGGTGGGAGGGCTGGGCGATGGCCCACGATCTCTACCGGGAATGCTTTGCCGACGAGCCGCGGGGACGACTCGAGCCGGTCGGCGAACAGGTGCGGCTGCTGCCGCCGGGAATGCCCGACACGGCGGGAATCCGCCTGATTGCCGCCGGGATCGCGGTGGCGGAGGTTTGCAAGAATCGGCTGGAGCCCTGCCACGCGGCGTTCATGGCGGCGAAGGCTGCCGACTGCCGCCAAATCGTCGATCTGTCGCCCGACGATCCCCGCCTGACCGCCTTTCTGCGGGGCGAACAGATCCCCGCCGAGGACGTCCGCGGCTGGACGGCGGTGGCGGTCGCCGGGATCACCGTCGGCTTCGGCAAGGCGAGCGGCGGGGTGGTGAAAAACCGCTATCCCAAAGGCCTGCGCCTGCTCTAAAAACGGTTGCAACGCCGGGAAAAATGTGGTATACTACACCCTAATCAGTCCAAAAGGAGGAACCCTCATGGCCAAAATCCAAATGACCACCCCGCTCGTCGAGATGGACGGGGATGAAATGACCCGCATCCTCTGGCAGGCGATCAAGGAAAAGCTGCTGGAGCCGTTTGTGGAGCTCAAATGCGAATACTACGATCTGGGCTTGCCCCATCGGGACGAGACCGACGATCAGGTGACGGTGGACGCCGCGAACGCCATCAAAAAGTACGGCGTGGGCGTCAAATGCGCCACCATCACCCCCAACGCCCAGCGGGTGGAGGAATATAAGCTCAAGCAGATGTGGAAAAGCCCCAACGGCACCATCCGCGCCATGCTCGACGGCACGGTCTTCCGCGCGCCGGTGCTGGTCAAGGGGGTCAACCCCAGCGTGTCCACCTGGAAAAAGCCGATTACCATCGCCCGCCACGCCTACGGCGACATCTACAAGAACACCGAGCTCAAAGCCCCGGCCGGCAGCAAAGCCGAGCTGGTGGTCACCGACGAAAACGGCAACGAGACCCGCGCCCTGATCCACGATTTTGCCGGCGACGGCATCGTGATGGGGATGCACAACACCGACGCGTCCATCCGCAGCTTTGCCCACGCCTGCTTCCAGTACGCCCTGTCGGTGAAGCAGGATATGTGGTTTTCCACCAAGGACACCATCTCCAAAACCTACGACCACCGGTTTAAGGATATCTTCGCCGAGATTTTCGAGGCGGAGTACAAGGATAAGTTTGAGGCGGCCGGGATCGAATATTTTTACACCCTGATCGACGACGCGGTGGCGCGGGTGATCCGCTCCCAAGGCGGCTTCATCTGGTGCTGCAAAAACTACGACGGTGACGTGATGAGCGATATGGTCGCCACGGCCTTCGGCTCGCTGGCGATGATGACCAGCGTGCTGGTCTCTCCCGACGGCAAGTACGAATACGAGGCCGCCCACGGCACCGTCACCCGCCATTATTACCGCCATCTGAAAGGCGAGTCGACCTCCACCAACTCGGTGGCGACCATCTTCGCCTGGTCGGGCGCGCTGCGCAAACGCGCCGAGCTGGACGGACTTGGCGATCTCGCCCGGTTTGCCGACGTGTTGGAAAAGGCGACCATCGACACCATCGAGAGCGGCGTGATGACCAAGGATCTGGCGGCGCTGTCGACGCTGGAAAACAAGCAGGCGGTCGACACCATGGGCTTCCTCGACGCCGTCGCCGCACGGATGCAAGCGGCGCTGGCGTAAATAGCATAGACACGAAAGAATCCCCGCTTTGGGGCGTGCAAATCAGGGATTTGTCAGTCTTAAAAAGGATCTTTTGGCGTATGGCGGCGTTGAAAAAACTTGAAATGCGCGAGCATTTCTTCGCTTTTTCGCCTTGCCCTGCGCGCAAAATCTCCCTTTTTAAGATGCAAAGCAGTTTTGAACGAGGCGTTTTTCGTTCAGGCAAAATGATAAAACACCGGGCATACTGGCGTATGCCCGGTGTTTTTCATGTAGCATGGACGGTAAAAGGGCCGTTCAAAACCTGACAAATCCCTAATTTGCGCGCCCCTTGGCGGGGATTTTTTTGTGAACATAGGATGGAGCGGACAAAAGCCGGTAGGGGCGGATAGTATCCGCCCGGAAAGATAACGAAGAAAGATCCTTCGCCATAACGGCTCAGGATGACAACGCCATTTGCGGTGATGTCATTCTGAGGGCGTTAGCCCGAAGACTCTTCCTGCGACAAACCAAAACCGAGTTCCCCTATGAGGGGAAAGGCTGACACTTCCCGCTTGTTCGTATGAGCATTCATCTGAAAAATCGCGTCTGATTGCGAAAAACGGAGTAAGCGGAAGATAATCGACGCTAAATTCAAAAGGAGAGAGAAACAATCATAAGACCGTATTTGAAGTTCATATGAACCTGTGATATATTTTTAACAAAGCCACACACCACGACTTGCCGGAAAGGGGTGAGGATATGCCGTCCAATATCATGCCCGGCACGGTGCTGGCGACCGATCCCGGCGGAGGAAACGCCGCTTTTGCGGCGATCACGTCGTTGTGCAGCGCCGCGGGCGGGCTGAGCCTGTCCCAGATCACGGCGATCACCGGGCTGGAGGCGTCCACCGTTCAAAACTGGGTCAAGCGGGGGTGGGTGTCCCGGCCGGTGGGGAAGAAATACGCTCCCCGGCAGATCTCCCGCATCCTGCTGATCAATCTGCTGCGGGATGCCCTGCCGCTGGAAAGCATCGCCCGGCTGATGAGCGGGGTCAACGGCGAGGTGGAGGACGTATCCGACGACATCATCGACGAGGGCGAGCTGTACGACCGGCTGTGCGCCCTGCTGGAAGAGCTGGACGACCGCCCGTACACCGATGGGGAGATCCGCGCCGCGATAAAGCGCCAGTTGGCGGATTACCGGGGACCGCTGCCCGATTCCCGCGCCCGGCTGTCGGGTGCGCTGGAGATCATGGTGCTGGCGGTGCAGGCTTCCCGGCTCAAGCGGCTGGCCGAGCGCCGGCTGGAGGAATGGCTGTAAGACTATAACGAGGAGGGATAGCGATGGCATGGTTTACCGACTGGTGGAACGGGCTAAACTTATTGCAGCAAAGCTTTGCGGTGGCGGCCATCCCCGCCACGGTGATAATGCTGCTGCAAACGATCCTGCTGCTGATCGGGCTGGGCGGCGGTCACGACACCGACCACGAGATGGCTGACGACCACAGCGGCCTGGGAGATCACGATCATGATTTCGACCACGACTTCGATCACGATCATGATTTCGATCACGACTTCGATCACGACCACGATCATGATCACGATCACGCCCATCATACGGCGGGACTGCGGATCTTCACGGTCCGGGGGCTGGTGGCGTTCTTCGCCATCGGCGGCTGGCTGGGCATCGTCCTGGCGGATACCGCCGTCGCCACGCCGCTGGTGATCGCCATCGCCTTTGCCGGCGGCTTCGCGGCGCTGGTGCTGACGGCGCTGGTCATCCGCTGGAGCTTAAAGCTGCAGGATCAGGGCAATCTCGATCCCCGCGGCGCCGTGGGGAAAACGGCGCGGGTCTACATCCCCATCCCGCCGGGCGGCAGCGGCAAGATCACCATGCTGCTGCAGGAGCGGTACGTGGAGCTGGAAGCGGTGTCCACCGCCGAACGGCGGCTGGTCACCGATGAGCTGGTCAAGGTCACCGGGGTGGTCAACCGGAATACGCTGGTTGTCCGCCCGGTGGAGGAATAGAGGAAAAGGAGTGTTTTGTATGCCTTCGAATGTGATTATTTTGCTGATCGTACTGGGAGTGCTGCTCTTCTCCCTGCTGCTGGTGGTGCTCTCCCGCTATCGCCGGTGCCCGTCCGACAAGATCATGGTCATCTACGGCAAGGTGGGCACCAACAAGGACGGCTCGGCCCGTTCCGCCAAATGCATCCACGGCGGCGCGGCCTTCATCTGGCCGGTGATCCAGTCGTTTGAGTATCTGGATCTCACCCCCATCTCCATCAACGTCGATCTGACCAACGCTTTGTCCCACCAGAACATCCGGGTGGACGTTCCCTCCCGCTTCACGGTGGGCATCTCCACCGAGCCGGGCACCATGCAAAACGCCGCCGAGCGGCTGCTGGGGCTGAAAATGAGCGAGGTGCAGGAGCTGGCCAAGGACATCATCTTCGGTCAGCTGCGGCTGGTCATCGCCACGATGGATATCGAGGAGATCAACACCGACCGCGACAAATTCGTCGAGGCGGTCTACCACAACGTCGAGACCGAGCTGAAAAAGATCGGTCTGCGGCTGATCAACGTCAACGTCACCGACATCACCGACGAGTCGGGCTACATCGAGGCGCTGGGTAAAGAGGCCGCCGCCAAGGCGATCAACGACGCCAAAAAATCGGTGGCCGAAAAGAACCGCGACGGCTCCATCGGCGAGTCGCAGGCGGTCAAGGACGAGCGCATCCAGGTGGCGCAGGCCAACGCCGCCGCCATCGCCGGTGAAAACCAGTCCAAAGCCGCCGTGGCGCAGTCGGACGCCACCCGCCGGGAGGCGGAGGCCGAAGCGCTGCGCCGGGCGACCGCCGCCGAGCGGATCGCCGAGGCCAAGGCGCTCGAAGAAGCCTACGCCGCTCAGCAGCAGGCCGAGCAGGCCCGTGCCGAGCGGGAAGCCGCCACCCAGCAGGCCGACGTCATCGTCAAGGCCCGCATCGAGAAGGAGCGCATCGAGCTGGCGGCCGAGGCCGAAGCCGAGCAGGCGCGCCGCAAGGCGCGGGGTGAGGCGGACGCCATTTACGCCACCATGGAGGCGCAGGCTCGCGGCGCGCAGGAGATCCTGGCCAAGCAGGCCGAGGGCTTCCGTCAGATCGTCGACGCCGCCGGCGGCGACGCCAACGCGGCGGTCCAGCTGATGCTGGTCGACAAGATCGAGGAGATCGTCAAGATCCAGGTCGAGGCGATCAAGAATCTCAAGATCGACAAGGTGACCGTTTGGGATTCGATGGGCGGCAAGGAGGGCGGTTCGACCACCGCCAACTTCCTGTCGGGGATGATGAAATCCATCCCGCCGCTGAGCGACGCCTTCAAAACGGCCGGTATGCAGGTCCCGGAATTTCTGGGCAAAGAGATCGCGCCCGCTGAGGCGCAGCAGTAAAGGAGAATGCGTATGAATCCCAAAACCTTTCCCGTCAAAAAAGTCGTCATCGCCGTGCTGGTGGCGCTGCTGGTGGTCATCACCGCCGTCAGCAGCTTCACGGTGGTCGAGGCCGGTCACACCGGCGTGGTGGTCACCCTCGGCAAGGTCAACGAAGGGGTGCTGCAGGAAGGGCTGCACGCCAAGATCCCCTTTGTGCAGCAGGTGGTCAAGATCGACAACCGCATCGTGAAGCTGGAGGTGGACACCGAGGCCTTCTCCAAAGATCTGCAGACTGTTTCCACGGTGCTGGCGATCAACTACCGGGTGGACACCGCCAAATCCTACAGCATCTATAAAAACATCGGCGCCGACTATGAGGCGGTGCTGGTCACCCCGGCGGTCAACGAGGTGCTCAAGGCCATCACCGCCCAGTACACCGCCGAGGAAAGCGTCACCAACCGGGCGCTGATTTCCGACGGTCTGGTGACCGGGCTCAACGACAAACTCAACGAAATCGGGCTGTACGTCACCGACGTCAACATCATCAACTTTGATTTCTCCGAGGCGTTTATCACCGCCATCGAGGAAAAACAGGTTGCCCAACAGCAACTGCTGAAAGCCGAAACCGAAAAACAGACCGCCATCAAAAACGCCGAAGCCGAGGCGGAAACCATCCGCATCAAGGCGGAAGCCGAGGCCGAGGCCAACACCATCCTGAGCAAATCCCTCAACGCCAACGTCATCGAATACAACAAGGTGGAGAAATGGGACGGCAAAATGCCCCAGGTGGTGGGCGAGGCCGGCACCTTCATCGATCTCAACAAGTAAGCGGGGAGGCGGCAGCGATGCGTTGTGAAACCTGCGGCAAAGAACTGAACGGACCGGCGGTGGACTTTTTGTCCATCGAGGGCGACGGCCGGGTGGCGTTCACCTGCTGCCCCGCCTGCGCGGCGGAATACCGGCGGGAAATGGCGGACGAAGGCCGTCAGCCGCTGGAAGGCGTGGCGCACGATTACACGAAGCCGGTGATTGAAACGATCCTGTGCGCCGGCTGCGGTCGGGAGATCCCGGCCCGGCAGGGCGTTGTCCGAACGGCGGACGACGGCGGGCAGTACCGGTACTGTCCCGCCTGCGCTCAGGATATGTCCGGAGACTGATCCAAAAGCCTGCCCGATGGCGGAGGTCCTCCGCCATCGGGACAAACAAAAAAGATCCTTCGCCGTTTGCGGCTCGGGATGCCCCTCTTTTTCGTTGCGGTGTCATCCTGAGCGAAGCGAAGGATCTTTTTTCTGCGTTATCCCACGGGCGGATGATATCCGCCCCTGCGATGAGATTGCAAGCGTGCCGTGGGGGCGGATGCTATCCGCCCACCCTATCCACCGCCGCCGGTTTTCGTGGACAAATCGCCGGCATTGTGGTAAAATGTGGCGGTAACCATAGCGCACCCATCCAAACCCGCCTGAAGTGGCGGTATTTTGGTGGATTTGCGCTTGTCATCATTGGCAGGCGTCAGCCTGCCGGCTTTCGTCGCGCCCAAATCCCCGCAAAATCCCGCTCGTCTCAGGTCGTAGATTTTTTGCGAAAGGAATTGGTGCGCAGATAAGGCAAAAGCGCAGTCAATCCTTGCGGATTGACGAGCATTTTAACACCATATGCGCGCCGATTCTTTCCGCAAAAAACGGGTTTGGATGGGTGCGCTATGGTTAAGGGGGATGGGATATGTATGACGAGCTGTACGCCCTGTCGCGGGCGCGCGCCAAGCAGAAGATCTGGGTGATGTCGGATCTGCAGCAGCGGGATCCCGCCAAGGCGCGGGAATGTCTGGACGTGTCGATGGCGGATTTTTTCGCCATGGACCATCCGGCGGATATGATCTGGTATCTCGGCGACGCGGTGGAAGGGCAGGACCTGGGCCATACCGAGGCGATGGCGGCCATGCAGGAGGAGGCGTTCGCTTCCACCGGACTGCCGCTGTGCTTTGTGATGGGCAACCACGATCTCGAATACGCCTGGGACGTGCAAAAGCCGGGGGACGCGCTGCGCTTTCCCTTTCACGAGCGGGTGAGACGGCATCCCGGCTGGCACACCACCGCGCGGTACACCGACTGGTATTTCCGACTGGAGGTCGGGGAGTATGCCGTCTATTTTTTGAGCGATCACATGGACGCCGGCCATCGCTGGGCGTTCATCCACGGGACGGTCTGGGGCGATGAGAGCGCCTATCCCGATCCCGACGCCGCCGACCGTCTGCGGGAGCGGATGGCCGCCGATCCCCGTCCCGTCATCACCGTTTCGCACTACGGCTACCACGGGGGCAACCGGGCGTCAGAACGCCAGTCCCGGCTGTTCCCGCTGCCGAAAAACGTCCGCCTGCATCTGTACGGTCACGCCCATATCGGCGATTTCGCCTGGGCGGGCGCCGACGCCTGGCGGCGGATCAGCTGGGTGAACTGGCACGATATTCCCCAAATCGAGGTGTCCAGCTTTGAGCATATCCGGGGACAGACCTGCCGCAGCGTCTTTTTGCATATCTACGAGGACGGCGGCTTCGGGGTGTTTTTCCGCGACCACGACCATCGCCGCTTCACCGAAGCCTATTTCCCGTCGACCGTCCGCTATCCCTCCAAATTCGAAACGCCATAACGGAAAAAACGTGTAAAAAGGCGGCAGGCGCAAGGCCTCCTTGTGAGCAGTGGCGCTTGCCAAATCAAAGATTTGGAGCGCGGTTGCATGGGTGCTGTTCGCCGCTCGCTAACGCTTGCGGACAGCACCGCAAAAGGGGGCTGTCACGGCGCCAGCCGTGACTGGGGGATTGCAGGACGCAACGCGTTCGTATAGACGCCGTCTTACGGCGGCTACAACCCCTCCGTCTCGTCGACCTTTCAGGGTCGACGATCCACCTCCCCTTACACAGGAGAGGCCGGTGTGGGTTGTTTATAAGTTCACTTCTTTGACACGCTGAAACGAGCCGCAGGCAGCGCCTGCGGCTCGTTTTTTATACTCATTTTTCCCCGTCGGGAAGGTCTTCCACCGGGTAGAGGCCGTCGAACAGCTTTTTCAGCCGCCCCTTGTACTCGTCGTCGATCACATAGAAATAACTGGAAATGGGGTTGTGATACGGGCGGATCACCACGCCCTCGCCCCGGCAGGTGTAAATCGCCGCCTGGGCGCGAGCCTCGTCGGCCGTCAACGCCGGGGACCGGGTCAGCTCGCTTGGGGTGAAAGCGGTTTTCTCCGCCGGCAGGATGGCGCAGGTGTAGTCGTCGCCCGCCATCTGCCAGACGATCACCTGCCATTTGACCGGGGCGGGATGGGCGTCGTCCTGCGGCACCCAGTCGAAGATATCGCCCTCCTTGAACCAAACGGGCATGGAGAGGGAGCGCGTCAGGTCGGTCTCGATTTTATCCACCCGCACCTTGGTGGAGGACAGCACCTCGATGGTGAGCGTCGTGGAGCCGCCTTTGGCGGTAATGGTGGTTTCGGACACCGTGAAATCGCCGCCGATCGAGAAGGTGGGATCGTCGCTGCTGCCGCTGTACCACCGGCCTTCGACCGCGGAAAAGGTAAGATACCCGACGGATCCGCTCTGCCCGTCGGTCAGGGCGTAAAAGCCGGGCAGTACGCTCGGCATCGGCATTTTGCCGCCGGCGCACCCGGCCAGTCCCGCCAGGCAGACGAGCGCCAGCAAAAAAGCGGCCACGCGTTTCATAGAAGACGCCTCCTTTTTTGTTCCTTGCTTTTGGCCGACCCGCAATAAGGACAAAAGCCCTATCACGGATCAGCCTTATACTATCACACAAGCGCCGGCCTTGTCAAACCGGCGGCAGGAACAGGGGCTGGAGCTGTTTGCCCCGCGCGGCGGCGTCCACCGTGTCGGCAAGGCGGGAAAAATCCGCCACCAGCGAATTGGGCTTGTTTTCGGGATCGTCCTGCCGCAGGGGAACGAAGTAGAGATGCTTGGCGTTTTTGAGCAGGGCGATGCTGCGCATCGAGCCGCCCAGCGCGTCGTTGGTGGACACGGCGAGCACCACCGGCAGCTCCCGCCGCAGATGGGATTTGACCGCCAGCGTCACCGGGGTATCGCTGATGCCATTGGCAAGCCGCCCCAGCGTCGAGCCGGTACAGGGCGCGACCGCCACCACGTCGAACATCTTTTTGGGGCCGATGGGCTCGACGTCGGTCAGGGTGGTCAGCGCTTCGCGGCCGGTCGCGTCTTCGATTTTCTTTCGAAAATCCGCCGCCGCAAAAAACCGGGTGTCCGTGTTCGCGGCGTTGAAGGACAAAATCGGGGTGATCTCCATCCCGGCCCGGCGCAGAGCCGGGATCTGCTCCAGCAGCCGGGAAAAGGTGCAAAAGGAACCGCTCACCGCCAGCCCCAGCCGTAAAGGCGTCATGACTGTCGCTCCTTGAGCATATGCAGAATGGTGGTTTTCAGGATCCGCCCGGCGGTTTTGGGCGCCACCCGTCCCGGCAGGGAGAGCGCCCAGATGGTTTTGATCCCGGCGTCGGCCGCGGCGGTAAGATCCACCCCGCCCGGACGGGAGGCCAGATCGATCAGCAGGGTGTCCCTGTTCAGGGCCGCCAGCACCGCCTGGTCAAACAAAAGCGCCGGCACGGTGTTGAAGATGACGTCGAAATCCCCGGCCTTCGCCAGCGCGTCCGGGCCGATGGTGTCGCAGCCCTCGGCCTCGGCCCACGCCGCTTGCTCGGGACGGCGCACCGCCGCCGTCACCCGCGCGCCCATGGCGACCAGCAGCCGCGCCAGCGTCCGGGCGACCCGTCCGTAGCCGGTCACCAGACAGCGCGCCCCCCGCAGGGTGACCGGCAGCTCCTCCATCGCCAGCTGAACGGCGCCCTCGGCGGTCGGCACGGCGTTTTGCACCGCCAGCTCTTCCCGCTGTAAGTAGTCGTAAACGGCAAGACCCCGGGCCTCGCACTCCTTTTTCAGCCGGTCGCTGACGCTGCCGCCAAACACCGGTTGGGACGGCGCGACGGCGCCCAGCACCTGATCCAGCGTGATCCGCACCCGGGAAAAGGGCGCGTTAAGGGTGTCCGGTTCGACCGTCACCGGCAGGGGCAGTATCACCGCGTCGGCCAGAGCGATGGCCTGGGACGGGTTGGTGCAGCCGGTCACGCATGGCGGCAGATCGGTGCCGTCGAACCCGGAGGTGATCACGTTATAGCCGTCGGCGACCAGCTCTCCGGCCAGATACGCCGACCGCAGATCGCCGCCGATCACCGCAAAGGTTTCCATATTCATAAAAAATCCCTCCATAGGATGGTGTCCTTTCCATCCTATGAAGGGAGTCCGACGGCGGTGACTACGGCTCCAGCCGGTTGCCGATCAGCGCGGCGGTCGTGCCGGAGGCGATCAGATCCACCGCCAGCAGCGCCATCCCGACGGCGAACACGGCTTGGGCCAGCTTGGGCCGCCGATGCAGCCGGGCAACGATTTTTTCAAACACCGGCTGGATGGCGTAGACGAACAGCAAGGCGAAGAAGCCCCACAGCAGCGACACCCACAGACAGACCCGACCATTTATGTTGAAGGCGAACATGGAATAATCCCACCAGCGGGCGTCGAACAGCCATTCCATCGCCAGCGAGGTGGCGTATTCCAGTGCGGTGGCCAGCACCACACCGGACAGATACATCACCGCCACCTCCACCGTTTTGCGGCGCAGACGGCGTTTGATGGGCAGCAGCACGCTGAACATCAGCAGGGCGCCTACCCCGTAGATGGGGCATAGCGGGCCGTACAAAAAACCACGGTTGACGAATTCCATGGCGGTAAACGAGCAATACACGCTCTCAAACAGCCAGCCAAAGCCGCTGTACAGGAAAAAATACAAGCCCATGTCGGTCAACGAATACGGCATTTCACGTCCTCCTCGCGCTGTGTCCCGGGAACGCCTATTCGGCGATGGCGATCATCCCCGCCAGCGAGCCGCGCAGGCCGCCGGTCACCCGATGGGACCAGAAAACGTCGGGATGGCAGCGGGTGCACAGATCGGTCACGGTAATACGGTCACCGGCGATCCCGGATTCAAGCAGCACCCGCCGGTTGACCTGCCACAGGTCGATATCGTGCTTGTTGCCCCGGTGACGGACGCAGCCCTCGTCCCAGCCCTCCATCGCGGCAAACGCCTCGTAGACCGGGTCGTCTACTTCAAAACAGCACGGGCCGATCGACGGGCCGATCGCCGCCAAAATATCTTCCCGTTTGCAGCCGTAATCGCCGACCATCCGCTCCACCGTCACGGCGCCGATCTTGGCCACCGTGCCCCGCCATCCGGCGTGGGAGGTGGCCACCACCCGGCGACGGGGGTCGACGAAAAACAGCGGCACGCAATCGGCGAACTGGGTGCACAGCACCACCCCCGGCTCGTCGGTCAGCAGTCCGTCGATATCGGCGTAGCCCTTGTCCCGGGTCACTCCCCGGCCGCGATCGGCGGCGGTGGCGTTGTACAGGGCAACGTGATGCTCCTGCGCGGAAATCACCACGTTTTCCGTCTTTACCCCGACGGCGCCGCAAAACCGGCGAAAATTCTCCGCCACGGCGGCGGGATCGTCTCCCCGGGAAAAGCCGAGATTCATGGAAGCGAAAACGCCGTCGCTCACTCCGCCCAGCCGGGTGGAAAACCCGTGGCGGACGAACGGGACCGCTTCAAAGGCGGGAAAGGTATAGTAAACCACGTCCCCGACCCGGTGGGAACGCAAGCTGTCGGAATGGGGCAGCGTCATGGCGACCGTCTCCTCTCGCAAAGCGCTATGGTTACCAGTATACCTTATCCCGGCGCAAATTTCAACCCACGATCAGCCTCTCCAGCAAAAGCGCGATCACCCCGGGGATCCCCAACACCGCGCAGCAGCCGCCGGTAAAGGCGTTCAGCCCCAGCGACACGCCGGTGAACGCTCCGGCCACGTCGACCGCCGCTAAGGCGCACAAGCCCTGTACGGCCGATCCCGCCAGCCGCCGGATCGGCCGCCCGGCACGAAAAGCGGCGATCACCACCGCCAGCGCGGCGCCGGCCGCCAACACGCCCCATACGATCTGCCATCCTACGCTCATATCATCACCCCTGTCCAGTATATGGACGCCCGCCGCGGGATATTCCCGTCCGGCGGCGCATATAGATGCACCGGGGTGATGGTATGCGGGAGTGGATCGTTGAGATGATCGGCCAATACGGGTGGTGGGCGGTCGGCGGGTTGATCTTTATCGAAAACGTCTTTCCGCCTATTCCGTCGGAGGTGATCTTGACCTTTACCGGATTTATGACGGTCCACTCAGCGCTGTCGATGCCGGCGTCGATTGCGGCGGCGACGGCCGGTTCGCTGACCGGCGCGGCGGTGCTGTACGCCGTCGGCGGATGGATGGGCGCCGACCGGCTGCGGCGGTGGCTGTCGGGACGGGCGGGACGGATGCTGCGGATAAAGCCGACCGATCTCGACCGGGCGATGGCGTGGATGGAGAAAAAAGGGCGCAGCGCCGTGTTTTTTTGCCGGTTCGTGCCGATGGTGCGCAGCTTGATTTCGCTGCCAGCCGGGATGGCCGGGATGAAGCTGCCGGGGTTTTTGATCCTGACCGGGATCGGCTCGGCCATCTGGAACGGGGTGCTGATCGGCCTGGGCGCGGCCTTCGGCGCGGCGTGGGAGACGGTGAGCGTTTATCTCGACACCTACGGCTGGGTGGCGCTGGCTGCCTGCGCGCTGTCGATCGCGATCGCCCTTGTGCGCCGTCGCCGCAAGCCCCGGCGGGTGACGTAAAAACCGCGGAGCGTCTGTGGGACGCTCCGCGGTTTTTTATCCGACGTATCTTATCGCACGCTGAACAGCAGATCGCTGTAGGTGGGGAAGGGCCAGTAGGTTTTGGCGACGCGGACTTCCGCCTCGTCGCAAACGGCGCGCAGCGCCTCGATCCGCCCCAGCAGCTGATCCCGCACGGCGTACGCCCGCTGCTCGATCGGCGTTACCGCCTTGACCGACGCCACGGCCTCTTCCAGCTCGTCCACCATCCGGGCGGCTTCATCGCCCAGCCCGGACAGACGCTCGACCAGTTCGCTTTCGTAGGCGCAGGCCAGCGCGGGCGAAACCGACCGCTTGACGGTGACGGCGCCGGCCAGATCCGTGGCGTACCGAGTGATGGCCGGCAGGATCTGCTTACGAACCATATCGGCCATGGTGGCGGCCTCGATCAGCACCGTCTTGCAGTAGTTTTCCAGCAAAATGGCGCAGCGGGAACGCAGCTCCACCTCGGAATAGACCTTGTGCGCCATCAGCATCCGGAGATTTTTCTCGTCCACCAGATGCGGCACGCAGTCGGCGGTGGTGCGGTAGTTGAGCAGTCCGCGTTTTTCGGCTTCCTTCACCCAGGCGTCGTCGTACCCGTTGCCGCTGAAGAGGATTCGCTTGTGATCCTTGATGGTTTTGCGGATCATCTGATGCAGCGCCGTCTCAAAATCGGCGGCGTTTTCCAGCCGGTCGGCGTAGATCTTCAGACTCTCCGCCACGGCGGTGTTGAGCATGATGTTGGTGCAGGCGATGCTGTCGGACGAGCCGAGCATCCGGAATTCGAACTTGTTGCCGGTAAAGGCGAAGGGAGAGGTGCGGTTGCGGTCGGTGGTGTCCCGGGTGAACCGGGGCAGCACGTCGACCCCCAGCTTGACCCGCTTTTTCTCGGTGCCGTTGTAGGGAATATCCTGCTCGATGGCGTCGAGCACCCCCATCAGTTCGTCGCCCAAAAAGATCGACACGATGGCCGGCGGCGCCTCGTTGCCGCCAAGCCGGTGATCGTTGCCGGCGGTGGCGACCGAGATGCGCAGCAGATCCTGATAATCGTCCACCGCCTTGATCACGGCGCACAAAAACAGCAAAAACTGGGCGTTTTGGTAGGGCGTTTCACCCGGCGAAAAGAGATTGACCCCGGTATCGGTGGACAGCGACCAGTTGTTGTGTTTGCCCGAGCCGTTGACCCCGGCGAAGGGCTTTTCGTGGAGCAGACAGACCAGCCCGTGCTTGCCGGCGATCTTTTGCATCATTTCCATCGTCAACTGGTTGTGATCGGTGGCGGTGTTGGCGGAGGTGTAGATGGGCGCCAGTTCGTGCTGCGCCGGCGCGGCCTCGTTGTGCTTGGTCTTGGCGAAGATGCCCAGTTTCCACAGCTCCTCGTCCAATTCCTGCATAAACGCCGCCACCCGGGGCTTGATGGCGCCGAAATAATGGTCGTCCATCTCCTGTCCCTTCGGGGGCTTGGCACCGAACAGCGTCCGCCCGGTGAAGATCAGATCCTCCCGCTTGTCGCACAGCGCCCGGTCGATCAGGAAATATTCCTGCTCCGGCCCGACGCACACGTTGATATGCTTGACGTCATCGTTGCCGAACAGCTTGACGATCCGCATCGCCTGGCGGTTGAGGGCTTCCATCGAACGCAAAAGCGGGGTTTTTTTGTCCAGCGTCTCGCCGCCGTAGGAGCAAAACGCCGTCGGGATGCACAGGGTTTTTTCCTTGATAAAGGCGTAGGAGGTCGGATCCCAGGCGGTGTAGCCGCGGGCCTCAAAGGTCGCCCGCAAGCCGCCCGACGGGAAAGAAGACGCGTCGGGCTCGCCCTTGATCAGCTCCTTGCCGGAAAATTCCATGATC
>JBMNVL010000012.1:0-24746 GCA_050946775.1 Acutalibacteraceae bacterium
CCGCTGCCGGGCACACCTACTCCACCGAATGGACGGTGGACGCGGTGCCCACCTGCACCGGGCCGGGAAGCAAATCCCACCACTGCCAAAATTGCGACGCCAAGGCCGACGTCACCGTTATCCCTGCCACGGGGCACCGTTACGGCGGATGGGAGACGGTGAAAGCGCCCACCTGCACGGCGGACGGCAGTCATCGCCGCGTCTGCGCCGATTGCGGCGATATCCAGACCGGCGTTGTCCCGGCGACGGGACACGAGTGGGACACCGTGTGGACCGTTGACCAGCCCGCCACCGAGACAGCGGACGGGGTGAAATCCCGCCACTGCCTGCATTGCGACGCCCGCACCGATCTGACGGTGATCCCCAAGGTGGTGCACGTCGGCGCGTGGGAAGTCGTGACTCCGGCCACCTGCACCGAGGCGGGGCTGGAACGGCGGGTCTGCACCGACTGCGGGCAGGTGGATACTCGCGCAATCCCGGCGTTGGGGCATGACTGGGAAACCGGGTGGACGGTGGATCGCCCCGCCACGGCGACCATGCCGGGCGAACAGACCCACCATTGCACCCGGTGCAGCGAACGCACCGACGTCACGGTGATCCCCATCCTCGGCGGTGAAAACGCCCGCCTGACGGTGACGGCCGACACCTTCGCCGCCAAACGGGGCGACGTGGTGACGGTATCGGTGGCGGTCGCCGGGTTGACCGAGGAGAACTACTGGAACACCCTCACCTTTACCCTGCAATACGACGATCTGCAGCTGGAGCTGCTGTCCGGCGAGGACGGGGAAACGGCCCTGCCCGGCCCGGCAATGAGCGCAAAATCCACCATGAGCGTCAACGCCCGCATCGGCTCGGTCAAGCTGGCCATTGTCGACGGCGACGGACAGGCGCAAAACGGCACCATCGTGTCGCTGCGCTTTAGGGTCAAGGATACCGTGGCGATCGGGGAGACGGTCGCCTGTCAGGTACAGACCGACGAGTTTTTGCGCACCGTGATTGAAAACGGCCGCCCCATCGGCAAAATCTGGCTGACCACGCCGGCCGCCGACACGGTGGCGTGGCAGGTCAGTGACTACACCCTGGCGGACATTGATGAAAACGGTGAGATCACCGCGGCTGACGCGCTGATGGCGCTGCAGGGTGCCACCGGTAAAATCGGGCTGAACGACGTGCAGCAATCCGCCGCCGACGTGGACGGCAGCGGAGACGTGACCGCGGCTGACGCATTGCTGATTTTGCAGTACGCGACGGGGAAGATCAATCAATTTGCCAGGCTGTAAACCGCATAAAAACCCCGCTCCCGATCGGCCGATCGGGAGCGGGGCTTTGCTGTATAGAGCGCGATCCGCTCCACCGGCGAAGCCATAAATCCGCGCAGGATAAAAACTTGAGGAACATTTCCGCTTTTTACCGTTTGTCCCCTTGATTTTACAGGAAATATATGATAGAGTAAAAGGGAACATTTGGCTTGTCAAAAGCCCGAAAGGAGATCATTGTTATGAGCGAAAAATTCCCGAATATCCCCGTCATCCCTTATGAGGGTCCCAAGAGCACCAACCCCTTTGCCTTCAAGTACTACAATCCCGAAGAGGTCATCTGCGGCAAGAAAATGAAGGACCATCTGCGCTTCGCCATGTCCTGGTGGCACACCCTGTGCGGCGACGGCACCGATATGTTCGGCGTCGGCTCCACCGACAAGAGCTGGGGTGCCGCTGATCCTCGCACCCGCGCCTTTGCCAAGGTCGACGCCGGGTTTGAGATCATGGAGAAGCTGGGCATCGAGTTCTTCTGCTTCCACGATTACGATCTGGTCGACGAGTGCGCCACCATGGCCGAGACCAACGCCCTGCTGGACGAGGTGTCGGATTACATCCTCGAGAAGATGCAGGCCACCGGCAAAAAGCTGCTGTGGGGCACCTCCAAGCTGTTCGGCAACAAGCGGTATATGCACGGCGCCGGCACCGCGCCCAACGCCGACGTGTTCGCCTACGCCGCGGCGCAGGTGAAGAAGAACATCGAGATCGTCGTCAAGCTCGGCGGTCAGGGCATCGTCTTCTGGGGCGGCCGCGAAGGCTACGAGACCCTGCTGAACACCGACATGAAGCTGGAGCTGGACAACATGGCCCGCCTGATGCATATGGCGGTCGATTATGCCCGCAGCATCGGCTTCAAGGGCGATTTCTACATCGAGCCCAAGCCGAAGGAGCCCACCAAACACCAGTACGATTTCGATGCGGCGACCGCCATCGGCTTCCTGCGTCAGTACGGTCTGGACAAGGACTTCAAGATGAACATCGAAGCCAACCACGCCACCCTGGCCGGCCACACCTTCCAGCACGAGCTGCGGGTGTCCGCCATCAACGGCATGTTCGGCTCCATCGACGCCAACCAGGGCGATATGCTGCTGGGCTGGGATACCGACCAGTTCCCGACCGACATCTACAACGCCACCTACTGCATGATGGAAGTCCTCAAAGCCGGCGGCTTCACCAACGGCGGTTTGAACTTCGACGCCAAGACCCGCCGCGGCTCCTATGAGATGGAGGACATCTTCCACGCCTACATCGCCGGTATGGACGGCTTCGCTCTGGGTCTGCGCAAGGCGGTCGCCCTGATGGAGGACGGCCGGATCGACAAGTTCGTCGAGGATCGCTACGCCAGCTGGAAGACCGGCATCGGCGCGAGCATCATCGCCGGCAAGGAAGATCTGTGCAGCCTGGCGGCTTACACGATGGAGAAGGGCGAAGTCACCAACAACCAGAGCGGCCGTCAGGAATATCTGGAAGCCGTCGTCAACAACGTGCTGTTCAACAACTGAGTACATAGGGGAATCGGTATGGAATACGTATTAGGCGTCGATATCGGTACCTCCGGTACCAAAACCGTCCTGTTTGACAAGACCGGCGCGGTCATCGCCTCCAACACCGTGGAATACCCGCTCTACCAGCCCCACAACGGCTGGGCGGAGCAGGATCCGCTGGACTGGTGGAACGCCGTCGCCGCCACCACCAAAGCGGTGTTGACGGAAAGCGGCGTCGCTCCGGCGGACGTCAAGGGCGTCGGCCTGTCCGGGCAGATGCACGGGCTGGTCATGCTCGACGAAAACAACGAGGTGCTGCGTCCGTCCATCATTTGGTGCGATCAGCGCACCGGGGCGGAATGCGATGAGATCACCCAAAAGGTGGGCGCCGAGCGGCTGATTGCCATCACCGCCAACCCGGCGCTGACCGGCTTTACCGCTTCCAAGATCCTGTGGGTGCGCAACCACGAGCCGGAGGTCTACGCCAAATGCCGGCACATCCTGCTGCCCAAGGATTATATCCGCTTTATGCTGACCGGCGAATACGCCACCGAGGTGTCGGACGCGTCGGGCATGCAGCTGCTGGACGTGCCGCATCGCTGCTGGTCGAAGGAAGTGCTGGATGCGCTGGACATCGACGAGACGCTGCTGGGCAAGGTCTACGAATCGCCCGAGATCACCGGCACGGTGCACGGGGCGGCCAGCGCCGCCACCGGATTGGCGGTCGGCACGCCCGTGGTGGGCGGCGCCGGCGATAACGCCGCGGCGGCGGTCGGCACCGGCGTGGTCAGCGACGGCAAGGCTTTCACCACCATTGGCACCTCCGGCGTGGTCTTCGCCCACACCAGTCAACTGGCCATCGATCCCAAGGGCCGCGTCCACACCTTCTGCTGCGCCGTTCCCGGCGCCTGGCACGTGATGGGCGTTACCCAGGGCGCGGGTCTGTCGCTGAAATGGTTCCGCGACAACTTCTGCGCCGGGGAGATGCGCGATGCCGACGAGCAGGGGATCGACCCCTATATCCTGATGGATAAAGAGGCCGAGACCATTCCCGCCGGCAGCGACCGGCTGATTTACCTGCCCTATCTGATGGGCGAGCGGACGCCGCATCTGGATCCCGATTGCCGGGGCGCGTTCGTCGGGCTTTCGGCGATGCACACCCGCGCGCATATGATCCGCGCCGTGATGGAGGGCGTGGCGCTGTCGCTCAAGGATTGCGCCACGGTGCTCGACGAGATGGGCGTTACCTTTGACGAGATGCTCGCTTGCGGCGGCGGCGGCAAGAGCAAGCTGTGGCGGCAGATGCTGGCCGACGTCTATCACCGGGACGTCAAGACCCTGCGCTCGTCCGAAGGCCCGGCGCTGGGCGTGGCGATCCTCGCCGGCGTCGGCGTGGGACTCTATCCCTCGGTGGAAGAGGCCTGCGCTCAGATGATCGAGGTGAAAACCACCGTATCGCCCAACGAGGCGGACGCGGCGCAGATGGACAAGGTCTACGCCGTTTACCGGCAGCTGTACCGCTCCCTCAAGGACGATTTCAAAGCCCTAAAGGCGCTGTGACGTTAGACAAAAAAGGACGAATGGCAGATGCCATTCGTCCTTTTTTAGATGGTAGACATTAGACATTAGATATTAGACGTGCCCGTAATCGTAGGGCGGATAGGATGTCGCCCGGCAGAATAACGAAGAAAGATCCTTCGCCGTAACGGCTCAGGATGACAACGCAATTCGTGGGGACGTCATTCTGAGGGCGTTAGCCCGAAGAATCTTCCTGCAGCGAACCAGAATGGAGCGAAACCTGGCTTTCCCTGTTGAAGAAAAAGCTGGCACGCCGTCAGGCAGCCTCGCTGCTCGCAACCCACAGAGGGCGTTTGAGTCCCGTCAAGCCATGGTTTGCGCCAGACCGACGACCAGGGGCATGGTGAGGATCGACAGCAGGGTGGACAGGGACACCATGTTGACCGACAGAGAGGCGTCGCCGTCGAATTTGGCGGCGAACATGGTGGTGGCGGCCGCCACCGGCGCGCTGGAGGCGACGACCATCGAGACCAAAAGCGCTCCGCGCACGCCGCACAGCCACATGATTCCCAGCGCCGCCAGCGGTACGACGACCAGCCGCAGGGCGATGGCGAGATAGCCCCGCCAGTCCCGCAGCGCCGCTTTGAGATTGCTTTGGGAGAGATAAAACCCGATGATCAGCATGGGCAGGGGAGTGTTCATCGCCGCCAAATGGGCGATGGGTGCCGCGAGAATTTCGGGCAGGGTGACCGAACACAAAAACAGCGCTCCGCCGATCACCAGCCCGATCACCCCCGGGTTGATCAGCAGCTTGCGGGGAGACAGGGCGCGGCGGTCGCCGCTCATTTCCAGCAGCCCGTAGCTCCACAGCACCAGATTGAACATGGCGATGTACGCCGCGCCGAAGAAAACGCCGTCGTCCCCGAGAAGCGCCTGCTGCAAGGGCAGCGCCATAAAGCCGGCGTTGGACAGTACCGTGCCGACGTGGAGCACCCGTTGACGGCGCTTGTCGGGATCGTGCAGCAGCAGATGGGTAAGCCCGATCGCGCCGGCGTGGATCAAAAAGGCCAGCAGACACGCCAGACCGAGCATTTTCAACATTTTGACGTCGAAGGGCCGTTGGAAGGAGTGGATGATGACGCAGGGAGTGACGAACAGCAGCACCAGGTCGGAAGCGTGCTTGGAAACAGTTTGTGTCAGGATCCCGGTCTTTCCGCAAATGAATCCCAGCGCGATCAGGATGAACAGGATGGCGACCTGCTGCGCCACCGTCAGATAATTGACAAGCATACCTCAAACCCCTTCAAACGGAATAAAAAAGCGAATTGCCCCTTGCCCGCGAGGACACGAGCAAGGGGCAAGCGTTTGCGCAAACGCGATCAGGCGACTTTGTGCTGTCTGCCCGGCAGAACCTGCATCTGGGGCAGCATCGGCTCGACGGTGCGCGCCTGGAGACGACGGGCCAGCTTCTTGCGGCGCGCCTCCGCCTTGGCGACGGCGACGTCCCGCTGCAGCACCAGTCCGCAGCAGCCCAGCAGCGCCAGCCGCAGCCCGCAGAGCAGCAGCGTCAGCCACGGGAAGGCGACGGGCGTCAAAAACCCGGCGGCGAACAGTTCCATGCACCCGGCGGTCAGCGGCAAAAGCGCCATCCGGCAGGTTTTCACCTGATGGGCTCTGAGCAGCATGCTGACGGTCATGATGACCATCGCCACGGCACTGATGATCGACAGGATCATATGTCATACCTCCTAAAGGGCAAGGGGTGATTATCCGAAAAAAAGAACAGGCAGAACATTTGTTCAAACGTATTATACAACATCCTTTTCCAAAAATCAAGAGGGAACCGAACAAATATTCTAATTTTCTCCGAATTGGCGTATTTGGGGGTCGTTTTTGAAAAAGTACCTGTATATTGTGCCGAAAGGGGTTTTCCTTTACAGAAGAGGGGCAAACGAACGAACAAATTTTCGTTTGTTCATAAAAAATTTACAATTTCTTCTTTGCCGGCTTCTTTTTTTCGGAAAACGAGGGGCCAAACGCGGGGGAAAAGGCGGCTTCGCGGGACGGATCCAACAAGGAGAAATGGCCGAAATCCACCATATCTGGCGGGTTTTGGCGACGCTTCCACAAGCGGCGGGTGGGGGAACGCCCCGGCTCGTCCTTCTTTATATGGATATATAAAAGCGGCTTGCACGCCGCCGCAAAAGGCGGGCGTTTGCCGGTTTTCAGGGGGTTTGGGGCCGTTTGCGACCAAAATCCGCAAAATCTCCTCTTGCATTTTTGACGCCGACCCTTTATAATGGGAGCATAAGTGGTGGATTGTGGCGCGAAAAAGCGTCTTTGTGGAGAAAAGTGGTGGTTTTCCACTCTTTCCACCGGGTTTTCCACCACCCCGGCGACCGGCCGGGGAAACGACAGGACGAAACGGAGGGATCAGGGATGCTGCGCGGTCGGTTTGAGCACAATATCGACGCCAAGGGGCGGGTATTTGTGCCGTCCAAGCTGCGGGAAAAGCTGGGCGAGAAATTCGTCGCGGCGGTCGCGTTCGACCGGTGCGTCAACCTGTACTCCGAGGAGCGGTGGGAACAGCTGCTGGCGTCCTTTGAGACTCTTCCGGCGGCCGAAGCGTTCGAATTGCAGCGGTATATGTCCTCCAACGCCACCGACGTGGCGATCGACGCGCAGGGACGCATTCTGCTGCCCCGGCATCTGCTTTCCTTCGCCGGTTTGGAAAAGGCGGCGCTGATCGTCGGCGCCGGCGACCGGGCGGAGATCTGGGATCCCGCGGCCTATGAGGAGGCCAACGCCCAGATGACGCCCGAAAAGGTCAAAGAGCAATTTATGAAACTCAGCGTCGCGCCCCGTGGATAACGGTATGGAGCGGACGTATCATATCCCGGTGCTGCTCGGGCCGGTGCTGGAGGCGCTGGCCATCCGGCCGGACGGGATCTACGTCGACGGTACCGCCGGCGGCGGCGGTCACGCTTTCGCGATTGCGTCGCGGTTGAGCGGCGGCCGGCTGATCGCGCTGGACCAGGATCCCGACGCGGTGGCGGAAGCCTCCGAAAGGCTGAAGGGACTTCCCGCCGAAGTGGTGCAGAGCAATTTTGCGCAGATGGACCGGGTGCTGGCCGAACGGGGAATCGCCGGAGTGGACGGCGTGCTGCTGGATCTGGGGGTCTCGTCCCACCAGCTCGATACGCCTGAACGGGGTTTTTCCTACCACGCCGACGCGCCGCTGGATATGCGGATGAGCCAGTCCGGACCGGACGCCGCCTCGCTGGTGGCGACTCTGTCGGCCGAACAACTGGCGGAGATCTTTCAGACTTTCGGGGACGAGCCTTTCGCCCGCCCCATTGCCCGCGCCATCGTGCGGCAGCGGGAACAGACGCCCGTCGCCACCACCCTGCAGCTGGCGGAAATCGTCAAGGGAGCGGTGCCGGCGGCCGCCAGACGGGACGGCCATCCCGCCCGGCGGGTGTTTCAAGCGCTGCGCATCGCCGTCAACGACGAGATGGGCGCGCTCGACCGGGCGCTGAACGTCGCGTTCGATCAGCTCAAACCCGGCGGACGGCTGGCGGTGATCACCTTCCATTCGCTGGAGGACCGGCTGGTCAAGCAGCGGTTCGCCGCCTGGCGAAAGGGCTGTATCTGCCCGCCGGACTGCCCGGTCTGCCTGTGCGGGCGTACCCCGGCGGCCAAGCCTTGCGGCAAGCCGGCGGAGGCGACGCCGGCGGAGATCGCCGCCAACAAACGCGCCCGCAGCGCGAAGCTGCGGTGCGTGGGAAAGCGGCACGACCGGTACGAGGATTGATCCATTTCTCGACGAGATCACCATAGAAAGGAGCCGAGCTGTATGGCGGCCAACCAATACGGGACAGAGGCCTACGAATTGTCCCTGTTTGAGCCGAGGAAGGCGAAAATCGTGGAATTGAAAACGAAAAAACCGAACAAAAAGCAAATCAAAGCCGCCAAACGGCGCGCCCGGCTGCAGAAGATCCTCAACGTTACGGTGATCGCGGCGGTGGCCGCCGTGGTGATCGGCTTTGTGGGCATTTCCCTGACCAGCCGGGTCCAGCTCAACGAAATGAACGCCATCATCACCGCCCGCAACGAGGAATTGCAGACGCTCAAGGACGAGTACGAGCGGCTCAAGACCGAGCTGGCCAGCAAGACCTCGGCCCAGGCGGTGTCGGAGTATGCCGTCAACGAGCTGGGAATGCAGAAGATCGAGCCGCACCAGATCCAGTACATCACGGTGGAGGACGGCGATTCGGTGGAAATCGCCAACGAGGACGATCAGAACGTGCTGCAAAAAATCGGCGCGGCAATTTCGGATTTCTTCGCATACCTGTTTTAACGTGAGAATAGATATAACAATGCCTGATAGTGCCGACGGACAGTCACCGACACGGTCGGGTGGCTTTGACGGGAGTTGGGATGGGACGATCTTGACTCTCGTTTTTTGCCTTATTTGCGTGGGGATTCACGCTGACCCACGGCGGCTTACGAAAGGACGGACGGAGCATGGCCAAACAGATCACGCCCACCACGACCACCACGCCCACCAAACAGATGCGCCGGCGTACCATCGCCATTATGGCGGTGCTGGCGCTGGTGGGCGCCGTCGTGATCGGCAAGCTGGCGATACTGCAGGTGGTCCAGACCGAGGATTGGCAAAAGCGCGCCATTTCTCAGCAGATGAGCGACAGCGTCATCTCGCCCAAGCGGGGCACCATTTTCGATCGCAATATGAACGAGCTGGCGGTCTCCTACGGGGTGTATACCGTCATCATGTCCCCCAAGCACATTGAGGACGACGACACCCGCCGGCTGATCGCCGACGATCTGTCCGAGATGCTGACGGTCGACCGGGATAAGCTGTACGAAAAGACCGGCAAGACCACCTCGGAGTACGAGGTGGTGGTCTCCAAGATCGAGCTGCCGCTGGCCACCACCCTGTCGGAATGGGTGAGCGAACACAGCCTGACCAGCGTTTTGCGAATCATCCAGGACTACAAGCGGCGGTACCCGCAGGGATCGCTGCTCGCGCCGGTGCTGGGCTTTACCGGCACCGACAACTACGGCCTGTACGGGCTGGAAGCGGAATACGAGACCGAACTGGCCGGCACCGCCGGACGGATCGTCACCGCCAAGGACGGCGGAGGCAACGAGCTGCCGTCGGGACTCAGCTTTGAAAAGACGGTCGACGCGCAGGACGGACGCAGTCTGGTGCTGACCATCGACCAGAACGTGCAGACCACCGCCGAGCGGTATCTCGAGCAGGCGGTGATCGAGACCGGCGCCCAAAACCGGGGCATCTGCATCATGCAGGACGTCAACACCGGCGCCATTCTCGCCATGGCCACCAAGGGAGATTTCGACCCCAACGATCCCTTTGAGGTGACCGATCCCACCCTGGCGGCGACCTTCGCCAAACTGTCGGGAGACGAAAAAGCGGCGGCCATCAAAAAAGCGCAGGAGACCCAGTGGACCAACAAGCCGGTGTCCGATTATTACGAGCCGGGCTCGGTGTTCAAGGTCTTCACCTCCGCCATGGCGCTGGAGGAAGGGCTGGTCAGCGAGTCGTCGACCTTCACCTGCACCGGTGAGCAGGTCTACTACGGCGTGTCGATCAAATGCCACGTCTATCCCTCCGGCCACGGCACCCAGGCGTTCCCGCAGTGCATTTCCACCTCCTGCAACCCGGCGTTCGCCCAACTGGCCGAGCGGATCGGGCCCAATCTGTTCTTCAAATACTATACCGGCTTCGGGTTTACCCAGCGCACCGGCATCGATATGCTCAGCGAAGCGCCCATTTCGGCCGGGCTGTATTACGACGCCGAGCATCTCGGCCCGCTGGAGCTGCCCTCGGAAGCGATCGGGCAGACCTTCAAGATCACCCCCATCCAGCTGATCAACGCCATGTCGGCGGTCGCCAACGGCGGCAAGCTGATGAAGCCCTACGTCGTCCAGCAGGTGCTCGACCGGGACGGCAACGTCATCCACAACACCGCGCCGCAGATGGTGCGCCAGGTGATCTCGGCGTCCACCTCCAAGCGGCTGTCGGCAATGCTGGATACCTCGGTCAACGCCGGCTCGAAAAACGCCTACGTGGCGGGTTACCGGGTCGCCGGCAAGACCGGCACCTCCGACCAGACCGAAAAGCTGGTCAGCACCGGCGTCAACGAGGTGTGGGCGTCCTTTGCCGGCTACGCTCCGTCGGACGATCCGCAGGTGGCGATCCTGGTGATTTTGGATCAGCCCCAGTGCGCGGTGCGGTACGGCGGCACCATTTCGGCGCCGGTCGCCCAAAAGGTGCTGACCGAAGCGCTGCCGTATCTCGGGATCGAGCCGCAGTACACCGCCGAGGAGCTGGCGAGCATGAACCGGATCACCCCCAACGTGGTGGGGGATTCGGTCTCCACCGCTCAAAGCAAGATCACGGCGCAGTCGCTGACCTGCAAGGTCGTGGGCAACGGCAGCACCGTCGCCGCACAGGTGCCCGAGGGTGGCTCCACCATTCCGCAAAACGGCGTGGTGGTCATCTACACCGAAAAGGGCGGCGCCGACGACGATCTGGTCACCGTGCCCGATTTCTCCGGCTGCACCCTGTCCCAGGCCAACGCGCTGGCGGCGGACTACGGGCTAAACCTGCAGATCCAGGGCGTTACCGAGGAAAGCGGTACGGTGCTGGCGCAGCGCCAGAGCGTGGATCCCGGTCAGCGGGTGACCCGCGGCACCATCGTGACGGTGGAATTCGTGTATCAGGACAACATCGCGTAACAGCGTTTCTCATCTATTGAAAGGCGGATCAAAAGCATGACGATTCAGGAATTGATGGCGGATACCGGGGCGGTCACCACCCTGACCGCGACGGTCGAGGGGATCACCTGCGATTCCCGCAAGGTGGGCCCGGGGTGGGTCTTTGTGTGCATCCGGGGCACCGCGTCCGACGGCCACGACTACGCCGCCGGGGCGGTAAAGGCCGGCGCCGCGGCGGTGGTGACCCAGCGGGATCTCGGCTTGCCCGGTCAGATCCTGGTGCCGTCGACCCGCCACGCCTGGGCGATGATGTGCGCCAACTGGTTCGGCCGTCCCTCCCGGCGGCTTCATCTGATCGGCATCACCGGCACCAACGGCAAGACCACGGTGTCCTATCTGCTCAAATCCATTCTGGAGCAAAACGGGTACAAGACCGGTCTGGTCGGCACCATCCAGAATATGATCGGCGAGCGGGTACTGCCCTCGGGGCATACCACGCCCGATCCCTACGATCTGCAAAGCATGTTTTCCCTGATGGTGGCCGAGGGCTGCGCCTACGCGGTGATGGAGGTCTCCTCTCACGCGCTGGATCAGGGACGGGTGGACGGCTGCCGGTTCGACGCCGCCGTGTTCACCAACCTGACGCAGGATCATCTCGATTATCACGGCACCATGGAAAATTACCGGGACGCCAAGAAAAAGCTCTTTACGATGTGCGAAAAGGGGATCGTCAATCTCGATGATCCGGCGTCCGGCGCCATGCGGGAGGGGATGGATTGTCCCTTCACCACCTTCTCGGTGGGCAACGACGAGGCGGATTTTACCGCCCGCAACATCCGCAAGCGCCCCGACGGGGTGGATTTCGAACTGGTCGGGTTCGGGGAGATCGACCGGGTGCGCCTGGCGATCCCCGGCGATTTCTCGGTCTACAACGCCATGGCGGCGGCTTCCTGCGCGCTGGCGATCGGGCTGCCCTTTGAGGCGGTGTCCCGGGCGCTGTCGGCCTGCAAGGGGGTCAAGGGCCGCGCCGAGATCGTGCCGGTCGAGCGGGATTTCACCGTGGTGATCGACTACGCCCATACCCCAGACGGACTGGAAAACATCTGCCGCACCATGAAGGAATGCGCCGCCGGACGGCTGGTGGTGCTGTTTGGCTGCGGCGGTGACCGGGATAAGACCAAACGCCCCAAAATGGGCGCCATCGCGGCGAAGTACGCCGATTTCTGCATCGTGACGTCGGATAATCCCCGCACCGAGGATCCCGCCGCCATCATCGGGGAGATCCTGGCCGGTATGCCGGCTGACGCGCCCCGGACGGTGATCGAAAACCGGGTGGAGGCCATCCGCTGGGCGATCGCCAACGCCCGCCCGGGCGATACCCTGCTTCTGGCCGGGAAAGGGCACGAGACCTACCAGGTGCTCAAGGACGGGGTGATCCACCTCGACGAGCGGGAAGTGATCGCCGAGGCGTTGAAAGAGGGGAATCGTTAAATGAATCTGGCAACCGTTTTGACCCTGTCGCTGACGGGGTTGGGCGCTTTTTTGATCGCGGCGCTGATCGGCCGGTGGATGATCCCGGTGCTGCACAAATGGAAATTCGGACAGACCATCCGGGACATCGGTCCGTCCTGGCACAAAAACAAACAGGGCACGCCCACCATGGGCGGGCTGATCTTCATCGCCGCCTGGGTGTTGGCGCTGGTGGCGGGCAGCGTGGCGCTGGCGCTGATCGGCGCCGCCAGCATGACCCAGTGGCTGCGCACCTACGGCAGCCCGTTGCTGCTGGCGCTGGGCTGCGGCGCCATCGGCTTCGCCGACGATTACATCAAGGTAATCAAAAAACGCAACCTCGGTCTGACCGGCCGGCAAAAGCTGCTGGCACAGCTTTTGGTGGCGGCGGCCTACGCGGCGGCGCTGTTCGCCGAGCACGGCGGCAGTCCCCAGATGCTGGTGCCCTTCGTGGGCCGGGTGGATCTGGGACTGTGGATCGTGCCCATCGTTATTTTCGTGGTGGTGGGCACCACCAACGCCACCAACCTCACCGACGGGGTGGACGGTCTGTGCGGATCGGTCACCTTCGTGGCGGCGCTGTTTTTCGTTGCCGTGGGCTGCGTCGGTTATCAATGGGGACTGGTGAGCTACGGACTGATCGCGGCGGCTCTGGCCGGCGCTCTGGCCGGATTTTTGCTGTACAATCTCCACCCCGCGCGGGTGTTTATGGGGGATACCGGATCGCTGTTCATCGGCGGCGTGTTGTGCGCGCTGGCCTTTGAAATGGAGATCCCGCTGCTGCTGATCCCGGTGGGGATCGTCTACATCGCCGAGACGCTGTCGGTGATGCTGCAGGTGTCCTATTTCAAACTGACCCACGGCAAGCGCCTGTTCAAGATGAGCCCGCTGCACCATCACTTCGAGCTGTCGGGCTGGAGCGAGAACAAGATCGTCGGCGTGTTCAGCTTTTTGACGCTGATCGGCGGCGCCGCGGCGCTGCTGCTGTACGTTTACGCTTGATATTTTACTGGAAAGGGACGGTAGTATGACCGCGAACCAGACGGCGAGAGCCCCGCGGACCCGGTCGACCCGCCGGCAGGGGCTGTTTTTCACCAAAGGCGGGATGGATATGCCCTTTTTCGTGATCCTGCTGGCGGTGCTGGCGGTGGGATTGATCTGCCTGTATTCCGCCAGCTACGCCTACGCCTACTCCCAAAACGACGGCGACAGTTATTTTTACATCAGCAAGCAGCTGCTCTTCGCGCTGGGCGGTATCGTCGCCATGGTGGCGGTGTCCTACGTCAACTACCAGATCTGGCACCGGCTGGCCATCCCGTTGATGGGGATCGCGGTGATCCTGCTGGTGGTGGTGCTGCTTTTGCCGGCGCAAAACGGGATCCACCGCTGGATCCGGATGCCCGGCATCCAGTTCCAGCCGTCGGAGATCGCCAAATTCGCTTTGATTTTGCTGTTCGCGCATTTGATTTCGCTCAACCACAAGCGGATGAACACCTTCAAAAACGGCTTTGTGCCCTTTTTGCTGATCCTCGGCGTGGTCTGCTTTTTGGTTTTCGAGGAGCCGCATCTGTCGGGCACCATGCTGCTGCTTTCGATCGGGCTGGTGATGATGTACGTCGGCGGGACGCGCCGGATCTATCTGGCGGGAATCATCCTGCTGGGCGCCGCGGCGGTGTTTTTGATGGTCGGCGTAATGGGCTACGAGCAGGACCGCATCGCCGTGTGGCGTGACCCGCTGGGGGTGTTCGAGGTCGACCGCGACCAGGCCTGGCAGACGGTGCAGTCGCTGTACGCCATCGGCTCAGGCGGGCTGATGGGGCAGGGACTGGGCAATTCCCGCCAAAAACACCTGTTTTTGCCCGAGCCGCAAAACGATTTCATCTTCTCGGTGATCTGCGAGGAGCTGGGGCTGATCGGCGCCGTCCTCGTGATCGCGTTGTTCGGTCTGCTGGTATGGCGGGGCTTCGTCATCGGAATGCGGGCCAAGGACAAATTCGGCTCGATGCTGGCCATCGGCCTGACCGCCCAGGTGGGCATCCAGGTGCTGCTCAACATCGCCGTGGTCACCAACACCATCCCCAACACCGGTATTTCGCTGCCCTTCTTCAGCTATGGAGGCACCTCGCTGATGATGCTGCTGGCGCAGATGGGGATCGTGCTGTCGATCTCCCGGCAGAGCCACGTCAAAGAGGAATGAGGAGGATCACACGATGCGGGTACTGATGACCGGAGGCGGCACGGCGGGGCATATCAACCCGGCGCTGGCCATTGCCGATAAGATCAAAGCCGAACGCCCTGACGCCGAGATTCTGTTCGTCGGCGCCAAAGGGCGGATGGAGACGGTGCTGGTGCCAAAGGCGGGCTATCCCATCCGCACTATTGACGTGCAGGGCTTTCAGCGCCGGCTGAGCGTCAAAAATATCGGGCGCAACGTCAAGGCCGCCGTTCACGCGGTCACCTCCGGCTTTTCGGCCGGGCGGATCATCAAGGATTTTCGCCCCGATATCGCCATCGGCACCGGCGGCTACGTCAGCGGTCCGGTGCTGCGCAAGGCGGCGAAGATGGGCATTCCGGTGCTCACCCACGAATCCAACGCTCTGCCGGGCGTTACCGTGAAAATGCTGGCGCGGTACGCCGCGGCGACCATGGTCGCCAACGAAGCGGCGCGCCGTCATCTGCCCGACGACGTGCGGGTGGTCATTACCGGCAACCCGCTGCGGCCGGGCTTCGTCGCGGCCGACCGGGAGCAGGCCCGCCGTGAACTGGGGCTGGACGAGCGGCCGCTGGTGCTCTCCTTCGGCGGCAGTCTGGGTGCGCCGGCGCTCAACGAGGCGATGCTCTACGTGATGGAAAAAAGCGCCGCCGACGGCGGGATCCAGCATATCCACGCGGTGGGCAAAGCGGCCGGCGCCTACCCGGCGTTTTGCCGGCGGATGACCGCCAAAGGACTGCCGCTTGACAAAAACGGCTTTTCCGTGCGAGAATATATCGACGATATGCCCCGCTGCATGGCGGCGGCCGATCTGGTGATCTGCCGGTGCGGCGCCATGACGCTCAGCGAATTGCCGGCGGCGGGCAAACCCTCGATTTTGATCCCGTCGCCCTATGTGGCGGAAAACCACCAGTATCACAACGCCATGGCGCTGGTCAATCGCGGCGCGGCGCGCTGCATCGAGGAAAAGGATCTGACCGGGGAGTCGCTGTGGGCGGCGGTGCGGGAATTGGTGACAAAACCCGATACTCTGTCTCAAATGGGCGACGCCGCCCGTCGCGCCGCCATTCTGGACGCCGACGAGCGGATCTGGAGGGTCATCCGGGAAGTGCTGGGCGAGAAAGAATAACCCCACCCTCTTTTTCGGCATAGAATGGGCTGTAAAAAAGCCACATTCCGAAAAAGAGGGGTGACCATATGGAAAAACTGATTGTGGAGGGCGGACATCGTCTGCAAGGGGAGATCCCCATCCACGGAGCCAAAAACGGGGCCCTGCCCGTTTTGGCGGCGACTCTGCTGGCCGACGGCGCCAGCGTGATCGAAAACTGTCCCGATCTGGCTGACGTGCGGGCGTCCGCCGCGATTTTGCGGTGGCTTGGCTGCAAGGTGACGTTCGATCACGGGACGGCGACGGTGGATCCCGCCGGCCTTTGCCGGTCGGACGTACCCCACCGCCTGATGCGGGAAATGCGTTCCTCCATCGTCTTTTTGGGAGCGATCGCCGCCCGGACCGGCGAAGCGGATCTCTCCTTTCCCGGCGGATGCGAGCTGGGTCCGCGTCCCATTGATCTGCACCTGTCCGCCCTGCGGCGGATGGGGATGACCGTCCGGGAAGAGGGCGGTGCGCTGTGCTGCCGCTGTAACGGCGGCCTGCGGGGCGCCGACATCCCGCTGGCGTTTCCCAGCGTCGGCGCCACCGAAAACGTGCTGCTGGCGGCGGTGACCGCCAAAGGCGTCACGACGATCACCAACGCCGCCCGGGAACCCGAGATCCGGGATCTGTGCGATTATCTGCGTCGCTGCGGCGCGCGGATCGCCGGCGACGGCGAGGGCGTGATCCGCATCGAGGGAGTGCCCCGTCTGCACGGGGGTACCCACCGGGTGCTGCCCGACCGGATCGAAGCGGCCACTTTTCTGGCGGGAGGCGCCGTTACCGGCGGATCGATCACCCTGCGGGGCGCAAAACCCGCGCATCTGGCGGCGGTGCTGCCGGTGTTCGAGGAGGCCGGCTGCGATTTGCGGCTGACGGAGGATACCGTCTCGCTGAGGGCACCGAAACGCCTGCGGCGGATCAAGACCGTGCGCACCATGCCCTATCCGGGCTTTCCCACCGACGCCCAGGCGCCGCTGATGGCGATGGCGTGCGTTGCCGAGGGCACCAGCGTGTTTGTGGAGAACATATTTGAAAGCCGTTACCGCCACGTTGACGAGCTGGCCCGTTTGGGCGCCCGGATCAAGGTGGAGGGACGGGTCGCGGTGGTGGATGGCGTGTCCCGTCTGTCGGGAGCGCCGGTGGAATGCACCGATCTGCGAGGCGGCGCCGCTTTGGTGATCGCCGCGCTGGCCGCGCAGGGAGAAACCACCGTCACCGCGCTGCATCATCTCGACAGGGGATACGAGGATCTGGCGGGTTGCCTGACCCGCGCGGGCGCTGTTGTCCGGCGGGTGAAGGACCGATAATTCATACGCCGCGCCGCGGCGGAAAGGACGAACGATCGCATGGCAAAGGAAACGACCAAAACCAAACCGCCCATGACCAGAGCCCAGCTGGCGGTGACGCTGATCGTGGCGATCCTTTTGATGATCGTCGTCAATCTGGTGCTGTTTTTGTCCACGCCGTCGTCGACAAGCGCCGGCGAACGCGCCGCCCTGTTCGGGGTCAAGAAGATCGTGGTGGAGGGCAATACCCGTTACGACGAGGCGGCCATCATCGGCAAAAGCGGCATCCGGATCGGGCAAAGCATCTTTTCGCTCAATAAAGAGAAAGCCGGCGAAAACGTCCGCCAGGCGTTCGCCTTTGCCGAAAAGGTGACGGTGGATACCAAGCTGGGACTGGACACGGTGCGCATCGCGATCACCGAGGCGACGCCGCTGGGGGTGATCCCCACGGCGGAGGGCTGGCTGCTGGTCAGCACAACCGGACGGGGACTGCAGCTGACCGGCGGCGACAGCGAGGTGCCCATGCGGTATCTCGCCATCCGGGGCAGCACCGGCCAGGATCCGACGGTGGGCGGTCAGGCGCTGGACAAACGCAGTCTGACCATCGTCACCACCTTGAGAAAGACGCTGACGGAAAACGACCTGGGGCAGCTGACCGAGATCGATATGACCGATAAAACCGATATCCGGGTGCGCTGGAACAACCAGATCACCTTTTTGGTGGGCAACGACGACAATCTGGATCACAAAGCGTCGGTGATCGCCGCCACCATGCAAAAGGTGCTGGCGGATTACGGCCAGTCGGCGCGCGGCACCCTCAACGTGCGGGCGTATTCCGACGCCGAGGATCAGAAAAAATACATCGTTTTCCGTCCTGAGGGGCTGGACGAGGCCATCTCCAAATCGGCGACGGCGACCACGACGGCTTCCGCCGGCGGTGGAAACACCGCCACGACCGCTCCCGAAAATTAAGGGATTTTTGAATGAAAACCGAAATTTGGGGCGAAAAAGTTGAAAAAAACCAAAACTTTCCGATTTTCTTGCCGTCAAACGGTTGAAAAAAATATTTTCTCGTGTTAGAATGAAAAAACAAAGGTGAAAAAGGCAGAGTCGGTCGGGGACCGGCTTTGTGGAATTTATTCGCTTAGGAGGATGTCGTTATGCCATTTGAGTATGATAACACCGCGGAAGATTTCGTGCAGATCAAAGTTATCGGTATCGGCGGAGGCGGCGGCAACGCCATCAACCGCATGGTGCGCGCCGGCGTCAAGGGCGTGGAATTTCTGGCGCTCAACACCGACCATCCGGCCCTGGTGCAGTCGCAGGCCGATCAGAAGATCCAGATCGGCGAAAAACTGACCCATGGCATGGGTGCCGGCGCCAACCCCGAAAAGGGCCAGCGCGCCGCTGAGGAAAGCACCGAGGAGATCACCGCCGCGCTGCGGGGCACCGACATGGTGTTTATCACCGCCGGCATGGGCGGCGGCACCGGCACCGGCGCGGCGCCCATCGTGGCGTCCATCGCCCGGGAGCTGGGCATCCTGACCGTCGGCGTCGTCACCAAGCCCTTCGCGTTTGAAGGCAAAAAGCGGATGACGCAGGCCGAGGCCGGCATCGCCGCGCTGCGGGAGAACGTCGACAGCCTGGTCGTCATCCCCAACGAGCGGCTGAAGCTGGTCAGCGAGCAGCGGATCACCCTCGCCAACGCCTTCGAAGTGGCGGACGACGTCCTGCGCCAGGCGGTGCAGAGCATTTCCGAGCTGATCCAGGGCACGGCGTATATCAATCTGGACTTCGCCGACGTGACCGCCATCATGAAGGATGCCGGCTACGCGCATATGGGCGTCGGCCGCGCCACTGGTAAGGACAAGGCGCAGGAAGCCGCCCGTTCGGCCATCACCAGCCCCCTGCTGGAGACCTCGATCAACGGCGCCAAGGGCGTGATCATCAACATCACCGCCTCGCCGGATATCGATCTGGAGGACGTCGAGTCGTCCTCGGCCATCATCACCGACGCCGCTCACCCGGACGCCAACGTGATCTGGGGCGTGTCCTTCGACGACACGCTGGACGACGAGATGGTCATCACCATGATCTCCACCGGCGTGATGAGCAGCGCCGATCCCGCCAGCCAGATGTCTACCCCGGCGGGCAGCGATTTTATGAAGACCATCAACAACACCTCCGACGGGATGGAGGATTGGGATCGCGATCTGCAGAACATCTTCAACCGCAACCGCTGATCCGAAAAACGCCAAAAAAACCCGGCGACCGTTTGGTCGCCGGGTTTTCGTTGTCCGGATCAGAAATACCGCAGCAAGGAAACCACCTTGCCCAGTACCGTCACCTCGTCGACGATGATGGGCTCGTACGCGTCGTTTTCGGGCTGCAGCCGGAAATGGCCGTCCTCCTTGAAAAACCGCTTGACGGTCGCCTCGTCCCCGATCAGGGCGACGACGATATCGCCGTTTTCCGCCACGGGAGTACGCTTGACGATCACCACGTCGCCGTCCAGAATGCCGGCGCCGATCATACTGGTGCCCATCACCCGCAGAGCGAACAGCTCGCCCGGCTGGTAGCCCTTGCCGGAGTAGGGAACGTACTCCTCCACCTCTTCGACGGCGAGGATCGGCTGGCCGGCGGTGACCCGGCCCAGCAGCGGTACCCGCGCCACCTTTTCGCCCGGCAGGCGAATGGCGCGGTTGAGCCCGCTTTTGCGGTCGATGTACCCGCCCTCCTCCAGCGCCCGCAGACAGGCGTGGACGGTGGAGGTGGATTTGATGCCGGTCGCGGTGCAAATCTCCCGCACCGAAGGCGGGATCCCGTCCTGCGCGCGCTGCTTCAAAAAGGTCAGCACGGCTTGCTGCTTGTTCGTCAGTTCCGCCATGGAAAGACCTCCCTTAAGACGCGATGTCAAACGCTGAAAACAGCGTGTTTTGGCTTTTTGCATCTTTAGAATAGCACATATGTTCTAAAAATGCAAACATTTGTTCAAAATTTTACAAAATTGCCTTAATTTCATTTTTCTTGCCCCGGATCCTTTCCAAAAAACTCATAGTTTGGTCACAGTTCATTCACAATCCGCCGGGTGGACGTGCTATAATAAAGCCGTACCTGAGGGACGGGAAGGAGCCGCACCGGAACGTCCCCGCGAACGGGTACGATTTCTACCCTCCTCAAAACACCCCTCTAACAAAGGAAAGATCCCGGCCGAACGACCGGGATCTTTCCTTTGTTTTACGAACAATTCATAATTTATCCATTGACAAAAGCGCCGTTTTTTTATACAATAGATAACCGTACGGCGGATGACCGCCAAACAGAAAGGATGAAACGAAATGAAGTTGACGAAAAGACTGCTCGCTCTGGCGTTGAGCGTGCTGTTCGTCCTGCCGATGACGGTAATCGCCGCCTCGGCGGAAGGCAAAGTCGTCGGCACCTGGACCGCGAACAACGAGGCGGCCACCATGAAGGGCCAGAATGTCATCCAGATGGACTGGACCTACGCCGACAGCTATCCGATCGACCTGTCGGGCAGCGATCTGACCAAAGTGTACATCTGCTTTGATCTGACCCTGACCCATGCCGAGGTGTTCACCACCGGCAATCTGGTGCTGCGTTCGGCCCAGACCGAGGGCGAGAACAACCTGCAGTACAGCGTGGCATCCCGTCTGCCCACCCTGGTCGAGGGCAAAAACGAGATCCGCGTCCCGGTGCTGGAGTTCACCGGCAAGACCGGCACCATCGATTGGGCGACCATCGAGCGGCTGCGTCTGTATTTTGACGGCATCGCCGCCAAGGCCGAGGCTGCCGAAGTTCCGCTGGAAGAAGTGGCCATGACGATGGAGAACATCCGTCTGGAGGACGAGACCGAAGAGGATTACCAGCCGGTGGAAGGCGCCGTTGCCGAATGGCACGACAGCACCGTCCACACCCAGAACGGCGCCACTCTGGTGGCCGACTGGCTGACGCTGGTCAGCCCGGTCGATCTGTCCGGCCGTGATCTGTCCAAGGTCTTCCTGACGGTGGATTACACCCTGACCAACGACAGCGAACTGGCGGACGACGAGGTGTTCGGCACCGGCTTCTTCCGTCTGCGCTCGCCCGACGATGAGGGCACCACTCCTCCCGACGGCGAAAACAACGTCGGCTATGCGTTCCGCAGCCTGCAGGACAAAGGCATCATGGAGCAGCCGGTTGCCGGCAAGAACAGCGTTAAAGTCCCGCTCAGCGAGATCAACGCCTACACCGGCGAGATCGACTGGGCGAACGTCAACCGTTTCCGGATGTATTTTGACGGTATTCCGGAGGAAGTCACCGGTACGACCCTGAAGCTGGACAGCGTCGCCATCATCGACGAGAACGAAGAGCTGGCCGAGGGCGTGCTGGGCGCGTTCAGCAGCGAAGAGACTTACGAGAGCGACAAGACCCTGGAGACTCCCTGGATCACCAGCTACGTCAAACCCGTGACCGATCCTGACAACACCTATCTGCACGTCAACTTCACCCTGACCGGCGAAGGCCCGTTCGAGACCGGTTTCTTCCGGCTGCGTTCGGCCGATACCACGCCGACCGAGGATAACGAGCAGGGCGAGAACAACGTCGGCTACAACATCAAATCCCTGACCGACGCCGGCGTGATCGCCGAGCCGGCGGAAGGCGAGAACGACGTGATGATCCCGCTGAGCGAGTATTCCGATCCCAAGGGCGAGATCGACTGGAGCGCCATCAACCGCTTCCGGATGTACTTCAACAACCAGGAGGGTCTCAACACCACCCTGAAGCTCAACACGGTGGAGATCCTCGACAAATCGGCGGACGTCGATCCCACCCTCGTGGCCGACTTCACCCCCGTGGTGGCCGGCGACTACGATACCGCTGAAAACGCGACGCTGCAGGCCGGCTGGGTCGACCTGAAGAAGCCCGCGCAGGTGGACGTCGAGAATGCCACCCTGAAGCTGGCTCTCACCCTGTCCAACGACACCGGTGAGGAGGACAGCGCGGTCTTCGCCAGCGGTAAGATCCTGCTGGCGTCGGCGCTGGTCGACGGCGAGGAGCAGAGCGTCAGCGTTACCATCAAACCCACCACCGGGCTGAAATCCGGCGAAAACGAGCTGGAGATCCCGCTGACCGAGTTTGTCGAGGAGAAGGGCGCCATCGATTGGGACAACGTTTCCCGGTTCCGCATCTTCATCGACAGCACCAACAAGTTTGACAACGGCACCACCGCCATGATCATCACCAACGCCCAGATCGTTGATCCTTCCAAGGCTGACGACCAGCCTTCGGACGTGACGATCGGCGACGTGGACGGCAAAGACGGCATCACCGCCGCCGACGCCCTGATGGCGCTGCAGATCGCGACCGGCAAGATCAACGCGACCGAGGCCCAGACCAAGGCGGCCGACGTCAACGGCAACGGGGAAGTCGACGCGTCCGACGCGCTGGCGATTCTCCAGTTTGCCACCGGCAAGATCAACCAGTTCTGATCCGTTTACAAAAAACGTCCTCATCCGATCCGGATGGGGACGTTTTTGTTGACTTTTCGGCCCAAATTGCGTATGATAACAACAGATGACGGAAAAGGAGAGCAAGGCGGATGAAGACGATCAAACGGTTCGCCGCGTGGCTGGCGATTATGGCGCTGATCGGCGGCGCCGGCGCCGCGGCGGCGCAAACGGAGGATATCCCGGTGTACGAGCTGGGCCGGTTTTCCGCGCTTGAGCGGACCTATTCCGACGAGACCCGCAATCTCCTGTACGGCAACACCCTGTACGCCGACTGGAAAAATGCCGACGGGACGGATCGCGAGCACGGGATCGATCTGCAGACCGACTATCCCGGCCGCACCGGACTGCGGCTGAAGGTCACGGTGGATCTCGTGTGTACCGACGGATCGGTCGATCCCGATACCGCGTGGGACGGGATCACCGTCAAGCTGCGTTCCGCCGATGTCGCCGACAAAGAGGGCGATCCCAATCTGATCGTCAACGGCGGCGGCAACGAGACCAACTCGGAGCACAACTACGGCTGGGATCTGCACCCGGCCGACGTCGATATGCGCGACGGGCATCTCGAGCTGTCCATCCCGCTGGACCGCCCCTGCACCAATTCCCGGGGACTGATGGACTGGACCGACGTGCAGCGGATGATCTTCACCCTGCGGCTGAAAAGCGACGTGGTAATGGACGGAGCGGCGCCGCTGATGGCCATGACCCTGTCGCGGGTGATGCTGGTCAACGACGTGATGCAGATCACCCGGGACGAGATCACCGCCATTGCCGACGCGCCGTTTGATCCGGCGATCGCGTATCGCGCCGACAGCGTGGCCGCCTTTGAGCGGGCGCGGGAAAACGCCCTGGCGACCGTCGCGGACGAAACGGCGGGACTGACCCGTCTGCGCCAAGCACGGGACGATCTGCGCGCCGTGCGGGACGGGATGGTGGAGACCACTTACGCCGCCGCCGATTTTTCCCGGTTGAACGGGGTCTATCCCGAGGACGGGATGACCACCCTTTTGGCCGACTGGGTCTATGCCCGCGGCACCGTCGACGGGGTAGGGGTGGATCTGTCCCGCCACGACCGGTCGGCGCTGGCGCTGCAGCTGGAGCTGACGCTGCGGGCGCCCGCGGGATATACCGGCACTCTCAATCAGGACGGCTGGGCGCTGCTGCGCTCGGCCGATCCCGACCGTGTCGCCACTTTCGGGGTGGGTCTGGCGGCGGATACCGCCGTCGGCGCCTTGACGGAAGGGGTCAACCGGCTTTCCCTGCCGCTGGACGGGAGGAACGGGTATCTCTGGCTGGCGAGCGATCCCGACGCGTCCGGCCGGCAGGGCGCGTTTGACTGGACGGCGATCAACCGGCTGCAGCTCTACCTGGAGCCGGAAAACTATACGCCGGGGGATTTTTCCCTGACGGTCACGGCGGCGCGGATCGTCGATCTGACCGCCGTGGAAGAAGAAAGGGCGGCACTGGAGGCCGTCTTGCCGCCCCAAAAGGCCGAGCAGGCGTATACCGCCGCCTCTTGGGCGGCGTACGAAACCGTCCGCCAAAGCGCCGACGCCCTGCTGGCGCTGGGGGATTTTGCCTCGCCCGAGACGCTGACCGCCGCCCGGCAGGCGCTGGATGACGCGACGGATGCGTTGGAGGAGCGGCCGCCCTTTGAGCCGGGGAAGGTGAACGGCGGCGACGCCGTAACCGCTGCCGACGCTCTGCTGGCACTGCAAGCGGCCACCGGCAAGGTCGTGCTGAGTGAATCGCAGGCGCTGGCCGCCGACGTGGACGGGCAAAACGGCGTTTCCGCATCCGACGCGCTGATGATTTTGCAATACGCCACCGGAAAGATCGCCGCGTTTTGAATCGGATAAAGCCAAACCGCCTCTCGCGTTATCGCGAGAGGCGGTTTTTTTGTAGAACGAAAACCACCAGCTAAGCTGGTGGTTGAAAAGAGGCTTATGCCGTTGAGGAGAAAAAGCTCCTATGATATAATGCGAGCAGGTCT
>JBMNVL010000013.1:0-24636 GCA_050946775.1 Acutalibacteraceae bacterium
CAAGATCGGCTACGGATTGTACGTGGTCACCTCCCACGACGGCAAAAAGGACAACGGGCTGATCGTCAACACCGTCACCCAGGTCACCAACACCCCCAACCGGGTCGCCGTCACCATCAACAAGCAGAACTATTCCCACCACGTCATCAGGCAGACCGGCGTGATGAACGTCAACTGCCTGTCGACCGACGCTCCCTTTAAGGTGTTCGAGGATTTCGGTTTTCGCAGCGGCCGCAGCGTCGATAAGTTTGAGGGCGTCGATGTGCTGCGCAGCGAAAACGGGCTGGTCTTCCTGCCCAAGTACATCAACGCCATGATGTCCCTCAAGGTGGAGCAGTACGTCGATCTGGACACCCACGGGATGTTCATCTGCTCCATCACCGAGGCGCGGGTGCTCTCCAACGTCGATACCATGACCTACACCTATTATCAGGATCACGTCAAACCCAAGCCGGAAACCGAGGGCAAAAAGGGCTACGTCTGCAAGATCTGCGGCTACGTCCACGAGGGCGAGCTGCCCGACGATTTCGTCTGTCCGCTGTGCAAACACGGCCCGGCCGACTTTGAGCCGATCGGCTGATGAGGGCATACAAAAACGCCGCTGTCACAAAACCGTGACAGCGGCGTTTTTGAACGATGAATCTTATATACGATTCCCTTTTTGTCATAAACCACTGGCTTCCATTACGGCTGTATATTCATCATACGGCAAATCTATACGAAGCATAATCTCGGGATGCTCAGGAAAAACGATGGCGGCGCTTCCCTCAAAAATAAGTTTTATTGTCTGTGATCCCATTTGAATGGTCATATCAAAGTTGCCGCCATAGTAGTGTTCGAATGGCTTTTCCGTAACATTCATGGTGGAAAACGCCTTTCCCCACTGCCGGATCAGATCCCAATCCTTAACCACGATATCCTTCTCAATTTCGTATTTGTGGAAATGCAGTTGGATTTCGCCCCGATGACTTTCCGATAATAGCGCTCCCAGTTCACGAAGCCGTTTTTTGGCATCAAATACCTCCGTGGATGACGTAGTACCCATTTTACTCACCTCTGTTTGAAATACAGTGGTTGAATTTGTTCGCGTTGAAACGGTGTTGCGGTGCGTACTGGCGGAATCAGACGTTGTATCGAAGTTATTTTTTGTAGTTTCATTTGGCCAAAAGTTGGGCCTATGTGTTGTCGATTGACAGGATACGAGGAACAAGAGTGAAACAACGCCGATAATCGCCAAAAAACAACGTCTCATTTTCATTCTCCTTCCAACAACTTAGTGCCTTTATTCCTTGACTACTCTGCAGCGGGAGATGCCGTAATAGGCGAAGACCCGCAAGGCGTCGTCGTCGATCTCCTCGCCGCAGACCGCGACCGGCACCGCCGGAGGACAACTGACCGTCGGCGCCGCCAGGATCCGGCCGGCGGCGTTTGCCGCGGCGATCTCCTCGGCGGGCGCCGTCAGAGCGGCGTGGGCGGACGTCGCCTGCTTGAGCCGGGGCAGGGGAGGCGGCGCGTCGGCAATGGGCGGTTTGGGCGGGACGGCCTTTAGCGTCGCCTCCAGCCGGGACAGGGCGGCGTTTCCGGTTTCGGGGGTCAGCATCAGCACCAGATGATCGGGGTCGGCAAATTCGGCGACGATCCCCTTTTCCGCCAACCGGTCGGCCAGCTCTCGCCCGGTGTACCCCCGGCTTTTGGGGGCGAGAGTGATTTTCAGTTTTTCGTCGCCGACCAGCCGCCAATCCGCCGCCAGCCGCGCTTTCGTTTGATCCACCGCGTCGGCAAACGCGGCGAGATCGTTTCGGTATCCGCCGTCCAGATAGGCGTTGGCGGCGTCGAGGGATTGCAAAATCAGATACGACGGGCTGGTGGAGGCAAAGACCGCCATGGCGGCTTCGGCCTGCTCGGCAAAGAAAACCGGCGCGCCGGGGGCGATATGCAGATACCCGCCGCCGGTCAGCACCGGCAGGGTCTTGTGCGCCGAATCGCAGCAAAGATCGGCGCCCAGCGACAGGGGATGCCGATCATCCGGCAAAAAGCGTAGATACGCCCCGTGGGCGTTGTCCACCATCAGCGGGATATCCCGCCGGCGGCAAACCGCCGCCAGCGCCGCGATATCCGCCACGTTGCCCAGATAATCCGGACTGGTGATATACACCGCCGCCGGCGGCGCGGGCAGGGCGTTCAGCGCCCGTTCCAGTCCGTCGGCCGACAGATCGCACCGCAGCAGATCGCCCTTGCCGCCGTACAGCCACGCCACCTCCACGTCCAGCAGCGCCGCCGCCGTTACGAAGGTCTGGTGGGCGTTCCGTCCGGCGGCGATCACCGGCCGGCGGCCGGTCTGCCTGGCGTACAGCGCCGCCAGGTACACCATCGCCCGGATGGCCAGGGACGACCCTTCGGCGGAATACAGCGTCCGCCCCGCGCCAAACAGAGCGGCGGCGTTTTGTTCGCTTTGGCGGATGATCCCCGTCGGGTGATACAGCACGTCGGCGCTGGGGATCTCGGTGATGTCCCACCCTTCCGCCCCCAGCGGACCGTGGCCCTTGTGTCCCGGCATATGCCCGCGCAGGGGGTCTTTTTGGGCGTATTCCCGCACAAAATCACAGATCGGGGTATCCATCATTCTTCTCCCAAAGCGGTGGCCGCTTCCAGCCAGATGGCGCATTCCATCCGCTTGCGGAACAGCTCACAGCCGGTCTGGTAGATGCCGTTCACCGAGCCGGTGGCGTGGTAGGCGTTGGCGGCACAACCGCCCGAGCAATAGAGCTTGGCCCAGCAATCGGCGCATTCGGGACGGGCGTAGACGTTGCAGGCGGCGAATTCCTCCTGCACCGGGTGATTGGTCACTCCCTGCCAGACGTCCCCGAGCTTGAAGCGTTCCTCCCCGACGAACTGGTGGCAGGGATACAGATCGCCCCACGGGGTGACCGCCATATACTCGGTGCCCGATCCACAGCCCGACAGCCGTTTATAAATGCACGGCCCGCCTTTGAGATCGATCATGTAGTGGTAGAAGGTGAAGGGTTCGCCTTGCCGCCGCGCTTGGAGCATTTTTTGCGCCAACTGTTCGTACTGCGCCATCACGACGGGCAAATCCTCTTTGGTCAGCGCCGAAGGATCGTCGGGCGAACAGACCACCGGCTCCATGCTCAGCTCGCGAAAGCCGAGACGGAGCATCACGTCGATATCCTTCAAAAAATCGGGGTTCGCGTGGGTAAAGGTGCCCCGCATATAGTAGTTTTTGCCGCCCCGCGCCGCCACCAGCTTTTGAAATTTCGGGACGATCCGGTCAAAACTGCCCTTGCCGGCGTGATCCACCCGGAACCGGTCGTGGATCTCCCGGCGCCCGTCCAGACTGAGCACCACGTTGCTCATTTCGCGGTTGCAAAAATCGATCACCTCGTCGTCGATCAGCATCCCGTTGGTGGTCAGGGTGAAGCGGAACAGCTTGCCGTGCTCCTTTTCGATGCCGCGGGCGTAGGCGACCAGGCGCTTGACCACGTCCCAGTTCATCAGCGGCTCGCCGCCGAAGAAGTCGACTTCCAGATGGTGACGGCCGCCCGAATGGGCGATGAGAAAATCCAGCGCCTGTTTGCCGACCTCGAAGGACATCAGGGCGCGCTCGCCGTGGTATTTGCCCTGACTGGCAAAGCAGTAGGAGCAGTCGAGATTGCAGGTGTGGGCGACGTGCAGGCACAGCGCCTTGACTACCCCGGCGGAGCGCTCCTTGAGAGTGCCGGCCATATCGGCGTAGGTGTCAGGGGTAAAAAGCTTTCCCGCCTGCTTGAGCCGCTCGATCTCCTCGCAGCAGCCGGCGATCTCCTCGAGCGTGACGTCGCCCCGGCCGGCGTATTTGTCGGCGGTCTGCCGGATCAGTTCGTCCCGGGGCGTTTGCTCGTACCCCGTTATGAGATCGAAGGCGACCTCGTCCACCACGTGGATCGAGCCGGAATAGACGTCCAGCACGATGTGTTTGCCGCCCAGTTGGTATCCGTGGATCATGGTAACTCGCTCATTTCCTGTGGAATAAAAAATGCCGCCGAAAATCGACGGCATTGAGGGAATGCGACCAATTACTGGTTTTTGTTCTCGCAGGGCTGGTTGGCCACGCCGCAGCTGGTCTTGCAGGCCGACTGGCAGGACGTCTGGCATTCGCCGCAGCCGCCGTTTTTCGCGCTTTCGCACAGGTTTTTGGTTTCCAGAGTCTGGATGCGTTTCATATCGTTATTCCTCCATATATCGTATTTTCTTCATTTTACCATACGAAAATGGGGAAGTCAACCCTTTTTCACCCGCAGGGCGCGCATGGCGTTGAGGATGGCCAGTACCGCCACCCCGACGTCGGCGAAAACCGCTTCCCACATATTCGCCGCTCCCGCCGCGCCGAGGATCAGCACCGCCGCCTTGACCGCCAGGGCGAAAACGATGTTCTGGCGCACGATCCGGCGGGTGCGCCGGGCGATGCGGATAGCCAGGGCGATCTTGGAGGGCTGATCGTCCATCAGCACCACGTCGGCCGCTTCGATGGCGGAGTCGGCGCCCATGGCGCCCATTGCGACGCCCACGTCGGCGCGGGCCAGCACCGGCGCGTCGTTGATGCCGTCGCCGACGAACGCCAGCTTGTCTTTGCCGTTTGGCCGCAGCAGCGCCTCCACGTGCTCTACCTTGTCCCCCGGCAGCAGCCCGGCGTATACCTCGTCTATCCCGACTGCGGCGGCGACGCTTTCGGCCACGGCCCGCGTGTCGCCGGTCAGCATCGCGGTGCGGCGTACGCCCTGCGCTTTCAGCGCGGCGACGGCGGCTTTGGCGTCGGGCTTCAGTTTGTCGGCGATCACGGCGTGCCCGGCGTAAACGCCGTCGACGCTGACGTGAACGGTCGTGCCCACCCGGTGGCAGGGATGCCAGGCGATGCCCTGCTCCTCCATCAGCTTGTCGTTGCCCACGCAGATCGTTTGCCCGTCGATGACGGCTCTGATCCCTCGGCCGGCCAATTCTTCCACTTCGCCGATCCGGGCGCGGTCGATGGGCTGACCGTACGCCTCCCGCAGGGACCGGGCGACCGGATGATCGGAATCGCCTTCCGCCAGCGCCGCCAGCTCGATCAGCCGGCTTTCGTCCACTTGATCGGGGTGGATGGCGGTCACGTTGAAGACCCCGCCGGTCAGGGTGCCGGTTTTGTCAAAAACCACGGTATCCACCGCCGCCAGGGCGTCCAGGTAGTTGCCGCCCTTGACCAGAATGCCCTGCCGGGAAGCGCCGCCGATCCCGCCGAAGAACCCCAGCGGCACCGACACCACCAGCGCGCAGGGACAGGAGATCACCAAAAAGATCAGCGCCCGGTGGATCCATTCGCTCCATCCGCCAAGAAAAAGGGGCGGCACGACCGCCAGCGCCAGGGCGGCGATCACCACGCAGGGGGTGTAATAGCGGGCGAATTTGGTGATAAAGCTTTCAGCCGGGGCTTTTTTGGCGGAGGCGTTTTCCACCAGATCGAGGATCTTCGACACCGTCGATTCCCCGAACGGGCGGGTCACCTGTACCCGCAGGCGGCCGTTTTGGTTGACGCAGCCGCTGATCACGTCGTCGCCGGGAGTCACTTCGCGGGGCAGGGATTCGCCGGTCAGCGCGGCGGTGTTCAGAGAGGAGCGTCCCTCCAGCACCACCCCGTCGAGCGGCACCTTCTCGCCCGGCTTGATGACGATCACGTCGCCCACGGCGACTTCGTCGGGGGATACTTCCGCCAGCTGCCTCTCCCGCTCGACGTTGGCGGTATCGGGACGGATGTCCATCAGCGCCGCAATGGATTTACGGGAGCGACCCACCGCGTATTTTTGAAACCATTCCCCGATCTGATAAAACAGCATCACCGCCACGCTCTCGGGATATTCCCCGATGGCCATGGCGCCGATGGTGGCGATCGCCATCAAAAAATTTTCGTCGAACACGCTGCCCCGCGCGATGCGGCGCGCCGCGTTCCACAGCACGTCCCATCCTACCACGAGGTAGGGGACGAGAAACGCCGCCGGTTTCCAAAGCCCCTCCAGCGGCGCCGCCCAGGCGGCGGCAAACAGCACCGCTCCCGCGGCGATGCGGATCAGATTCTTTTTCAGCTTGCGGCTCATGGCGTTCTCCTACAGCTTGATGCGGCAATCCGGCTCCACCTTGCGGATGGCCTTTTGCGCCGCCTTCAGCGCCGCGTCAAAATCGGCGTCGTCGGCCTCCAGCGTCAGCGACTGGCTGATAAAATTCACCTGCGCGTCCCGTACCCCGTCCAGTTTGCGGATGGCGTCCTCCATCTTCCTCGCGCAGTTGGCGCAATCGAGATCTTCCAAAGCAAAGCGTTTTTTCATGGCGGTTGACTCCTTTTTCATTTATATGCTTAATTATTCATATGTCTGCCTGCTCATATAATATACCGCGCGGCGGGATTTGTCAACCGGTTTTTCAAAAAAAGAGACGGGCATATTGTCCGGCGGCGATCCATATAGTGAATTGAGTAACCGAAAGGAGGCCTGCGTGTGAAGATCCCCGCCGGACTGACCGCCGACGCGGTCGAGCGTTCCCGCCGCCAGCACGGGGAAAACCAACTGACCCGCGCCCGTCGCCGGGGCTTTTTCCGGCAGTTGCTGTCCGGCTTCGGCGATCCCATCATCCGGGTGCTGCTGGCGGCGCTGGCGATCAATCTGATCTTTTTGTTCCACCGGTTCGACTGGTACGAATCGGCGGGCATCGCCGCGGCGGTGTTTTTGGCCACCCTGGTGTCCACCCTGTCGGAATACGGCAGCGAATCGGCGTTTGCCAAGCTGCAGGAGGACGCCGCCAGGATCACCTGCCGGGTCAGGCGGGACGGACGGGTGATCGCCCTTCCTGTCGATCAGATCGTGGTGGGGGATATCGTGCTGCTGCAGGCCGGCGAACGGATCCCGGCCGACGGGGTATTGCTGGACGGTCAATTGGCGGTGGATCAATCCGCCCTCAACGGCGAAAGCAAGGAAGCGCGAAAACGCCCGGCGCCCGGCGGCGATCCGGGCGACTTATCCGCACCGGCGCGGTTGTTTTCCCCGGTGGTGGTCTGTGAAGGGGAAGGGGTGATGCGCGTCGAGCGGGTCGGCGACGCCACCTTTTGGGGAAACGTGGCCAGGGAAGTGCAGGAGCAGGTGCGGGAAAGCCCTTTGCGGGTGCGGCTGGCGGGACTGGCCGGGACGCTCAGCCGGTTGGGATACGCCGCGGCGGCACTGGTGGCGGCGGCCGATCTGTTTCATTCCTTCGTTATGGACAACGGCTTTGACCCGGTGCGGATCGGCGCGGCATTTACCGACGGGCCGACGGCGCTGGGCCATCTGCTCCACGCCGTCACTCTGGCGGTCACGGTGGTGGTGGTCGCCGTACCGGAGGGACTGCCGATGATGATCACGGTGGTGCTTTCCTCCAATATGCGCCGGATGCTCAAAGACCACGTTCTCGTCCGCAAGCTGGTGGGGATCGAAACCTCCGGCAGTCTCAATATTCTGTTCACCGATAAGACCGGCACCCTGACGAAGGGCAAGCTGCAGGTCAGCCGGGTGGTGACCGGCGACGGCGAGGAGCATACCCGCCCGCAGGGGATGCGGCGGCTGGGTTTGTGGCCGGCGCTGCAGCTTTCCTGCGCCCTCAACAACGACAGCGTGCTGTCGCGGGGACGCGCCATCGGCGGCAACGCCACCGACCGGGCGCTGCTGGATTTTTCCGGTGAACCCTCCCGGCGGGAAAAAGCCGTCCTTTCGGGGAAGATCCCTTTTGACAGCGAGCGCAAATATTCCGCCGTCCGGGTGGAGGGAGAGCGCCCGCTCACCCTGATCAAAGGCGCGCCCGAAAAACTGCTGGCGGCCTGTTCGCATTATCTCGACGCCGACGGTGAGCGCCATCCCCTGATCCCGGCGGTGATCCGCCGCCGGTGGGAGGAAATGACCGGGCAGGCGATGCGGGTGCTGGCGCTGGCGATCAGCGACCGTCCGGTGACGGGCGAGGCGGATTTTGACGGATTCACGCTGGTCGGTCTTTTGGGGATCCGGGACGAGCTGCGCCCCGAAACGCCGGCCGCCGTGCGGCAGGTGCGGGACGCCGGGGTACAGGTGGTGATGATTACCGGCGACAACCGGCAGACCGCCGCCGCCATTGCGAAGGAAGCGGGCGTTTTGTCCGGCGAAAACGATTTGGTGCTCACCGGTGGAGAACTGGCGGCGATGAGCGACGAGCAAATCGTGCGCCGGCTGCCCCGCCTGCGGGTGGTCGCCCGGGCCTTGCCGGGGGACAAAAGCCGGCTGGTGCGGCTGGCGCAGCAGGCGGGACTGGTCGCCGGGATGACCGGCGACGGGATCAACGACGCCCCGGCGCTCAAAAAAGCCGACGTCGGCTTTGCCATGGGCAGCGGCACCGAGGTGGCCAAGGAAGCGGGAGATATCGTCATCCTCAACGACCGGTTCGATTCCATCGGTAAGGCGATCCTCTACGGACGGACCATCTTTAAGAGCATCCGCAAATTCGTCATTTTCCAGTTGACGATGAACCTGTGCGCCGTCGGGGTATCGGTGATCGGCCCGTTTATCGGGGTGGATACCCCGGTGACGGTGATGCAGATGCTGTGGATCAACATCATTATGGATACCCTGGCGGGACTGGCGTTTGCCGGAGAACCGCCCCTGCCGGAATATATGCGCGAGCCGCCCAAGCGGCGGGACGAACCGGTGCTCAACCGGTATATGCTCCACCAGATCCTGTGGATGGGGCTGTATACCGTGGCGTTGTGCGTGGCGTTTTTGAAGCTGCCCATCTTCAAGGGGCTGTTTCGTTTCGGTGTCGCGCCGGTCTATTTTTTCACCGCCTTTTTCGCCCTGTTCATCTTCACCGGCATTTTCAACAGCTTCAACGCCCGCACCCACCGGCTGCAAATATGGGCGCACCTGTCGGGCAACCGGGCGTTTTTGCTCATTATGGCGGCGGTCACGGGGGTGCAGCTGCTGCTGATCTATCAGGGCGGCGCGCTGTTTCGCACCGCCGGGCTGACGGCGGGCGAGCTGCAGCGGGTGCTGCTGCTGGCGCTGACCGTCATCCCCGCCGACGCTATCCGCAAGCTGACCCTGCGCTTGACGGGGCATACGGGGCATATATAGGAAAGATCCCGCCTTTTGGCGGGATCTTTCCTATCTGCCCGTCGGCGTTGATAAACCGCCCGGTGGTGGGGTCGTAATACCGCGACTGCAGATAGTAGAATCCGCTTTCGGTATCGTAATAGTACCCGCGATAGCGGAAGGGATTGACGTTGGCGATGTGGGTGGGGCTGGTCACGGTGTTGCCGCTGCCGCCTGACGCCCTGTTTCAGCAGACGCAACGGCATTTATTTCTTTTTCATTTCCACCGTGATGGACGGCGCGTCGCAGACGACGATGAGTCCTTCGAGGGTATCGCCCCGCAGGGTCAGTCGGATAAACGGGCCAATCTGTTCGACAGCGGGATCGGCGTGGACGACGCGGCATTCGCCCGCCGTATCGCCCCGAAGGCGGGTGACGCGGATGGGGAAGGTGGCGCCGTTGAGGGTCAGAACGTTGTTCTTAAAAACGGCGGTGTGCCAGCCGTCGGCGTCCCGCCATTCGCCCCACAGCCGGGGCAGGATCTCCCCGTCCACCAGATCGACGTTGCCGTAACGGCTGCGATCGGTAAGCGCCAGAGTGTCGGTCGACTCGCCGGTGATGGGATAACGCTTGGCAAAGTGGAGCCGTCCGTTTTCGTACCGCAGACCCGTTACCGCGGCATAGTCCTGATCCGAGCCGGCGTATCGCAAGCCGGTTTCTTTAAGGATCAGGCATACCCCGTCGCCGTCCTTTTTGGCTTTGTATCCGCTCTGCAGCACCACGCCGCCCCGCCACAAAACGGTCACCGTTCCCCGGTCGATTTCGACGCGGGTGCCGATCACGCCGGGCTCTTCCCAGTTGCCGATCCACTCTTTTTTCGTCAGCATGGTCACAGCAGTCCTTTCAGGGCGTTGGCGGCGGTATCGAACGCCGCGGCGGCGTCGGTGTTTTTCTTTGCGAGATCGGGATCCTTTTCCAGATCGCCGAAGCCGGGAAAAGCCGCCAGATGGGGCTCGAGCGTCAGCAGATGCTCCCCCGGCGTTTGCGAAAACCGTTCCAGCACGTACCGCAGATCGCCGTCGCCCTGCCCGGGCGGCACCACCCGGCCGTCGGCAAAAAGGGCGTCCTTGATATGCATATAGGCGACGCGGCTCTCCAGCAGATCGTACGCCTCGCGCACCCTTTGGCCGCACTGGACGAAGTTGGCCGGGTCAAAGCAAAGCGGCATCCCTTCAACGGCGGCGGCGATATCGGCGCACCGGGCGGCGTTGTCGCCGTAGATCCCCTTTTCGTTTTCGTGGCAGCAAACGATCGCTTCCGCCCGGGCGATCTCGGCCATACGCGCCAGCCGCTCCATCACCTGGGAGCGATGGACGGCGGGATCGTCCCCTTCGGGCAGGTAAAAGCTGAACATCCGCACCCGGTCGGTGCCGAGGATATGACACAGCTCCAGTCCCCGCTTGAATTTTTCGAGATGGGCGGCAAAATCGTCGTGAATGCCGATCTTGCCGAAGGGCGATCCCAGCGCGGACAGGGAAAATCCCCGCTCGTCCATCTGACGGCGGATCTCACGCGCCTCCGCCGGGGTGTGATCCACGATATTGCGCCCGTTGACGAACCGCATCTCGATGCGGGTGATGCCGTGACGGGCGCAGACGTCCATCTGCCCGGGCAGATCGGGCGCGCCTTCGTCGGCGAAGGCGGACAGGATCCAGTTGCTCATGGCGGCCTCCTTACTTGCCGAAGCCGAAGAATTGCTCGGCGTTTTTGCAGCAGATCCCCTCGACCATCTGCCGCAGATAGCCGTCGTCGGGATATTCACCGCCGTCCACCCAGCCGCCGATGGCGTTGCACAGGATCCGGCGGAAATAATCGAACCGCACGTAGGAGGTGAAGCTGCGGGAATCGGTCAGCATCCCGATGAACCGGCCCAGCGCGCCGTTGGCGGCGGTCAGCCGGATCTGGCGGTCAATGCCGTCGACGTGGTCGGCGAACCACCACGCCGAGCCGAGCTGCAGCTTGCCGGGCACTTCGCCGGCGAAACTGCCAAGCGCGGTGATGATGGATTCATTGGAGGCGGCGTTGAGGGAATACAGCACCATTTTCGGCAGGCCGCCGGCCTCCTCCATGTCGGCCAGCATCCGGCACAGATCCTCCGGATTGACGATGGAGCCCACCGTATCGAAGCCGTGATCCGGGCCGAGTTTGCGGAACATCACCCGGCTGGCGTTGCGGATGGGGGACATATGCAGCTGCATCACCATGCCGCGCCGGCGGTACCAGCCCGCCAGGGTGCGCAGCAGAAAGTCAAGATACTTCTCCTGATCCAACGCGTCGACCGGCTCGCCCTTCATAGCGGCGTCAAACGCGCTGGCGGCGTCGGCCTTGTCGCCGTGGACGACCGGAGGATGGGCGACGCTGTGGTCGCTGATGACGCAGCCGCTTTGAACGAAATAGTCCAGCCGGCTCTCGATCGCGTCAAGAAAGCCGTCGAAATCGCTAATCGGCCGGCCGGAAACCTCGCCCAGCCGGGCGACGTAGGCGGCAAAATCGGGAGTGCCCATCCCGGTGTAGAGCTTGTCGGGGCGGAAGGTGGGCAGCACGGTGGTGCCAAAGCCCTTTTCCTGCGCCAGCAGCCGGTGATACCGCAGATCGTCGCAGGGATCGTCGGTGGTGCAGACCACCCGCACGTCGAACCGTTTCATCAGCGAACGGGGCGTCAGCGATCCGTCGGCCATTTTGGCGCGGGTCTCGTCCCAGATCCCGTCGGCGGAGTCCGGGGTCAGCGGGCGGCGGATATCGAAGATCTGCGCCAGCTCCATCTGGGTCCAGTGGTACAGCGGACTGCCGACCATATAGGGGACGGCGCCGCTCCAGGCCCGGTATTTCTCGTGAAAATCGGCGTCGCCGGTGATCAGCCGCTCGTCCACGCCGTTTTGGCGCATGGCCCGCCATTTGTAGTGATCGCCCGCCAGCCACATCTCGCCCAGATCGTGGAAGGGCTTGTTTTCGTAGATCTCCTGCGGATTGAGATGGCAGTGGTAATCGTAGATCGGCTTGCCGCAAGCGCATTCTTGGTACAGCTGCTTGGCGGCGTCGCCGTGCAGCAGCAATTCGTCGTCGTAAAACCGGGACATGAAGATCGCTCCTTTTTCTGGAATTGCTTTAAGCATACCATATTTTTCCTTGCATTACCAGTCTATTTCGGCCAAAAAGATTGCAAATCCCGCCATTTTATGCTACTATTTTCGGGAAGACTCCCCGAAGGAGGCGTTTCTTATGATCCGGGATATTGCGGCCGGGCGGTACGATCGGGCGCTGACGGCGCTTTACGGCGGCGAGGCGTTGGACGCCGCGCGGCAGCGGCTGCTGGATTTGGCGCGGCAATTTGAACAGCTTTTCGGCTCGAGCGAAGGCGCGTGCGTGATCTCGGCGCCGGGCCGTACCGAGCTTGGCGGCAACCATACCGACCACAACGGCGGCCGGGTGCTGGCGGCGTCGGTCAGCGCGGATATGCTGGCGGTGGCCAGACCGGCGCCGGACGGCGACGTGCGGGTCTGCTCCAGCGGCCGGCGGGAGATCCGGCTGCGGCTGGATCGGCTGGCGCCGCAGCCGGGCGAAAAACGCACGTCCACCGCGCTGGTGCGGGGCGTGGCCGCTTATCTGCGGGAGCATGGCGGCGCGATCGGCGGTTTTCAGGCGGTGACCGACGCCCGTGTCCCGGTGGGATCGGGGTTGTCCTCCTCGGCGGCGTTCGAGGTGTTGATGGGCGCCATTTTCAACCATTTGTATAACGACGGAGCGCTGTCCTTTGAAACCCTGGCGCTGGCGGGTGGTTACGCCGAAAACCGGTATTTTGAAAAGCCCAGCGGTTTGATGGATCAGATCGCCTGCGCCGCCGGCGGCGTGGTGGCGGTCGATTTTGCCGATCCTCAAAAACCAATCATCCGGCGGATCGAACTGGATCTGGAACGGGCGGGTTACCGGCTGTGCATGGTGGACGTCGGCGGCGACCACGCCGGACTGACCGACGCTTACGCCGCCATCCCGCGGGAGATGAAAGAGGTCGCCCGGACGCTGGGCGGCGAGCGGCTGTGCGAGGTGTCCCGCGAGGCGTTGTTGGCCGATCTGCCGGCGGTACGCCAGCGCTGCGGCGACCGGGCGGTGCTGCGGGCGCTGCATTTCTTCGCCGAGAACGAGCGGGTGGACGCACAGGCGGCCGCGCTCGAGCGGGGCGATCTGGCGGCGTTTTTGGAGGGGATGATCCAATCGGGACATTCCTCGTTCGAGTATCTGCAAAACGTCGCGCTGTATGAATTTCCCCAAAGCCAGCCGATGGCGGTGGCGCTTTGCCTGGCCCAGCAATGGCTGGACGGCGTCGGCGGCTGGCGGGTGCACGGCGGCGGCTTTGGCGGGTGCATTCAGACGATCGTTCCCGCTGACCGAACGGCGGCGTTCACCGAAAAAATGGAAGCGGTATTGGGCAAAGGCTGCTGCCGGGTGATGAACATCCGTCCCCAGGGCAGCGTCCGGTTGGAAAGAGAGGCGACGGTATGAACACGGCGACGCAAGCGCCCATCCCGGGCATGATGTTTGCCTGCTGGAGCATCGTGGTGATGCTCGTGGCGGTTTTTCTGGTGTTTATGCGGGCGAACAAATCCGACTACGCCTTCGCCATTTCGCCGCTTTTGATTTTGCCGCTGACGTACGTCGCCAGCGGAAGGCTGGCGTCTTGGCTGGCGCTGGCGATCCCCATGGAGCCGGTGGAGCTGCGGATCCTGCTCAACGTGGTGGCGGCGCTGGCGGCTTGTCTGCTGATCGGGGTGACCGCCCAGCGGATCACGTCGCCCCGGCCGCGCCGGGTGTTCATCGGCTGCTGCACCGGATTTCTGGTGATCCTGACGCTGGTGCTGGTAATCAACCTGCTCCAAAAACCGACTTTGGCGTAATTCGTAAAAAACTCAAAGGCCGGCGCGAAACACCGTTTCGCGTCGGCCTTTTTTGGATCTGAAAGCGGGAGAAAACCCGGGGATACAGGATGCGGTCTTGCGTATACGCGTCAAATACGGCATCCCGACCATCCCCAAACGATCGTATGGCGTGAAAACGCAGACAAAAACCCGCCGCGTGAAAAGTTCAATTTTATTGAAGAGTATATATAATGCTATTAAGGTTTTATAAAAGGGTGTGTTATGCTGTTGACGATCAGAGGAAACCCCTCTGGATCTATCATTATGAAAGGATCACCCTTGGTAAAAACAATCTGAACAGGAGGTTTTATGATGTTGTTTTATAAGGTGACCGCCATGCTGGAAGATGAAAAATGGATCGAGGGATGCGTCGACCGTCACAAAAGGCAGGAACACGTCAGACACATTTCAGCCAAAAGCGCGCAGTTTAACCAGACCGAAGGAGGGAAAGGGTTTTGCTTCGTTTCCGATATCGGGGATGTTGACGTCACCGGCGGAATGATTGTTACGGGTCAAGGCGATACACAAAAAAACGTAATCGCCTTTTTTAAGGCGATCGGTCTGCGCGTCGCACGGGAACGGCTGGAAGAAATCTCCTTTTCAAATATGCGCAGTCTTCTCAAATGCGCCTACCGCGCCGACTTTATCAACGATGACGATGAGGTGCTGGAACGGTTCGGGCTGGACTCATTGTCCAATTCGCCGCTTTATGGATTTCGTTACGGTGAAGCCCTTTTGGACGCCTACACGGATAAAGCGTCGTTATATGAAACGTCTGTCCGCCTGCTTACGCAAGAGACGCTGCGCCCCGAACTGGACCGCATATATTCCGGCAACAAAAAGCAGCAGGCGTATGGGCATCCGGTCCATTACGTTCTTCAGGCTGGTAACCGGGAGATCAGAAAAGTGCTGACCAGAACCCTGCTGCAGGCGCTTTACGACAACCGTCGGATGAAAAACCGCCGCTACTGTTTTGTGGATATCAAACCGGGACAGGAGTTTGAGTCCAGCGTTTACGACGCCCTTTACAAAAGCTGTTTTGGCGGCACGATGGTCGTCCGGTATCTTGTCAACCAGGACGTGCCCGACAGCGACTACGCGAACGGTGAAATGGAGACCATTTCGACCCTTTGCGAAACGATGAACCGGTATCGCAATCAGGTGTTGACCGTCTTTTGCCTGCCGCGCGCGTGCGACAAGGTGAAACGGATGTTTTACGAGAAGCTCGGCAACGTCAGCGTGGTGGAAATTCGGGAGGACCTTGCCGATCGCGATCGGGCAATGGGTTATCTGAAAATGCTCTGCAAAGACCGGCATATCCGTCCCGACAAAAAGCTGTGCGGGGATCTGGATGAGCAAAGGCGGTATTATCCCGACGAACTGCGCGCGCGGTTTGAAGAGTGGTATGACGTGAAAATGAAGACCACCGTGTTTCCCCAGTACAAGGATATCCAGATTTCCCGCAAGACGGCGGTCAAAGACACCTCGAGAGGTTCGGCGTACATAGACCTTCAGCAAATGATCGGCTTGGACGAGGCCAAGAGCGTGATCGATAAGGCGGTGAATTACTATAAGCTGCAAAAAATATACAAGGACAAAGGGATCAAGCAGGATCGTCCCGCCATGCATATGGCGTTTACCGGCAATCCCGGCACGGCCAAAACGTCGGTCGCGCGGCTGTTTGCGAGGATCATGAAAGATAACGGTCTGCTCTCCACCGGCCATCTTGTGGAGGTCGGGAGGAGCGATCTCGTCGGGAAATTCGTCGGCTGGACAGCGCAGGCCGTCAAGGCAAAATTCCAGGACGCCATGGGCGGTGTGCTGTTTATCGACGAAGCATACGCGCTGGTGGACGAACGAGGGGGATCATTCGGCGACGAAGCGATCAACACCATCGTACAGGAGATGGAAAACCGGCGGGAAGATCTTGTGGTGATCTTCGCCGGATATCCGAACGAAATGGAGAATTTTTTGAATAGGAACCCCGGCCTTCGCTCCCGCATCGCGTTCCATGTTCCGTTTGCGGATTACAGCGCCGACGAATTGTGCGACATCGCCCGCGTGATCGGTAGGGAAAAGGGCGTTTCGTTCACAGACGGAGCGATCCGCAAATTGTTTTCGGTTTTTGAAGCGGCGAGACAGCAATTCGATTTCGGCAACGGCCGGTTTGTGCGCAACGTTATCGAGCTTACCAAAATGAATCAGGCCAGCCGCCTCCTTTCGCTGGACGTGGAAGCCGTCACCGAAAAGGTGCTGACGACCATTGAGGAAGCGGACGTTTACGTTCCGGCAATCAAGCCGAAACCGGAAAAACGGACGATAGGGTTTGCCTCATAAACATGGCGACGGTCATTATTAAAACGATACCGGGATTACCGTATGGAATCCCGGTATCGTTTTAGATGATCAACCAGTGCGTTAGCTGTGCCATTGGTGATATGGGTGTAACAGGTTTTTGCGCACCCCGACCCAACTTTGGATTTGCAATAGATTTTCCGAAATACGTAGAGCTTTTGGGCCAATCAGACAGGCGGCGCGGCCATTCTGACTGATTTTCTTGCCGCCTTATCCCGCGAATGGCAAGCCCGATGGAACCGTCAAGAACGAGTCGTGAAAGATCGCCTGTTTGTTTTCTGCCGTTTTGCCGATCGTAAGCGTTGTTTCACCAAATCATTTGGCCAACAACGATCAAGCCGCTTTATTGGTTTCTTCGCTGCGTACTTCGGCGGGGACGTACTGCTGCTCCGCCTTGGTGATGCCGTCGGGGTAGATCACGGAAAAATCGGTTTTCATCGAGATCGGGATAAAGCCCTTGGCTTTGTAGTCGGCGGATTTTTCTTCCCAGTCCTGCCCGCCCCATTCGCGCTCGCTGTCGTCGGCGACGATCATATACGCCTGCGCCTTGTAGGGGTTACGCCCGTCGATGGCGTAGTTCATCATACTGGTGTCGCTCCCGCTGTTGCCGAAGGCGAGCACCGGGCGCTTGCCGATCTCGCGCTGGACGTAGATCGATTTGTTGGCGTTCAGATTCTTCTGGATGAAACCGCCGGTGAGGACAAGCTCGTCGCCGCTTTCATATTTGAAGTTCATGTTGGAGGCTTCGTCCTCGTGCCCTTTTTGCTTGACTTCAAAATCCGTGCCGATCACGTGCTCGGGCGAGACGTAATCCTTGATCGGCGAATTGGCGACGATGGCGCGGGTGGTGGTACGTTCGGTGCCGCTGATGACCCAGATCTCAAATCCGTTTTCATAGAGGAATTTCACAAGTTCCACCATCGGCAGATAGAAATTGTCGATATAGCGCATATTGTTGAAGCTGGCGGTCTTCTTCTGCCCGAACTGCACGGCGTAGTCATAGAACTCTTCAACCGTCAGCCCGGCAAACGCTTTGGCAAAGTTTCTTGCCAGCGTCTCGTCGGCGACGTACCCCGGTTTGATCGACGCGGCGACCTCTTTGAGCTCGTCCGATACCCGCTCGGGATGGTCGTGCAGACAGTATTCGATGAACATCATTGTGTCGTAGTAGGTATAAAACGTCTCGCAGGCGAGGGTGCCGTCCATATCGAACACCGCGATGCGGTCCTCGGTCGGGATAAAGTCGGCTGTGCCCTCTTTGGTGACAGCGGCGACGTAGTCGGTAAGACTTTTTCTGGCGCCCGTGCCGTCGTTCCAGAGCGTCAGCGCGTTCGTCCCGGCGGCAGGGGAGGAGCATTGGTATCCCACGCCGAAGGCGTAAAGGAGGCTGACCGCAACCAGCGCGACAAGAGCGATTACGGCGACGACGCGCCAGACGTTTTGTTGTTTCGCTGCGTTTTCCATAATGATCCTTCTTTCCGTTTTTGTGATGCTTATAGCCTGGCGGCTCGATCTCGTTTTGCCAGGAATATCAGATACACGATCAGCAGCGCCGCCGCCGCGACGGCTCCCGCGATATAGGAAACCGTTTGAGGAAGACGGAAACCTTCTTTTGCCATAAGGATATACGTCGTGCTCACCGCGGTCATAAAGGTCGCGGGAAGCGCCGTAAGCAGCGACCCGAAGCGATACGTCCCTTTTTTGAGCAGGAACGCCGTCGCCACCCAAAGCGCGACCATCGCAAGCGTCTGGTTGCTCCACGAGAAGTAGCGCCAGACGGTCTGAAAACCGTTGTCGTTGACGATGGCGAACCACGTCAACAATCCGCCGACCACCAAAAGCGGGATCGTGATCAAAAGACGGTTTTTGATCTTTTTCTGATCCAGATGAAACGTCTCGGCAAGGATCAGCCGTGCGCTTCGAAACGCGGTGTCGCCCGAAGTGATCGGGCAGATGATGACCCCCGCGACAGCGAGAACGCCGCCAAACGCGCCGAGTACGCCGGTTGAGATCTCATACACGACGTTGGAAGCGCCGCTTGCGAGTGCGTCGTTCAAAAGCTGCGTCGTCCCGTAGAAGGACACGCCGGCGGCAGCCCAGATGAGCGCGATTACCGATTCGCTGATCATCGCGCCGTAAAAAACGCTCCTGCCTTCTTTTTCGGACCGGATGCACTTGGCGATCATCGGGGACTGCGTCGCGTGGAAGCCCGATACCGCGCCGCAGGCGACCGTAATGAACATATACGGCCAGACCGGCGTTCCCGCGGGATGAAGGTTTTGGAGAGACAGCTCGGGAATGGCATATTTGCCGCCCGAAAAAACGATACCGCCGATCACCGCGACCGCCATAACGATGAGCAGAACGCCGAAAACCGGGTACAGTTTGCCGATCAGCTTGTCGATCGGCAAAAGCGTCGCCAGCAAATAATACACGAGGATGACGACCGCCCAGAACGTGCCGTTCATCCAGTCGGGCGTGAGCTTGTCGAGCAGTCCCGCGGGGCTGGTCACAAAGACGGTGCCGCAAAGCACCAAAAGGACGACCGAGAACAGCCGCATAAACCACTTGGCGGCTTTCCCCAGATACGTACCGGATAACTCGGCGATCGACGCGCCCTTATGACGCGAACTGATCATGCCGCTCATGTAATCATGGACCGCGCCGCCGAGGATCGAGCCGAACACGATCCATAAAAACACCACCGGTCCGAATACCGCGCCCATCAGCGCGCCGAATATCGGGCCTGTTCCGGCGATGTTGAGCAGCTGCACCAAAAACGCCTTCCATCTCTTCATGGGAACACAGTCGACGCCGTCGTTTATCGCGATGGCGGGCGTTTGGCGATCGTCCGGAGCAAAGATTTTTTCGGTTACTCTGCCGTAAACGATATATCCTGCGATCAAAACGGCAAAAGACACAAACAGTGAAATCATATGGACTCCTTTCCGTTGTTGAGCGTGTTGAACAGCGTCCTCCTGTTGCCTCCGCGGATCGGCGAGTGGTTCCCGGGATTGTACCTGACGCCGACCGTCTCACCGGTTCCTTTGCGCGACGTGGAATAAAGATCCGCCGTTGTATTTATGCGTACGGATACGGCTCTTTGGATCGGCGCAAGAACCGGAACGTCATAAACGTCGCGAGCAGCTCGGAGAAGACGACGGAATATCATACGCCGCAGAAGGCCGCTTCACAATTTAAATGCAGACTATTAAAGATAGTATATCATAAACGACGTCTATTGAAAAGTGATTTATCTCGTTTTCGCGAGATGGGATATAATTTGCTGACGCAAATGGTGATATACATCCACTCACGCCCGCAGGCATATCACTCTCCGCAGGCGAATATAATGTGTTTTGGCCGCTTTTCCGGTGCGCAGCAGTTTTGCAAGGCATAAAAATTTTTCATAGGCAAAGCCGCAAAGCCTCGGCATACGGGAAATTTGGCCTTCCAAAACCGCTTTGTTCCTATCACGGATCAGCCTTAATTGGCAAATGATTAACAAGACAAGTCAGCACGCCTTGATCTTCTTTGACTTTTTGTGATTTTAATAATAAGGCTAAGGCTTTATCAAACCGATTTGTAATTGCCTCACCAGTTCTATTAAATCCCAAAAGATTAGTCATGGTTTTATACAGACCATCTCTTGTTGCAGTAACATTTTGTGTTATCAACATATGCAAGCCATCTGCTAGTTCTTCTACAGAGATATATTTAATCTCCCGACGATCACCTGGAACGCGAAAAGTTACGGTGTTCATCTCTTGTAAATAGAGAAAGCCGTTTTTTCTAATAATTCCAATTCTTCCGCATCCATACATCTTGCGGTTATAATCGTCGGTGACAACCTTTGTGACTTTCTCTCTGCCAAAAAGCCAAACAATCCGCTTAAGTAAAAACTCTTCTGAAAGTGGCGCCTCTGTTTCAAGGATTTCATGAATGGCACTCTGCAGAGAAAATTGATGTTTTCGAACTATCTGCATAGCATCAAGCTGCCGGTATTTTGGAAATGTACATTTAGCCTCTTTGACTTCTGTGACAAATCTATCTTGCACTTCTTGCGTAACTGTTGAGGCATTTTGAGGCATCTTCTTTGTGGCCGGATTCTGAGGCTTGTTCGCTTTCGAGACAGCCTCAGTTGCAGCTTGAAGAAGTCTTTCCCTCTCGACCGCTTTGTTTCTATACCAGTCAGTAGACCAAATACGGTAGAATTGCCAACCCATGTTTTCAAGGACTCTTTGTCTTAAACTGTCACGATCACGTGCGTTCTTTGAATTATGATATGTTGCCCCATCACATTCAATAGCCATCAAATAATTGGAACTATCTGGCCGCCTGAGTCCAAGATCTATTCTATAGCCAGAACAGCCGACCTGAGTATCAACGGTAAAGCCATTGTTGCGAAGAAAATCACACACTTCCTGCTCGAAATACGAATCAAACTTATCTTCTCCAGAAACTGTAATTGCTCGTTCAAGCGCTTCGTCTCCGTTCTGTGCGTAATCAAGGTATGCTCGGAGCAGCCGCACTCCCTCAGAGCCGGATGTGCTTAGATTGATATCTGTATAGTGGATGGATGCAACCAGCTGAACATTGTCTTTTGCTCTTGTGACTGCAACGTTCAATCTGCGTTCTCCGCCTTCACGGTTCAGCGGGCCAAAATTCTGGATGAACCTTCCTTGACTATCTTTTGCATATGCCACACTAAAAATAATCGTATCGCGTTCATCACCCTGAACTGTTTCAAGATTCTTTATAAAAAACGGTTCAACGTTATCCGATTTGAAAAACCATTCATATGAAGGATCTGCCTCACGCCTCTTGGAGAGCAACTTGTCTATCATGTTTTGTTGGGCAACAGAGAAAGCCACAACACCAAGACTGCGCTGTGGATACTCTTCGATATTCCGATATATAAGGTCGACGATGAAATGAGCCTCAGCTTTATTCGTTTTGCTCTTTCTGTCAAATACACCATTTACGTAATAGTAGTCGACTCCAATTCCCTTATGATCCTTTGACGAGGACGGGAAAGTCACGAGGTGATTATTGTAGAAATATAAGTTTGAAAAAGCAATGAGCTGCTCATAATGACTTCTATAATGCCATGCAAGTCTTTCAGTTGTAAAGACCGCGCTGCAAACATCCAGTATAGATTCGAAATCGTTGATATCCCCGATTTCCTCATCATCGTCATCAATATCCATAGAGGTGTTGAAGAAATTGCTTGGCGGCATCTGTTTGGAATCACCAACTACTATCAGTTGCTTCCCTCTATAGATAGAACCTACCGCATCCTGCGGAAAAATCTGAGAAGCCTCATCAAATACGACGGTATCGAAACTGATTTTTTCTGGGTCAAGGAATGTGCTGACGCTTAATGGAGACATTAAGAAACACGGCTTAATGATCTGAACCAATGAGCCTGTTTCCGATAACAATTTCCTAATAGGCATCTGTTTCCGCTTCTTGTTTCCTTCCCGTCGAAGGATTGCAACAGCGCTACCTCCAGCAACCATATTCAGATTTGGCCTTTGTTGAGACAACTCAGATCGGATCTGAATTTTGCTGATTTCATATTGCAAGCCATCCTTCTTGATGAAGCTTTGTACGGCCTGATCCTGTTTGATTCGAGAGAATGAAGCCAGTTCTGGAACTGAAAAGATGATGTTCTCAATCCACTGTTTATAAAAGACTTTCCTGAAAGCGCCTGTAATCTTGTCTAGATTAATCTGCTCAATTACAAGGTCAACAAAATCGGAAAGGTCCGTATCGTTCAATTGCTTTAACAGACTCATAAAACTTATCCAGTTTCCAAGCTTTTCAAAATCCTTTAGACACCCCTCCAACTTTCGAATGCAATAGCTGTAACTGTTCTTCTCAAGATTCAGTGCATCTTGCGAAAACTGTGCTTCAATCCGAGCCTTGGCTTCTTCAATTGCCACGACCTCTGAGCTTAACAGGTCAGAGTCGGCCTTGAATAAGATTTGATGCTCGGTAAATCTTTCCAGACTCATTTTTGATATTAAGCCGAAAGAGCGGGTTTCTTCACTGAAGAATCCTTTAAGTATATCAAGCGAAGACAGGACATGAGTCCAATCTGTATCTGGGCCCTTATAACAGGGACCAACACATCCCGGAATACGAGATTCATTTTCTTCAAATGACTTTGTCGCAGATTGCAGTTTCACAAGCTGGTCTGCAAGGGCAACCGCCTGCTGATACTTTAGTTTGCCGGAATCTTTCAAATAAACCTGAAGCTCCGCCATAAGTGTTTTATAGTCTCCACTGAACATACGTGACAAGAACGAGCCGAATTGTCCAGTAAGCTTTGTATAGAGATCTTTCCCATCAATTTCGCGGGTGATTTCTGGATTAAAGCTTTTCAGCAATTGATCCCTTATGGGAACAATTGTTTCGCTACACTCTTTCATTGCTGTCAGATTTGAAGTGACGATTGTATCCAGTGTTGGGAATCCGTATGCTTTTTAGAGCGTAATAAAGGTATCGATAATTTGCATTCGGTAATCTGCTGTGTAGCACCTTAATCCCATCTGCGCCAAGAAAAAAAGGCTTATCGACGTATTTAACAACACGAGTATGATCACCAAAGACCAAAGCTGGAATAGCTGTAAATAATCCATCTTCCAAATCTGTGTAACCAGCAATTTGTTCTTGGCCTTGGTCGATTATGACATGAGTTCCATTTGCATGGTACTCGTCAGTTTTAACTTTGGTGCCGTATTTAGTTACATCCTCGAATACTTCATCAAAAGATTTTATCATATTTCATCCCTACAAATCCGAATTTATTTCAGTCATAATAATCATCGCCAGCCAGTTTATTACTTAGCCAACGAATGCCGATCACGATACCGATAAAAGCAATTACCAATATCAGTATCCACCACCATGCGAATTTGAATATGCCAAGCACCCATAGAATACCGACAATAAGCGCATAGGTCAGCAGAAACAGCAGACTACCAAATCCGGGATTCGATCCTTTCTGATATACTAAGCCGACCAGAAGGTAAGCGACAACCTGAATAATCGGCTCGGCTATCCAGTTGATTATTATCGCTTTGTCGCCGAAACACTCGAATGGATTCGGCAGTATAAACTGTCGGACAATAATGCTGATTACTGAGATAACCCCGTAAAGGGAAAATCTTTTCACAGCATACCCTCCAGTTCATTCATTGCCGTGGCGATTTCGTTTTCGATCTTCCGCAGTTCCGACATGATCTCGCTCGTGGGCGGGTATTCCACGGGTTTATACTCCGTCTGCTTGTATTTATTGATCGACAAATCGTAATCGTTGCCGACGATCTCGTCCTTCGGGACGAAGAACGATTTTTCGGTGCGCTTGCGGTCGGTTTCGCCGGCAAGATTGCGGAATCGCGCGATGATATCGGGAATATCGTTTTCGGCGATGGGGGAGCGCTTGTCGTCCAGCGAAAAGCCGTCCGCCGTCATATCGTAAAACCATACCTTGTCGGTGCCGCCGTGGCCGGTCTTGGTGAAGATCAAAATCCCGGTGGACACGCCGGCATAGGGCTTGAACACGCCGGAGGGCATGGAGATCACCGCTTCCAGCCGGTTTTCCTCGATCAACGCCTTTCGGATCGCCTTATGCGCCGCGGACGAGCCGAACAGCACCCCGTCCGGGACGATGCAGGCGCAGCGACCGCCGACGCATAGCATACGCAGAAACAATGCGAGAAACAAAAGCTCGGTTTTCTTGGTTTTACAGACTTTCAAGAGGTCGGTCGCAACCGTGTCGGCGTCCAGACTGCCCTTGAAAGGCGGATTGGCGAGGATCAGCGAATACTTGTCCTTGTCCGGGTTCTGATCCGAAAGGCTGTCGCGGTATTCGATAAACGGGTTGTCGATGCCGTGGGTCATCATGTTCATAGCGCCGATGCGGAGCATCGTTCTGTCCATATCGAAGCCGTGGAACATATGGTTCATATAGTGGTCTTTTTTTACCTTACTATAGAAGATTTCCTCTTTCCGGTGTTCTTTCAGGTATTCGCCCGCCGTGACAAGGAATCCGGAGGTTCCGCAGGCGGGATCTATAAAGACGCTGTCTTTGATACAAACAGAAAAAGCCTTCTCCGGCACATAAGTGCTGAAAAAGGCTTGAAATAAAAGGCTTTCGAGGTTCCGCTGTGTTTTACAGCAGAGCTTCGAAAGCC
>JBMNVL010000014.1:0-24432 GCA_050946775.1 Acutalibacteraceae bacterium
AGATAACGCGACTGGCGGCAATCCCTCTCTCCCTCCGTCTTTCGCCTGACGGCGAAATCCACCTCAGGCCACTTGCGGTGCCCGGCTCCGGCGTGGCGCTATCGCGCTCACCGATCGCCGACCGCGGTGCCAGCTTTTTGCTCGCTGTTTCCGCCGCCGGCGGCGCTCGCAAACGCCGCCCGTCAGAGGGAGGCGCGCGCACCCCGTAAAAACGCGCAAACCGGCGGCGTCCGAAAACGGACGCCGCCGGTTTTGTTACGCATTTGTTTCCAGTTGCCGCAGATAATCGATGCAGATCGCCGCCTCGGTCGGGCCGTCGGGGGTCAGCGTTTCGCTTTCCACAATCATGGGAACGCCCAGCTGTCGGGCGGTCTCCCACATGGCGGCCACCGGGGCTTCGCCCATTCCCAGCGGCTTTCCGGCGCCGTCGGCGGTGCCGTCCTTGATGTGGATGGAAATCAGCCGGTCCTTCACCCGGCGCAGCAGGGCGACCGGATCGCCCATTCCGACGTACGCCCAGTAGGCGTCGACTTCCAGCTTCAGATTGGTGCGGTAAAGCAGCTGCTCGTAGATCACCGACCCGTCGGGGTTGGGACGGAATTCGTGAGCGTGGTTGTGATAGCCCAGCGTGATCCCTTCGGCCGCCAGCCGTTCGCTCAACGGACCCGCCAGCGCCACGAACCGGTCGAGCTTTTCCTGCGATCCCAGATCGTAGCCCGGCACGATGAAATGCCGGTTGCCGATCGCTTTGTGAAAGGCCACTGTGGCGTCGTAATCGTTCACCAGCTCGTCAAACCCCGAATGGGTGCCGAAGACGGTCATCCCGTTTTCGGCCAGCATGGCGTTCACCTGCGCGGGCGAACGGCCGAAAAAGCCGGCAAATTCCACCTGTCTGTAGCCCAGCCGCGCCATCCGCCGCACCGCTTCCTCCAGATCCCGCTCGGCCAGATCCCGTACGCTGTACAATTGGATGCCGTAGGTCATGTGTCGCACCTCCGTTTGTTTTGGTGCTTTCATCATAGCACATTTTCACCCAAACGCAAGCCATTTTTTCCGCCAAAACGGTCAAAAAGTACGAACTTGCCGCCGGAGATCCGCTCTTTGCCCGCGCGGAAAACGGCCGGGATCCGCTGTGCTTTCGCGTTCTCACCGTCCGCCGGGACGCGCGTGACGACCGAACTTATCGGTATCGTCAACGCGTCCGCCAAAAAATTGTTAATAATGCACATTTTTGTTTCGAATAATCGGGTTTAATTAAAAATAAATTGACAAAACGGCTGAAAAGAGGTATGATTAGTAGACAAAACAATGGGATGAGTATGCCTGTTGAAAACCGATTGCCGCCCAAGGCGGGTTTGAGGATCGATCGAAGGATCGTTCTGTCCGGGGAAAGAGAAAGGGGAAACACGTATGAATTTGCGCAAAGCGGGGAAACGGCTGGTTGCCGCCGCACTGAGTCTGCTGGTGGCGCTGCCGGTATCGCTGCCGGGTCTGGGCGGGATGGCCGCCGCCGCCGACAGCACAACGCCGGTGATGCATTTTGGCGCCATCGAGGGAACGTATACCGCGCCCAACGGCGGCCAGCAGAATCTCTATGCCGACTGGAAGCTGGCCGATGGGACCACGCTGAACACCGGTGTGGATCTGAGCGGCTACAACTATTCCCAGCTGGAGCTGTGGATGACGGTGGAGCTGTCTTCCAGCAACCCCGATTACCCCGTCAATTTCGACGGGCGGATCAAGCTGCGCTCGGTCGATACCGACGGGCAGGAAAACAACATCGGCTTCTTCGTCGGCCAGCTCGGGCTGAAGCTGGGCACCAACACGGTGCGGCTGAATATGGCGCAATTCGTGCAAAACGGCTGGTTCGACTACAAGGGAGAAGCCGATTTTTCCAAGGTCAACCGGATGATCTTCTACATCGACAGTATCCCCAAGGATCAGGGGATCACCTATACCATGACCCTGCGGGACGTTTACGTGATGAACGTGGTGAATAGCGATACCTCGCTGGCGCCGCGGGTGGCGACCCCGTCCGCCGGGATGGAGTCGATGGATAAGATCTTCTATCTTGCCGACGCCACCGGCTTTGGCGCCGATCCCACCGGCGCGGCGGATTCCACAAACGCCATCCAGACCGCCATCAACCGGGTCAACGATCAGCAGGGCGGCACCGTCTTCCTGCCGGCCGGCCGGTACAAGGTGCTGGGCACGCTGGATCTGCCCGCCGGGGTCACCCTGCGGGGCGAGTGGATCAATCCCGACAAGGGCGGACTGGGCAAGGGCACCATTCTGATGGCCTATTCCGGCCGGGGCACCGAAGCGCCGACCGACGGACCCTTTATCCGCCAGCACAGCTCCTCCTGCCTGCGGGACATCAGCGTGTGGTATCCCGAGCAGGATCCGGCCAACCCGGTGGCCTATCCCGCCACCGTCCACGCCGACGGCCATTCCGACACCATCAACGTCACCTTCTACAACTCCTACACCGGATTTTACAACAACTCCTGCTCCTCGATGCTGATCCGGCAGATGTACGGCAGCCCCTTGAAGCTGGGCATCCACGGGGCGTTTGCCTACGATATTCCCCGTATTGAAAACGTCCATTTCGATACCGCCTACTGGGCGAACAGCGGTCTGCCCGGCGCACCCGCCGGCGACGCGCTGAACGCTCTCAACACCTACACCGAAAACAATCTGGTCGCTCTGTCGGCCGGTGAGCAGGACTGGGGCTACTGGTACGATCTGTCGTTCAACCACGCCAAATGGGGCATCTTTTTGACCGCCGTGCTGGACGATCCGGGCCAGAAATACGTCCCCGGCAACATCGCCGCCGGTAAAGTGGTCACCCGCAACACCAAGGTGGGCGTCTACATGGAAAACGTCGGCTATCCCGGCTTTGAGCTGACCTATTCCGACATCGAGGCGACCGAATACGGGATGTATTACGCCGCTTTTCCCGCGGTATACAATACCTATAGAGAACAGGGCCTGCGGGTGGACTGGTCGGACAACGCCACCATCGTCGTTTCCGCCTCCTCCTTCAAGGGCGGCAAGGCCGCCTTCTGGTCGGACAAGAGCGGCAACTACAACATCAACTTCAACGACTGTACCTTTGACGGGTACAGCCAATGCGCCGTGCGGCTGCCCGACGGCAGTCTGACCTCGGCCAACAGCCAGTACAAGGTCAACCGCACTCCCTTCATCTTTACCGCCGACGTGGATCAGGCGGTGCTGGTGGGCAACACCTTCACCACCTCGACGCTGGTCAGCGGCAGCGGCTGGAGCAACGCCGATTCCCGCATCACCCGGGACGACAACGATCGCTCCGTCCCGCACACCCCGGATTACGATTACACCTACGTCTCCGACGTGAAGCCCGCCACCGACGCGGTCTTCAACGTGGCGGATTACGGCGCTACCGTCGGCACCACCCGCCGCATCCCCGGCCGGGACAGCACCGCCGCCATCCAGCAGGCGCTGGACGCGGCTGAGGCGGCCGGCGGCGGCACGGTCTACATCCCGGCGGGCGTCTACCGGGTGGACGGCGCGCTGCACGTCGCCACCGGGGTGGAGCTGCGCGGCTCGTTTGAGTCGGCTCACTACGGCAACTCCACCAACCGCGGCACCCAGCTGTACGCCTACGGGTATAAAGACGACGCCAACGGCCCGGCGCTGATCACCCTGGAAGAGGGCGCCGGCGTCAAGGGCTTTACGGTGTTCTATCCCGACCAGCGGTACACCGATCAGACCGACAACTCCGATATGCGGCTGCACGCCTATCCGCCCACCGTGCGGGCCAACAAGAACACCTGGATCCAGAACATGACGATGATCGGCACCTATACCGCCATCGACGCCATGTCGGACAACTGCGACAACATCGTCATCACCGACGTCACCGGCGCGGCGATGTACGCCTCGCTGATTCTGGGCCACGGTACCAACGGCGGCGTGGTGCAGAATCTCCACTTCAACTATTCCGGCTGGACCCAGCAGGGCTCCTACGCCAACCAGCCCAAGGGCAACAACGGCACCAACGCCGCGCTGGAGGAATACACCACCCGGGTCACCAAGGGCATCATCCTGGGCGACGCCAAAAACGTGGAGTTTTTCTCCTGCTTCAACATCATCGTGGCCGAGCAGATCCTGCTGCAGCAGGATCCCTACACCGGCGGCAGCTTTAAGGGCACCATGTGGGGCGTGGCGTTTGACGCCGCCACCAACGGCGTCGTCGGCGACGCCGGATGCGACGCCGATCTGACCATCATCTCCTCGATGGGCGTTTTCAACCGGCAGGAGGGCGGCTACAACGTCTACACCAAGCCGGGCTTTACCGGGCATATCGCCCTGTTCAACGCCGACGCGTGGGACGCCCGTTCCAATCTGGTCAACGTCGCCGGCGGCACGGTGGATCTCGTCCAGTATTTCTCCTGGTGCGTCCACAACGGCGTGGTCAAGAAAGGCGGCACCCTGAATCTCTACGCCTCGACCATGGTCTCCAACAACGGCGACAACTCCGGCACCACCCCCGATTACACCTACGAGTCCGGCTCTTACGGCGAAGTGGTGGGCAATCTGGACTGCGTCAAGAAGCTCAACGTCATCTCCCAGACCGGCAGCTACGTGCGCAAGCGGCTCAACGGGCAGGAGCTGGCCACCGGCAGCAGCGAGACGTTGACCTTCTCGGGATTGGGAAGCCGCACCTATACCGCCGACAACCGGGACGGCGGGAAAAACATTCTGGAAACCGGCTGGGTGCGCGCCGACGGGCTGTCGGGCGACAACCGCGGCGTCAATCTGACGGCCAGCAGCCGGGACAATCTGCATCTGCGGATGACCGTCCATCTGGAGGCCCAGGACAACGCCGACGGGGACGAGGTTTTCTCCACCGGCAAGCTGATGCTGCGAGCGACCGATCAAAACGGGGAACGCACCTGCTTCTGGTCGGTCAACTCCCTGCGGCTGCACGCCGGGGATAACGAGATCGACGTGTCGCTGGCCAACGCCCAGGATTGGGATAAGTTCAGCCTGGCCGCCGTCAACCGGGTGCGGCTGTACATCGACAGTCTCAACCGGTATCAGGGGCGGTTCACTATGACCGTCACCGACGCCCGTCTCGAGGACGTCGCCCACAATTCCGACGGCGTCGCCGCCCGTCGGGCCAAGCTCAAGGAAATGCTCGACGCCAAGCGGGTCGGGGACGAGTTGGCGGTCTACACGGCGGATTCGATCGCCGCCTACAACCAGCGGTACGCCGCGGCGCAGACGGTCTACGCCGACGCCGCCGCTACCTCCGACGCCATTCTCGGGCAGATCCTGTCCCTCAACGAGGCCGGCCGGGTGCTCGAGCGGCGTCCCTCGACCGCCGACGCCGGGCTGCTGGCGCAGCTGTGGCAGGCGATCCTCGATATGCGTTCGCCGGCCGATCTGGCGGGCTACACCAACGCGTCGATCCGCGAATACCGGGCGAAGTACACCACCGCCCGCGGGGTGTACAACGATCCCGATTCCACCGACGACGATATCCGCGCCCAGCTCGCCATTCTGGCGAACGCCGAAGAGGTGCTGGTGGAATATCAAGTGGAGATCATTCCCATCGCCACCAACGAGTTGAATTCCCGCGTGGCGCACTATATGAACGTCTTCCAGCAGTACGATCCGCCGCTGGATCTCACCCAGTACGGCGAACGCACCGGCGCCGACGTGCAGTTTGAGATCCGCGTCAACAAAGACGAAGCCACCTTCCCCGATACCGTGCCCTACGGCCCGGACGAATGGGTCGGCTGGATCACCAACGGTGCGCTGATGGTCTGGTCGGGCGGCTTGACCAACGATTTCCGCTACAAGCTGACCGATCTGAAATGCCGGGTGCAGGACGACCCGCTTCAGGACGCGTCGGTGGGCGAATTCGTCACCGTTACCGTCACCCTGCCGCAGGCGATCCTCGCCAACGGCCGGATCGACAAGTGGGAGATCTACATTTACAACGACCTGCATCGCTTGATGCAAAACCGCGATCCCGATCACCGGGATCAGTATACCGAGCAAAACGAAGGCTCGCGCGGCGTGACCATCACCGTGCGCAACTTCGCGCTGGCGCTGGGCGATCTGGTGGAAGCCGACAAGACCGCCCTGCAGACCGCCGTGGAGGAGGCCGAAAGGCTCGATCTCTCGGTGTATACGCCGGCCACCGCGCAGGCGCTGAGCGAGGCGTTGGCCGCCGGGCAGGCGCTGCTCGACGGGGTGGTCACCGATCAGCAGGTGGTCAACGACGCGACCGCCGCTCTGCGGAGCGCCATCGACGGGCTGCGCCGAAAAGCCGATAAGGCGGGGCTGAACGCCCTGATCGCGCAGGCGGAGGCGATCGATACCGCTAACGCCACGCCCATTACCGCCGCGGCCCTGTCGAGCGCCCTGGAGAAGGCGCGCGCCGCCGCCGCTGACGACGAAGCCACCGCCGCGCAGGTGGATCTGGCGCGGCAGGAGCTGGCCGACGCCATGCAGGCGCTGACGCCCAAAGCCGACAAAACGGCGCTGAACGATCTGATCGCCGAAAAAGAGGCGACGAAGACGGCCGGATTTACCGACGAGTCGGTCAACGCCCTCAAAGAGGCGATCCAGGCGGCCAAAAAGATCGCCGGCAACCCCAACGCCTCTCAGGAGGACGTGGACGCGGCGATCGCGGCGCTGAACGCCGCCCAGCTGGAGCGGGACGTCACCCTCGGCGATCTGGACGGCGACGAGTCCGTCAGTGCCGCCGACGCCCTGATGGCGCTGCAGATCGCCACCGGCAAGATCGAGCCGACCGCGCAGCAAAAACGCGCCGGAGACGTCAATTTCAGCGGCAACGTCATGGCCAACGACGCGCTGCTGATCCTGCAGTATGCCACCGGTAAGATCAGCGCGTTTTAACAGACAAACGGCACAAAAACAGCCCCGGGCGATCCTCGGGGCTGTTTTGGCATAACCGATCGAAACAAATGGAGTGTGGGAGCATGACCAGACATCGAACGGGTATCATCAAACGGGCATTGGCAACGGCGGTCAGTCTGCTGCTGACGGCGGCGCCCTGTGTAACGCCGCTTGGCGGGATAAGCGCATCGGCCGAGGTGGACACCACCCCGGTGGTGGCCCGTTTCAGCGGGATGGAGGACACGGTTGCGGCATCGGGGACGATCTGCAAGGATTGGACCACCCTGGACGGCGTGACCGGCAGCACCGACGTGGACGTCAGCGGCCACGACCTGAACAAGCTGGAGCTGTATCTGGAGATCGATCTGTCGAGCACCGACGCCAGCAGTCCCCAGACGTTTACCAGCGGCGCCGTTGAGGTGCGCCGCACCTATACGGACGGCCAGGAAAACGCAGCGACCTACGGGATCAACCAGCTGCAGCCCCGGCTGCAGCTGGGCAGCAACACGGTGCGGATCCCGTTTGGCAGCTTCAACGCCCGGGTGGGCACCTTCGACCACACCAAGCTGTGGCAGATGCGGGTGCTGATCTATAACAGCAAACAGCTGACCATGACCATCCGCAAGGCGTTTTTGATCGACACCACCACCCTGGGCGGCAATACCGCCGCCATCACGGCGTTTATCGCCTCGGTGGAGCGCGTCGAGCCCCGGGTGGCGACCCCTTCGAGCGGGATGGCGTCGATGGACCGCATCGTCTACGTTGCCGATGCGACCGAGTTCGGCGCCGATAAGACCGGCGTCGCCGATTCCACCGCCGCCATCCAAACCGCCCTCAACCGGGTGGGCAGTCAGCAGGGCGGCACCGTCTTCCTGCCGGCCGGCCGGTACAAGGTGCTGGGCACCCTGAACATCCCCGGCGGGGTCAACCTGCGGGGGGAATGGATCCATCCCGACGAAGGCGGGCTGGGCAAGGGCACCATCCTGATGGCTTACGCCGGCCGGGGCACCGAATCGCCCACCGACGGCGCCTTCATCACCCAAAACAGCGGCACCACCCTGCGGGATATCAGCGTCTGGTATCCCGAGCAGGATCCGGCCAATCCGGCGGCTTATCCCGCCACCATTCGCGGCAACGGCCACACCGATACCATCAACGTGACGCTGTATAACTCCTACACCGGCTTTTACAACAACAGCTGCTCGTCGATGCTCATCCGCGGGATCTACGGCACCGCGCTGCATCTGGGCATCCACGGCGCTTACGCCTACGATATTCCCCGGGTGGAGCGGATCGCCTTCGATCCCGCCTATTGGGCGAACAGCGGTCTGCCCGGCGCGCCTTCCGGCAATACCCTGAGCGCGCTGAACGCCTATCTGGAAAACAATTTCATCGGTATGTCCGGCGGTGAGCAGGACTGGGGCTATTGGTTCGATCTGCGGTTCAACCACGCCAAATACGGGCTGTTTTTGACCGCCGTGCCGGACGACAACGGGCAAAAAATGGTGCCCGGCAACATCGCCGCCGGCAAGCTCGTCACCCGCAACGTGAAGGTCGGCGTCTATATGGAAAACGTCGGCTATCCCGGTTTTCAGCTGACCCATTCGGATATCCAGGCCAGCGAATACGGGATGTATTACGCGCCCTATCCCAGCGTGTACAACGAGTATAAAGCGCAGGGGATCAGCGTCAGCTGGAGCGAAAATGCCACCATCGCGGTCACCTCCACCTCCTTCAGCGGCGGCAACGCCTGCTTTTGGTCGGACAAATCCGGCCGCTACAACCTCAACTTCAACGACTGTACCTTCCAAAATTGGAGTCAGCAGGCGATCTACCAATCCCACGGCACCCTGATCGCCTCCAACTGCACCTTCTCCACTGCACGCACCCCGCTGGGCTTCGGCGCTGAGGTGACCCAGGCGGTGCTGACCGGCAACACCTTTGCCGTGCAGCCGAACGACTCCCGGATCGTCCGGGGCGATGAAGCGGTGGTGCCGCATACTCCCGATTACGATTACACCTACGTTTCCGACGTCAAACCCGCCACCGATGCCATCTTCAACGTGATGGACTACGGCGCGACGGCGGGCACCGTCAATGCCGTTCCGTCGGCCGACAGCACCGCCGCTTTCCGGGCGGCGCTGACCGCGGCGGGGAACGCCGGCGGCGGCACGGTGTATGTTCCCGGCGGCGTTTTCCGGATCGAGGGGACGCTGAACGTTCCCGCCGGGGTGGAGCTGCGGGGCACCTTTGAGTCGGCCCACTTCGGCAACTCCACCACCGCCGGCAGCCAGCTGTATGTTTACAACCAGCCCGACAATCCCGACGGCACGCCGCTGATCACTCTGGCGGCCGGTTCCGGGGTCCGGGGACTGTCCGTCTTCTATCCCGAGCAGGGCTACACCGACGATCCGGCCTTCCCCGATCAGCAGGTGCATCCCTATCCGCCCACCATCCGGGCCGACCGTGACTGCTGGATCCAGGGGATGTCCATGGTGGCCTGCTACACCGCCATCGACGCCATCACCAACCGGTGCGACAACATCGTCATCACCGACGTGACCGGCGCGGCGATGTACGCCACCCTGCTGCTGGGCCACGGAGTGGACGGCGGCCACGTGCAGAACCTGCATTTCAACTATTCCTCCTGGACCCATCAGGGACAGTATACCAAGTATACCTGGAGTCTGCCCACCCCGGGCACGTCGGCGGGTGATCTGCAGAGCGATTACACCACCCGGGTGGTCAAGGGGATCGTGCTGGGCGACGTGAAAAACGTCGATTTCTTCTCCTGCTTCAACATCATCGTCGCCGAGCAGATCGTGCTGGAGCCCGATCCCTATACCGGCGGCGATTACGAAGGCGTGATGTGGGGCGTGGCGTTCGACGCCGCCACCAACGGCGTCGTCGGCCGGGCCGGCAGCAACGCCGATCTGACCATCATCGCCTCAATGGGCGTTTTCAACCAGCAGGGCGGCGGTTACAACGTCAACACCGCTCCCGGCTTCACCGGCCACGTGGCGCTGTACAACGCCGACGCCTGGAGCGACGCTTCCCATCTGGCGCTGGTCGCCGGCGGCACGGTGGATTTCGTCCAGTATTTCTCCTGGTGCGTCCACCGCGGCGTGGTCAAGGACGGCGGCACCCTGAATTTCCTCGGCTCGGTCATGGTCTCCAACAACGGCGACAATTCGGGCACCACGCCCGATTTCACCTTTGAGGAAGGCGGCCGCGGCGTGGTGGCCGGCAGTCTGGACTGCCGGGACAAACTCAACATCATCGAACAGCCGGGCAGCTACGTCACCAAGGTGTACAACGGCACCGAGCTTGCCGGCACCAGCGCCAGCAGTATACCTGCCGAAAGAGCGGTGCTGGCCGACTGGCTGACCACCCAAAAATCCCACGACCGGCTGACGGCGTACGATCCGGCGTCCTTCGCCGCTTACGACGCCCGCTTTGCCGCGGCGCAGGCGGTCTACGACGATCCAAACGCCACCCTGCTTTCGATCGCCGAGCAGATCACCCTGCTGCGCAACGCCGAAGACGCCCTGCAAAAGCGGCCGCCGGTGGCCGACGCCGCCAACCGCGCGGCGCTGCTGGCGGCGCTGGAGGGCGAACGCACCGGCAGCGGACTGGACGGGTACACCACTCTGTCGATTCAGGCCTATCATCAGCGGTTCGCCGCGGCGCGGGCGGTGTACAATGATCCCGAAGCTACCAACGCCGACGTAACGGCGGCCACCGCCTCCCTGCAAAATGCCGACAGCCTGCTGCAGGCCTTCGCCGGCGAGACCATCACCCTTTTCAGCGGGGAAAAAAGCTCCGGCGTCGGCCACACCATGGCGGTCAGCCAGAACAGTACCGCCAATTTCGGCAACCGCACTTACGGACGGCTGCGTTTTGATATCAAGCTGTCCAAGGACGCCGCCACCTTCCCGTCCTCCATCACCGCCGACGGGTTTACCGACGCGCAATGGGCGTCCAAGCTGCAAAACGGCTTTATCACGGTGTGGGTCAACGGCGCCGGATACAACTTCGGCTCGCTGCAGTTTGCCCGGGGCGATCTGACCGGCATGACGCTGGGACAGTATCTGACGGTGGAGCTGCCCTTGCCGCAGGAAGCGATGGCCGCCGGCAAGATCGACCAGATCCGGTTTATGATTTACAACGACGCTCATTCCCTGAAAGACGGCTACAGCATCAACGAAGAGGGCTCCAAGGGCGCCATTCTGTCGGTGCGCAACGCCAAGCTGATCGTGGGCGACGTTGCCGCGGCGGATCAAACGGCGCTGCTGGACGCCATCGCCCGGGCGGAACGGGTGCCAACGGCCTACTACACCGGCGCGTCGGTGTCGGCCATGAATACGGCGCTGAACGCCGCCACCGCCTGCCGGGACGATCTGACCCGTACCCAGGCGCAGGTGGACGCGGCGACGACGGCGCTGAACACCGCCATCGACGATCTGGTGCCGGCCGCCGACAAATCGGCGTTGCTGGCGGCCATCGAACAGGCGCTGGCAGTGGATCTCGATCTCTACCCGGCCGATCGCGTCGCCGCTTTTTCGGCGGTGCTGGAGGAGGCGCGGGAGATCTGGGCCTTGTCCACCGCGACCCAGACCCAAATCGATAACGCGACGACGGCGCTGGGCGACGCGTACGGGGCGCTGGGCGCCGAGGCGGATAAAACCGCCCTGAACGCCGCGATCGCCCGGGCGCAGGGAGTCAACGCCGCGGCCTATACCACCGCGTCGGTGGCGGCGATGAACGCCGCGCTGCAATCGGCGATCACCGTGCGGGACGACCGCTGGATCGGCCAGTCTGAGGTCGATGCCGCCGCGGCCGATTTGAACGCCGCTTGCAACGGGCTGATCGCCCGGGCGGACAAATCCGCCCTGCAAACGGCGGCCAGCCGGGCGCAGGCGGTCGATACCTCCCGGTACACCACCTCGACGGCGAACGCGCTGACGACGGCGCTCAACAACGCCCTGCCGCTGCTGGCCAACGTCGATCTCACCGACCAGACGGCGGTCAACAACGCGGCGGCGGCGCTCGGCAACGCCTATAACGCCTTGGCCGAAAAGGCGGATCTCACCGCCCTGCAAGCGGCGCTGACCGCCGCGCGGGCGATTGACCTTTCCAGCTATACCACCGCTTCTTCGGCGGCGCTGACGGCGGCGATCAACGGCGCGCAAACGGTGGTGAACAACGCCGCCGATACCGCCCAGCCGGCCGCCGATGCGGCGTTGAGCGATTTGCAATCCGCTCAAAACGCCCTGGTCGCCAAAGCGGACAAATCCGCCCTGCAAGCGGCGGTCAACCGGGCAAACGCCATTCAAACAAGCGGGTATACGCCCGCTACCGTGGCGACGCTGCAAAATGCCGTTGCCGCGGCGCAATCCCTGCTGAATGACGCAGACGCTTCCAATCAGGCGGCGGTCGACGCTGCCGCGACGGCGGTCAACAACGCCATAAACGGGCTGGTCGTCAAGGCGGACAAGACCGTCCTGAACGCTGCCATCGCCCGGGCGCAGGCGCTGGATCTGTCGGCCTACGGCGGCCAGAGCGTGCAGGATCTGCAAACCGCGCTGACGGCGGCCGTCGCCGCGCGGGATGACGCAAACGCCGCTCAGGCGACGGTAGACGCCGCCGCCGCGGCGCTGAGCAGCGCCATCGAACAACTGACGCCCACCGTGCGGGTGACCTTCCTTGGCAAATACGGCGAAGTGGTCGCCGTCAAGGCGGTCAACTCGGCGGCCGAGCTGGAAACGGCGCTGACGACCACCACCGCCACGGCGCTGGGCGGTTACCATTTCGTCGCCTGGAGCGAAAGCCCCGACGACGCGCCCATCCTGTACGATATGGCGGCGATAGACGAACAAACCATTACCGTGACCCCGATCTATACCCAGGAAGGCGCCGACCGGTACACCGTGACGGTGACCGACGCGGCGGTGCAGAACATTCCCGGCTTCGTGTCGGGCGAGACCGAGCTGACCTTTGATTCCCGGGTGACGGTCAAAGCGCAGAACGTAACCTACTGGCTGCTCGACGGCGCCAAGGTCGGCTTCGGCCGGGACAGCTACACCTTCTACGTCAGCGGACAAAACACCATCCGCCCGGTGACCGGCGGCACGCTGCCCGCTTCGCCGCAGGTGGTGCTGCAGCAGGTGCAGTGGGGACAGGGGAGCGAAAAATACACCCTGACGGTCATTTCCCAGACCTCCATTCCCACCGGCGAGGTGGGCGAGTACGGCGTGATCTTCACCGCCTCGCGGGAGGTTTTGGAGCAGCTGCGGGCGGGCGAGACCGTCCCGGCCAACAAGATCGCCCGGGTGGTGTCCACCAAAACCGCGCCCAATCAGCAGTATATGAGCCACCTGCTCAACGTCAAGCCGGATAAGCAGCGCTACGCGATGGCTTACGCGGTGGTGAACGGGGTGACCGTCTATTCCGACGAGTACGCTCACTTTGTCACCGCGGCGAACGGGGTAACGGCGCAAAAGCTGCTCTTTGCCGCGGATGAGCCCGAGCCGGAGGATCCCGACGGCCCGATCGGCAGCTCCGACGGCGCGGACGATCCCTGGGACGACTGATTTTGCCCAAACAAAAGCCCCCGCCGGGAAGACACCGTCCTCCCGGCGGGGGCTTTTTTAATTCAGCTTACGGCCGGCACTTTTCAATAATGGCGGCGATAGTAGCTTTATGCGTGTCGGGCACTCCATACTGCAGGTAGACAGCACGATAGGGATAGACCACCAGCATCTGGATTTCTTCGCCGCCGGTTTGCGCAAGAACGTATACCGCTTTCGCGGCGAAAGCGCTATCTAAATCTACCAATGTCCAGCCGTCGTCCCGCAGGATCGATTGCACATATCGGCCAATCATCCATTCAAAGCGGCTGTCTACAATGTTGTAGGTCAGCGAGCCCGGCCCGGTTCGGTCCTGTACATCGCAGTGGGTGTAGTGCGCCAGAAAACCAACGATCTGATCCGTCTGACGGCTGACGTAGGCGCTTTCGGGAATGCCTAAATCTTCCAACGATAGCGGCACTGTGTCGTCCCACATGGAAACAACGATATATTCCCCGTCATTTGCCGCGGAAAACGACTCTTCATACGTCGGGGAATAGGTCAGCGCGTCCTGCGGGATGCGCACCGGCGTCCCACCCGGAAAAAGTCCGGCGATCAGCAACGCGGCGGATACGACCACTGCCGCCACAAGCGTTACGATCCCGGCGATCGTCATGCCCCAAACCGGGTGAGGTTGACGGATGACCGACAGAACAATCAACACCATGCCGATCACTATGCCGAGCGTCAACAAAAACGGAATGCTGATCAGCATGGACGCGCGACCTTGCAGTATATGCCAGACAAAGCAGACCGCTATCCCGGCCAGCGACAGAATGACCACGCCGCAGTGCAGCCGGTGGTTGCGGATCAACTGCCGCCGGTCAATGGACGGCAACGGATGACCGCCGGCCAGCGCCCGGCGCGCTTTTGCCTTCCATCGCGCAAACGCAACCACTCTCACCAGCGTGTAGATGAGCAGACAGCCGGATGCCAGCATCCCCATGTCGTACAGCGGCGCAATCTCCAGATATGACGTATCGAGCAGGGAAAAGACCGTATACAGCAGCCAGATCGCGCTCAACAAGCACACCCACAATAGCTTTCGCTGCGTCGATCTGACGATGGTCCGCATTTGCGCCTGTGGATCGGTCTCGATCGGCGGCGCGGAAGGGTCGGCGGTGACAAACACGTGGATCTTGCCGCGGGAACAAACCCAGTTCCATCCTGCCGCCCCGCAATAATCAATGTATTCCTCTGCCTGCGGATTGGGGCGTGTCTCCGATTCGGATGAACGGTCAAACACCTCGACCGCGTATCGGCGTTCCTGTGGCGCGGCTTTTGAAAAGGTCAGCACGGTGTTGATGCCGGTCAGCAGCCATCCCTGCCGCGCCATCTCCTCCAGATAAGCAGCCAGAGCCGTGCCGTCCCGGTATCGCCAGAACAAAAACTTGTGGATTACGGTTTTCTCTTTCATAGCCATTCCTCCATAATCGGTCTGGCGTCGGCTTCCATCTGCCGCAGCCGCCGGTATTCCTTCTTGAGGATATCCCAGCCCGCCTTCGTCAGCTGATACGCCTTTCGCCGGCCGTACACCTTTGTACAGACGATCCATCCGGTGGCTTCAAACCGGGGTAGCAGGGCGTAGAGCGTACCCGGGCCGACCCGTACCCGCCCCCGGGACAGACGATCCACGTCGTTCATAACGTCCACTCCAAAGCGCTCCTTTGTCAGTGCCAGCAAAACATAGTACATCGGCTCGCTCAGGGTTTGAAACGGTTCTCTCGCCATGTGTCGCTCTCCTTTTTGACAGTGTATCGTATGGCGGTTCATTAAACAGACCGCTTGCGCATATCAGCCGTGTGCACCAACCGTGCTTATCAGCTGTGCGCATCAGCCGCGCTTATCCCGGCGTGGAGACCGGCCGCACTTATCCCGGCGTGCATATCCCGGCAGCGGAAATCCGTGAAGAATATCGACACTCGATATTCCCTTGTTATTATTATAATATCGAGTATCGATATTGTCAATAGGATCTATGAAAAAGGGCTGTCGGTAAATCTATGAAAAAGGACTATCGGTAAATCTATGAAAAAGGACTATCGGTAAAGTGTTCGCTTGGCATTTTTCCCGGCATATCGAGTGTCGATATTGGCAACAGTGTCTGTGCCAAAGGGGTGTCGGCAGATGAAAAAAGGGCGTCAGCATATGCAAAAGGTGTCAGTACGATGAGTATGTGGTGTTTTCTGCGGCATATCAAACGTTGATGTTGGCAAAGGTTTTCGTGAAAAAGGGGGCAACAAGATGCACGCCGTGTATTTCCCCGCCATATCGTGTGTTGATATGCCGGACGTTTTCCGGGGAGATAAACGGAGGCCGCGCAGAAGTTTCAAGCGCAATGTCGCGTGTCAATATTGTCGTTAATTTCCGGGCAGAGGGAAAAGTGGGGCGGGAGCGGATTGTTGCGATGCTTTTGTGGTACTCATGCGGTACTTATGCGGTACACGTCGCGCAACGGGCGGCTACAGGTCGCCATAAAAAAATTTCAGCCAAAGCCGCTTGGGGGTTTACTCCCGGGCGGTTTTGTGCTATGATAGTCCTAATATTTCTTGATCTGGAGATGATCCCCTTGAAAAAGATGACCACCGGCACCACCTGCGTGCAGGGCGGATACCGGCCCGGCAACGGCGAGCCCCGGCAGGTGCCGATCATTCAAAGCACCACCTTCAAATACGACACCGGCGAGGCGATGGGCAAGCTGTTCGACCTCGAGGCGAACGGCTATTTTTACTCCCGGCTGCAAAACCCCACCGCCGATACCGTCGCGGCCAAGATCTGCGCCATGGAAGGCGGCACGGCGGCCATGCTGACCTCGTCGGGGATGGCGGCCAATTTCCTAGCCACCTTCAACATCTGCGGCTGCGGCGATCACATCGTGTCGTCGGCGGCCATCTACGGCGGTACCTTCAACCTGTTCGCCGTCACCATGAAGCGGATGGGGATCGACGTCACCTTTGTCGATCCGCATTGCTCCGACGAGGAGCTGGAAGCGGCTTTCCGACCCGAGACCAAGCTGGTCTTCGGCGAAACCATCGCCAACCCGGCGCTGACGGTGCTGGACATCGAGCGGTTCGCCGCGGCGGCGCACGCCCACGGCGTGCCGCTGATCGTCGACAATACCTTCCCCACGCCGGTCAACTGCCGCCCCTTTGAATGGGGTGCCGACATCGTCACCCATTCCACCACCAAATACATGGACGGCCACGGCAGCGCCGTGGGCGGCGCCATCGTGGATTCCGGCCGGTTCGACTGGACGCAATATCCCGACAAATTTCCGGGGCTTTGCACCCCCGACGAGAGCTACCACGGGATCACCTACACCGAGCGGTTCGGGCTGGGCGGCGCGTACATCACCAAGGCGGTCGCCCAGCTGATGCGGGATCTCGGGGTTACCCCGGCGCCGATGAGCGCCTATATCCTCAATCTGGGGCTGGAAAGCCTTCACGTGCGGATGCGCCGCCACGCCGACAACGGTCTGGCGGTGGCGCGGTATCTTGCCGGTCACGACAAGGTGGCCTGGGTCAAATACCCCGGCCTGGAGGGCGACGCCGACTACGCCCTGGCGCAGAAATACCTGCCGGGCGGCAGCTGTGGCGTGGTCAGCTTCGGGGTCAAGGGCGGCCGTGCCGCCGCCGCGGCCTTTATGGAGCGGCTGGAGCTGATCGCCATCGAGACCCACGTGGCCGACGCGCGCTCCTGCTGTCTGCATCCCGCCACCACCACCCATCGCCAGATGAGCGACGAGGAGCTGCTCGCCGCCGGCGTACCGGCCGATCTGGTGCGGATGTCGCTGGGGCTGGAGGACGCCGAGGATCTGATCGCCGATATCGAGCAGGCGCTGGCCGGGATTTGATTGCTGTTTGGCAGGGGTGGATTTCCATTACGTGTAATGGATGAGCGGTGCGTCTGCCTCCCTTGCCTAAAGGAGGAAAATCAATGCCCATCAAAATACCCAACGATCTGCCGGCGGTGCAAACCCTGGCGGACGAAAACATTTTCGCGATGACCGAAACGCGGGCCATCACCCAGGACATCCGCCCGCTGCGGATCCTGATCCTCAATCTGATGCCCAAAAAGATCGAGACCGAGACCCAGCTTTGCCGGATTCTCGGCAACACCCCGCTGCAGATCGAGCTGACCTTGATCCGCACCGCCACCCATCTGCCCCAGAACACCGCCCGGGATCATCTGCTGGCCTTTTACAAGACCTTCGACGACGTCAAAGAGGAAAAATTCGACGGGATGATCATCACCGGCGCGCCGGTGGAGCAGCTGGCGTTTGAAGAGGTGGACTACTGGCCGGAGCTGTGCGCCATTATGGAATGGAGCCGCACCCACGTCCACAGCACCCTGCATATCTGCTGGGGCGCGCAGGCGGGATTGTATTATCACTACGGCATCCCCAAGCGGCCGCTGGTGCACAAGCTGTTCGGGGTCTATCCCCACCGGGCGGACTACGTCCGGTCCATGCTGCTGCGGGGATTTGACGACGTGTTCTACGTGCCGCACTCCCGCCATACCACCGTTGACCGCGCCGACGTGGAAGCAGTCGGCTCGCTGCGGGTGCTGGCGTCGTCCGAACGCACCGGGGTGTACATCGTTTCCACCGAGGGCGGCCGGCAGTTTTTCGTCACCGGCCACGCCGAGTACGATCCCGGTACGCTGGATGCCGAATACCGCCGGGATCTGGCCGCCGGGCTGGACATCGCGCCGCCCGAATACTACTATGAGGACGACGACCCGGCCAAGCCGCCAATTGATCGCTGGCGGGCGCACGGGCATCTGCTGTACACCAACTGGCTGAACTATTTCGTCTACCAGTCCACCCCCTACGATCTGAAGGATCTGCAAGCCGATCCCTCCTGATATATCCGCGAATAGAAAGGAAGTGTCCGACCGTGAATCTCACGATCACCAAAACCACCCATCCTCAAGCCAAGCCCGATCCCCATACCCTGGGCTTCGGCAAGGTGTTCACCGACCATATGCTGCGGGTCACGTATTCCCGCGAGCAGGGCTGGCACGACGCGCGCATCGTCCCCTTCGGGCCGCTGGAGCTGCATCCGGCGTCCACCGTGCTGCATTATGGCGCTGAAATTTTTGAGGGGCTCAAGGCCTACCGCCGGAGAGACGGGGTGGTCCAGCTTTTCCGTCCCATCGAGAACATCCGCCGGATGAACCGCTCGGCCGAGCGGATGTGCCTGCCCCAGATCCCGGAGGAAGACGCCATGCAGCTGCTGACCGCCTTTGTGAAGCTGGAGCAGGACTGGACGCCCGATCAGCCGGGTACGTCGCTGTATCTGCGTCCCTTTATGTTCGGCAACGACGAAACACTGGGCGTCCACGGGGTGCATAACGCGGAATTCGTCATCATCGCCTCTCCGGTGGGCAGCTATTACAAAGAGGGGATCAACCCGGTCAGGATCATGATCGAGGATCAGGACGTGCGCGCCGTGCGGGGCGGCACCGGCGAAGCCAAATGCGGCGGCAACTACGCCGCCAGCACCCGCGCCGGCGAGAGAGCCGAGCAAAAGGGCTATTCCCAGGTGCTGTGGCTGGACGGCGTGGAGCGCAAGTATATCGAGGAAGTCGGCGCCATGAACGTCATGTTCAAGATCGCCGGCGAGATCGTTACTCCCCAGTTGACCGGCTCCATCCTGCCGGGCATCACCCGCAAATCCTGCATCGAGGTGCTCAAAAGCGAGGGCTATCCCGTCAGCGAGCGGCGGATCAGCGTCGACGAGTTGAGCGCCGCCATGGAAAACGGCACGCTGGAAGAGGCGTGGGGCTGCGGTACCGCCGCGGTGGTGTCGCCCATCGGCGAGCTGTGCTACAAGGAGCACAAATACGTTGTCAACAATGGCGAAATCGGGCCGGTCACCCGGCATTTGTACGATACCCTGACCGGGATCCAGTGGGGCGACAAAGAGGACGCCTTCGGCTGGACCATGCCCATCGAATAAGACGCATAAAAAGCCGGGCGATCCATCGGATCGCCCGGCTTTTTTCGTTATTTCGCGGTGGGTCTTGTTGCCAAATCTTAAAATTCCGCCGTGCCGACGGTGCGGGGGAAGGGGATGACGTCCCGGATGTTCTGCATCCCGGTCAGATACATGATCGCCCGCTCAAAGCCCAGTCCGTAGCCGGAATGCTTGTTGCCGCCGTACCGGCGCAAATCGAGATACCACCAGTAGTCCTCTTCCTTGAGCCCCAGCTCCTTCATTCGCGCCTGCAGCAGCTCCAGCCGCTCCTCCCGCTGACTGCCGCCGATGATCTCGCCGATGCCCGGCACCAGACAGTCCATCGCCGCGACGGTCTTGCCGTCGTCGTTGAGCCGCATATAAAACGCCTTGATCTCCTTGGGATAATCGGTGACGAAGACCGGGCGCTTGAAGACCACCTCGGTGAGATACCGCTCGTGCTCGGTCTGCAGATCGCTGCCCCATTCCACCGGGAACTCGAACTGATCGTTGTGCTGCTTGAGGATCTCGATCGCCTCGGTGTAGGTTACCCGGCCAAAGTCGGAGTTGGCCACCCCTTCCAGCCGTTCGATCAGCCCCTTGTCGACGAACTGGTTGAAAAAGGCGATCTCCTCCGGCGCGTTGTCCAGCACGTACCGGATGACGTATTTGAGCATATCCTCGGCCAGCGCCATGTCGTCGTTCAGATCGGCAAAGGCGATCTCCGGCTCGATCATCCAGAATTCCGCCGCGTGGCGGGTGGTGTTGGAGTTTTCGGCGCGGAAGGTCGGTCCGAAGGTGTAGACGTTGCGAAACGCCATGGCGTAGGTTTCCACACTCAGCTGACCGCTGACGGTCAGGTTGGTGCTCTTGCCGAAGAAATCCTGGCTGTAATCCACCTTGCCGTCGACCATCGGCGGATTTTGCGGGTCGATGGTGGTCACCCGGAACATCTCGCCGGCGCCTTCGCAGTCGCTGCCGGTGATGATGGGGGTGTGGACGTAAACGAAGCCCCGCTCGTTGAAGAATTTGTGGATGGCGAAGGCTGCCAGACTGCGCACCCGGAAGACCGCCGAAAAGGTGTTGGTGCGGGGACGCAGATAGGCGATGGAACGCAGAAATTCAAAGGAATGCCGCTTTTTCTGCAGGGGATAATCCGGGGTGGACAACCCCTCCACGGCGATGGCGTCGGCGTGGATCTCAAAGGGCTGCTTGGCCTCGGGAGTCAGCACCAGCGTGCCGGTGACGTTCAGCGCCGCGCCAACGTTCATCGAGGCGATCTCCTTGTAGTTGGGGACGTTTTTCTCCTCGAACACCACCTGGATGTTCTTGAAGAAGGTGCCGTCGTTGAGCTCGATGAACCCGAAGACGTTGGACGCGCGGATGGTGCGGATCCAGCCCGACAGCTCCAGCGTTTGGCCGGAAAGCGCCGCCGGATCGGCGAAAATGGTCTTGACAGTTGTTTTCATGGGGGTATGCCTCCTTAAAACAGGTTAAATTCCAACTTATCCAGGCCCCCTCTGACGAGGGGGCTGTCACGGCGATAGCCGTGACTGGGGGAGAGATAACGGGACTTGCGGGAATCCCTCTCTTCGTCTTTCGCCTGACGCGTTCGCCCGGCGATCCACCTCCCTCGTCAGAGGGAGGCAAAGACAACCCTTGATTTCCGGCTTTTACAACAGATGGATGCCGGCGGTTTCGCAGATCCGGACGGTCTCGTCGTCCCAGATGCTGCACTGCACCTCGCCGATGTGGGCGCAGCCCATCATCAGCATACACAGCCGGGATTGGCCGATGCCGCCGCCGACGGTCAGGGGCAGCTCGCCCTTTAAGAGCATTTGGTGGAAGGGCAGCGCCCGGCGGTCGTCGCACCCGGCGAGGGTCAGCTGGCGGTCGAGCGATTGGGCGTCCACCCGGATGCCCATCGAGGACACCTCCAGCGCCCGGTTCAGGGTATCGTGCCAGAAGAAGATGTCGCCGTTCAACTGCCAGTCGTCGTAATCCGGCGCCCGGCCGTCGTGGGGTTTGCCGGAACGAAGCGCCCCGCCGATCTGCATGATGAAGGCGGTCTTGTGCTCCTTGACGAAGGCGTTTTCCCGCTCGGACGGGGTCAGCTCCGGCCAGCGATCCTCCAGTTCCTGCGACGTGACGAAGGCCACGTCGGGCGACAGCTGGGTGGTCAGCTGGGGAAACCGCACCAGCAGCCGGTCGTGGGTGGCGCAGATCGCTTTGACGATCTCCTTGACGATCAGCCGCAGATGCGCCAGAGTGCGGGTCTCGGGGGTGATGATCTTCTCCCAGTCCCACTGGTCGACGTAGACCGAGTGGAGGTTGTCCAGCACCTCGTCCCGGCGGATGGCGTTCATATCGGTGTACAGACCCGAGCCGACCTTGAAATCGTAGCGCTTGAGCGCCAGCCGCTTCCATTTGGCCAGCGAATGGACGATCTGCGCGTCGGCGTCGGCGTCGGGAATGTGAAAATCCACCGGCCGTTCCACGCCGTTGAGATTGTCGTTGAGCCCCGATTCCTCGGTGACGAACAGCGGCGCCGATACCCGCTTGAGATTGAGCGCCGCGGAAAATTCTTCCTGGAAGGTTTGCTTGATGGTGGCGATGGCCCGCTGGGTGTCGTACTGGTCAAGAATCTGCCGGTATCCCGCGGGGACAACGACCTTGCTCATACGCGCACGTCCTTTCTGTATGATAATATAGGGAATATTTCTGTTAATCATACCGCAAATCGAACGTGAAGTCAACCCGTTGACGGAAAAAAGCCCCCGGTCGAAGGGACGTGCAAATCAGAGATTTGCGCGCCCCGACCGGGGGCTCGGCGGTTCAGCGGGCCGTGGCCGCGCTGTTTTTGTCGCCGTCGGACGACAGGGACGCCTGCGCCGACGGCGGACAGTGCCAAAACGCGTACGCGCCTACCGTCAAAGGCGGCGCGGCAAAATCCAGCCGGGTCAGGGCGGCGCATTCGGCAAAGGCGAAGGCGCCGACGGTCTGCAGCCCGGCGGGCAGGGTGACGCCGGTCAACCCGACGCAGCGGTGAAAGGCGTGGTCGGCGATCCGGCGCACCGGGGCGGGAACGCGGTATTTGCCCCGCCGGCCGACGGGACAGGCGATCAGCGTTTGCCCCGTCTTGTCGAACAACACCCCGTCCGCCGCCGAAAACCGGGGGTTGGCGGGGTCGACGGTGATGGCGGTCAACGACGGGCATCCCTGCAGCGCCGTCCAGGACAACGCGGTCAGACTGGCGGGCAGATGGATCGCGGTCAGCTCGCGGCATCCGAAAAAGGCGAAGGCGCCGATTTCCGGCACGCCCTCCATCACCTTGATTTGGCGGACAGGCAATCCGACGAACGGCCCGCTTGGCCGTCCGGCGGCGTCCAGCGGGTCGGCCCGGCCAGGCACGGCGCCGCCCCGGATCCACAGGCAGCCCTCTTCGTCCAGCCGCCACTCGGCTTTCGGAGAACGGGTGCCGCCGGCCTCGCCGGAGGGCGCGGTGGGAGTCACGTCCCCCGGCGAGGACTTGGGCGGCCGAGAAAAGGAAAAGAAACGCATCATAGCAGACTCCTTGTCGGCAGTCGGATGTGGTTTCTTTCATTATACCGCCTTTGCCTGGGCGCGTTATTCGATTTTGCGTATGGAATATTCCGCCAGCGGATAGACTATTGCCCCGGCGGATATCGCCCGGTCATCCCGGGCGGTCGTCGACCACCAGATGGATCAGGTGGGCGATGCCGGGGATGCTTTCCCCCTGCTGGGTGGAGGTGGGGGACATCAGCGCGCCGGTGGCGATAAAGAGGATATCGCGCAAGACCCCCTTTTCCATCTGCTCGAGCAGATAACCGCACAGCACCGACGCCGAGCAGCCGCATCCCGAACCGCCGGCGTGGACGTCCTGGGTCTGGCGGTCAAACAGCATCAGCCCGCAGTCGTCGTGGTTTTTGGAAACGTCGATCCCCTGCCGCTCGAGCAGTTGGCGCATCAGCTCGCTGCCCACCGCCCCCAGATCGCCGGTGACGATCCGGTCGAACCGGTCGGGCGAGGCGCCGGTGTCCCCCAAAAACCGCTGGAGGGTATCGGCGGCGGCCGGCGCCATGGCGGCACCCATGTTGTTGGCGTCGGTGATCCCGAGATCCATGATCCGGCCGACGCAGATATCGGCGATCCGCACCCCGGCGCCGCCCATGCCCACCACCGCGCAACCCGCCGCCGTCGCCGTCCACTGGGAGGTTTGGGGGCGTTGGCCGCCGTATTCCAGCGGATAGCGGAATTGCCGCTCGGCGGTGCAAAAATGGGAGGAGGTCACGGCGGCGCACAGATCGGCGGCGCCGCTGTCGACGAAGATCGCCGCCATCGCCAGCGTCTGCGCCATGGTGGAGCAGGCGCCGAACTGCCCCAGCAGGGGCACGGCGTATTCCCGCAGCCCGAAGGTGGAGGCGATGTTCTGGTTGAGCAGATCCCCGGCGAAGAGATACTGGATCTGGGACGGGGAGAGTCCCGCCTTGTCCACCGCCCGGGAAAACGCTTCCCGCTGAAGAGCGCTTTCCGCCTTTTCCCAAGTCTTTTCGCCCAGGGTGGTGTCTTCAAAGACATGGTCGAAATGGGCGCCAAGCGGCCCCTCGCCCTCTTTTTTGCCGCCCACGGCGGCCCGGCCGAGGATCCCCGGACGACCCGACAGGGTGACGGTGTAGCGGCCCGTGCGTTCCGGCATACGGCGTCCCTCCTTACCTGAGCGTGACCAGATACTCGATCAGCCCGTAGACGATCGACGCGGTGATGCCGTAGACCAGCACCGGCCCGGCAATGATAAACATTTTGGCGCCCAGTCCCGTCACAAACCCCTCGCTTTTGAACTCGATGGCCGGGGACACGATGGCGTTGGCGAAGCCGGTAATGGGCACCAGCGTGGCGGCGCCGGCCCG
>JBMNVL010000015.1:0-24390 GCA_050946775.1 Acutalibacteraceae bacterium
GGATGAAATCCTTGAACACGATCGTCAGCACCGTTTCGCCCTGCGCGGTGGTATCGGTTTCCACGGTGTAATGGGTGTCGGCCGCCAGGGTGACGCCGTTGATGGCGACCGCCAGATCGCCGTTGTAGGTCAGTCCCTTGGACAGGGTATCGGTCACGATGTAATAGTATTTGGTGAAGCCGGTCATGTCCGGCACCTCGCCGGTGATGACGTAGGGCACGCTGTCCCCGATCGAGGCGGTGTTTTCGCTGATGCCGCCGTCCTGCGCGATCTTTTTGTCAATGGCTGGCCAAGCGGCTTTGATCCGGACCGTTGCCGCCGGCGTGGTGGACGTCAGCGAGCAGATCGAGCCGGTGCTGTACTCGTTGTGGGTCGAGGCGCCGCGGGGATAGACCAGATAGTAGCCGAGAGGCAGTCCGGTGACGGTAACGTCCTCCCCGGTGCCGGCGGCCGTGCGATCGGCCGGTTTTTCCGCCGCCCACGCCAGCGCCGCCTGCGCGAAATCGGTGACGTTGTCTTCGGTGACGTTGATGTAGCGAAGCCGGCCGTTGACCACAATGGCGTTGAGATCACCGGAATCGGTATCGGTGATATACGCCGCGCCGGCGCCGCCGGCGGCGAAGAAGTCCTGCCAGCCGTCCGCGATGGTGTAGGCGACGCTGTCCCCGTCATAGGTCAGATCAAAGACCTTGTACAGATCGTAGTTTTTGCCCTGCACCGTGTCCCGGATGGTGATGCTGCCGTCGTTTTCGGCCGCGACGGCCATGGCGCCGACAGCCGTCAGCAGCAGGACGGCCAGGACGACGCTGAGGATTTTGCGAAGCTGTTTCATGATGTTACCTTCCTTTTCTGATGGTTGACGAATGCTTGTCTGCCGGATCAAAACGTCGGTGTTGTATAGCTCCTCCCTTCGTCCGGTTGATCAATGCCTCTATTGCCGCCGCGGCAGCCATCCATATGGCGCCCGTCAGCCAAAAACCGTGTTCTCCGGCGCCGCCGGTATCCGGAAGCACAAAGCCCCCGGAAACGCACAGCACCTGGATCACCGGTTTGGGATACCACGCGGTCTCGGGCGGTCCGTCGTTGAGACGGTAATCCACCGTGGCCCCGGTATTGGCGAAAAAGCCTCCCTGGCCGGTGGACGACAGCCCGGTGCCCTTGTCGCCGTCGTGAGGATAGCCCTCCTCCCCGTATACGCCGTACGCCAGCGGCGTCGGCTCGATGACGGCGTTGAGGCGATAACTCCAGTCGCCCTCGAGGATGTAGGTATCCTCAAAATCCAGCGTAAACCGCTTTTGCCCGTCGTCATAACGCAGCGTCAGGGTGGAGACGGGGTTGATCTCGGTCTCGGGCAGGGTCAAAGAAATCTCGTCGTCCTGCCCGTATATCCCGCTGACCTCGCCCACCGTTTGCCCCCGCGCGTCCCGGACCTGCAGGGTGTAGACCGATCCCTCGGTCAGCTGCGCGTATTCGCTGAGGGTGTCGCACATGGTCACCTCGGAATATTTCGGCTTGAACACCACGTCGATCATATTGGCGAACGCGTCGTGCACCGCCTGTTGATCGGTACACACGTAGTGGCCGGTCACCACGCCGTCCGGCAGATTCTGGGTCAGCCGCTGCAGCCGGACGAAATCGCCGGACACCCCCACGCCGATGGTGAAAAAGGCGTCCACACCGGTCATGGCGTTCAGCCGGCCCACCGCGTTGGTGATGGTCAGCTCGCTGTTGGCGCTGTAGCCGGAGGTGGCGCCGTTCGCCTGATAATAGACGTTGGGCTTGCCGTCGGAAATGAAGACGACCACCTTCTTGGCGTCACCCCGCGCCGAAGCGAGCAGGGTGCCTTTGTTGACCAGCTCGTAGCAGGCCGCGTCGTAGTTGGTGTAGCCCTCCAGCCTGGAGCGATAGGATGTCACCACCGACAAAAAGCCGTCGCGGCTGTCGGTCCAGCCGCAGGCCACGCCCGCGTCCTGATAGGGATTTTGGGCGGTGGAGCGATTCCCGTTGAACCAGATCATGGAGTACCGGGGATCGGCGTTCATCCCGGCGATCTCCCCGGTCGTGAAGTCGACCGCTTCCTCAATGGCGTTCCACCGTTCGTAGCTGTTGTTCTGCGCGCCGTTGATGGCGTAGCTCATACTGGCGGTCGTGTCCAGAACAAAGATCAGATCGACCTTAGTCCGCTCCCGTTCCACCGGGCCGGTCAGGGTCAGCGTCAGCGCGTAATCGTCGTTATCACCCGGCAGTTTGTCGACGTATTTTCCCAGATACAGGCTCTGGGCATGAGACTGGCTGCCGGGATAGGTTTCGCATCCGTCGGCGTTCACCTGCACCACCGGGCGGGGATAGGCGAACGTCGCGGTCGGCTGTCCGTTATACGAGCAGGACAGCCATCCCTGCCGGTTGGCGTAAAAGCCGGGCTGTCCCGCGGACAGCGAGCCGGTCGCCTCGTCGCCGGTATGGGGATAGGCGCGATCGGTCCGGTACTGCGCGTATGCCCGGTTGTTGGGCTGGATCGGCGCGCTCAGGGAATAGGTCCATCCGTCCTCCAGCGTATAGGAGGGCGGAAAATCCAGCGTTATGGCGCCGCTTTGGGCGTCGTAGACCGCCGTTAAGGTGACCGACGGGTTGACGGCGGTCGCCGGCAGCGTCAAAGCGCCCGCTTCTTCCGCCACCAGCTCGCCGGTCTCTCGCCGGACCGTGACGGTCAGATCCTCTCCGTCCAGCCGCACGTACTCGCTCAGCTCGTCATACATCGTCACCCGGGAGTAGGCGGTTTGGTAATCCTGCGGCGCCGACACCGACAGCGTCAGCCGGTAAATATCCCCCTCGACGGTTTGGATTTTCTCCACCGTTTTGCCGTAAACGAAGGGACGCTCCGACGGCTGCGGGATGGCGGCGAACAGCATCCGGGTCGCGTAATACCCGTTGTTTGTGGAGGTAAAGCGTCCCGATTGCTGCCGCAGGTAATAACTGCCCGAGCGGATGGTCCCGCCCGACCGGTCGGAGATAATAAGCGTCTGAGGCGAGGATGAGGTGGTCACCCCGCCGCTGTAGATCCGCAGATACTGGCCGTTCGCGTTGACCAAAGACCCCGTGCTTTCCTGATAGGTCCATACGGCGCTTTCGTCCGCGCAGGTGACGGTCTGGCCGGACACGGTCGCCTGCGCCGCGCCGCCCGAAGCGGTCAGCGCGTATCGGGGCGTACCGCTGGCGGTGTAGAGGATATACGATTTCCCATCCTCCAGCCGGCTGTCGGCGATCCCTTGAACGCCGCCGGCTCGCACGGCGTCTTTTGCCGCGTTGAGCGCGCGCACCGGCTCGTTTGGCCGGGTCGCGGCCGCCGTATCTGCGGTGGTATCCGGCGTTTGCGGCGGCGAAGACGGGTCGTCATCCGGCGTCTGGGACTGCGTGGGGATCCCGTCCTGCGGCAGATTTTCGTCCGCGCCTTCCGGCGGCGCCTCGCCGGTCACATCCGTCGGCTCCCCGGAGGGCTCCGTCGGCGCCGTCTCAAGCGGCTCCGGATCGGACCGGTCGGCATAGCAGGCCTCGGTATGGGTGTGCTCCTGCAGCCCGCAGACCAGTTGTCCGTCTTCATCCACGCAATCCGCCGTATGGATATGCTCCTGCAGCCCGCATATAGGCTCACGCTCCTGCGTGGCGGCGGGAAGCGTCAGGCATCCGACCGTGATCAGCAGCGTCAGGACGGACAACGGCCCGATCAGCGCGCGCCATATCCGTTTGTGCTTTCTGTCCAACGTCATCCTCCGTCCTTCCTTCCGGCCGGTTATTCGACCGGTCCCATGTCTTTCGGCGGCCATACCCGCCACACAATCTTGCCCATGATTTGTTCCTCAGCGACACAGCCGATCGCGCTCGATCGGCTGTCCGCGGACACCGCCCGACTGTCTCCCAGGAAAAACCACCGTCCGTCGGGAACGGTACAGGGAAGGGACACGTCCACGTATCCGCGGGAAAATTCGGTCAGGTACGGCTCCTCCAACAGAGCGCCGTCCACGTAGACGCGGCCGCTCTCATCGATATCGACCACCGATCCCGGGCCGGCAACGCACCGTTTGACCAGCAATTTGTTTCCAATATAAAAGGCCGCCACGTCCCCGGACTTTATACGCACGTTGCGCGCGGCGACCACGATCTCCCCTTCCTCCAGCGTCGGGGACATGGAAAAGCCGACGATACGCAGCACCGGCAGCCAGATCACCGAGATCAGCACCGCGCAGGCGGCCACCACGATCATGGTGCCAAGCACACCCCGCCACGTCTGACGGATACGGCGACGGTGCCGCAGCCGCTCCAGCTCCTCACGAAGCTGCCGGGCTGTCGGTTTCGTCCGGGACGGGCTGCTGAGCGCCGTCATCGCCTTCACTCCCCTGCAACGTTTGCTGGATCTGGGTCACGATTTGCTTGAAGTGATCCACCCTACCGGTAACGGTATCCCAATACGCGTCCGCCTTGCGGCGTTTCTCGGCGCATTCCCGCTCGGTTTTTTCCATCAGCGCCTGCGCCCGCCGGGCGGCCTCTTCCTCGATCTGCCGGGCGCGATCCCCGGCTTCGGCAATCAGCCGGCCGGAATCGATCTCCTGCCGGGCACTGACCCGCGCCGCGTTTTCCAGATACTGCTGCGCCGCCGCCTGCGCCGCCTCAAAGACCCGGTTGATCTGCAGCGACGCCTCGGCAATGGATCCGGCGTCCCGAATGGCGATCTCGCGGCTTTGAAGCTGCCGCTCCATGTCCTGCATCTGCTCTTTTAACCGGTTGTTTTCCTCGGTTTCCTCCAGCAGCAGATTGACCAGCTCCAGCCGGCTCAACCGTTTGAGCTCTTTTTCTTTCATACCGTCACCCTATATCCGCCGGGCAGGGCTTTCCCCACCCTGCTCCGTTGATTTTTGACAGTATACCAGCCGCTGACTAATTCCACACTAACGCCGCAATTTTAAGGGCCTTTTTCCACAAAAAAAGCACCCGAGAAGCCGTCTCGGGTGCTTTTTTGTGCGTTTAGGCTATGAATTGTAATACTCGTTGTAAATGTCTGCCAGCAGATACTCGCCCCAGGAATACTCGGATAAAAACTCCCCTTCAAACTTGTCGCGGGAGCCCATGTTCTTGTCCTGCCAGGCGTAATAATCACAGTCAAACAGGGCGGTATTGATCATCTGCCCGTGCGGCGTGGAGATCAGCAGCTCGCTGAGCCCTTCCCTTTCCAGCGCCTGCTTGAGCCGGCGCAGCGCGTTGTAATACACGACCATGTTGGCGTTGCTGTACTGCCTCTCCTCCCAAATGGTGCTGAAGATCTCCTCGTTGCTGATCTCCTTGCCCCGTTTGGTCACCACCAGCGCCAGGATCTCCTTGGCTTTGCCGGTCAGCGGCACGGGTTTGCCGTCCCGCAAAACGTTGAAACGCCCGAAGGTGTGGATATACAGCGGCTTTTGCTGGCGGGAAGCGATCAACCGGATGCGATCCATCATCATATCGATGGTTTCTTTCGTGTACGGCTTGATGATGTAATAGTCCCCGCCGATCTGGTTGAAATCCCGCAGATACTCGTCATACGCCGACACAAACACGATCAGGATATCCGGGCGCAGCGCGCGAAGCTGCTTGGCCAGCTCCACCCCGTTCATCCCCGGCATCTTCACGTCCAGAAACGCCAGCTCCACCGGGTTTTTCCTGGCGTAACACAGCGCTTCGGCCGCGTTGTCGAACTGGCCGGTGATATTCAGGTCGGCAATGCCCTCGCACAAACGAACGAACCGCTTGAGCATGATCGCCTCGTCTTCCACAATGATCGCCCTCATCCAAGATCACTCCTTTCCGTTTTTGGCTCTTTGGGGATCGAAACCGTCACCACCGTGCCCTGCCCGGGCGTGCTTTGGATGTCCACCCGCGCGTGGATCACCTTGTCCAGCCGGAAGATCAGGTTTTTCAGCCCGGTGGAGTCGCGCCTGCCCTCCTCGATCTCCTTTTTCAGCGCCTCTACGTCAAAGCCGACGCCGTCGTCCTCCACCTGCACGATCCAGGCATCCGGCTCTTCCCGGCTGCGCACGGTCACCCTGCCGCCGAGAGGCCCGCGTTCGTAAATGCCGTGCTGGATGGCGTTTTCCACCAGCGGCTGGATGCTCAACGGCATGATCTCAAAATCCCGGGCGGCAATATCGTATTCCACCCGCAGCTTTTCGCCGAACCGCATTTTTTCGATATTGGCGTACGCACGGATATTCGCCAGCTCCTGTGAAAAGGAAATGGGGCTGTCGTTGGCCATGGCGCGGATGCTGCCCCGCAGATGGGTGGTGAAATCCCCGATCAGCTCGCTGGCATACGCCGGATCCTCCAGCACGATCTCCTGGATCGAGCCCAACGCGTTGTACAAAAAATGCGGCTGCATCTGGCTGGTGAAATTTTTGATCCGGCTCAGGCTCAGCGCGTTCTCCAGCTGGCGGATGGACTCCTCCGCCATCCGCTGCTCGGTCACGTCGTACAGCACGCACAGCGTCATAATATCGCCTGAGGTCTTGTCCCGCACCAAATAAAAGATCAGCCGGCAATACCGCACCGTATTCTCCGCCGTGCGGGAGGTCACCGTTACGCTGGCGCGCCGCTTGCCCCGCTGGAAACAGTCGATCAGATATTCCCGGCTGCTGACGCGTTCAAATTCGGTGGGATCCTCGATCCCCATCGCCTGTCCCCACCATTTGCGAAAGGGCGTATAGGCCGTTTGATCGCCGATATCGTACTGTTCCCCGTTGGCGATCACTTGATTGCCGCCGTCGCGGATATCCCGCTCGACCAGCTCGTCCCGCGTCAGATTGACCTCCACGTATCCGCTGGCGCTGGTCAGGATCGCCTCCATATGGGTGCGCTCCTTGGCCAGCATGGTCTCCAGCGCGTCCACGTACTCTTTTTCGTGGCGCATCTGCATATCGATGTTGCGCACACCGACGATGACGCCGGCAGCGCCCTCCCGCGCCACCCGGGCCTGGTGATACACCGGCGTTCCGTCGAGGATCAGCCGGTAAATGAAGGCGTACCGCCCGTTTTTATCCAGCTCCTCGTGCATGGTCGTCCTGGCGAGCATCCGCCGCACGTACGCCCGGTCGTCCTTATGGATCACCCGCTCGATGAACCGGTCGGCCGCGCCGAAAAAATCGCTGCCGGAGCGGGCGATCGCCAAAGTATGGTACGCTTCGCTTTCGTAATAGCATTTGTAGCCGCCGGTCTGCTCGTCGATCAGATAAACGCTTTCGTAATTTTCGGCGAGCGCGGCGGCGATTTCCTCATAGGAAAGCGCCTCCCGTTCCATTTTCTCCAAGCGCTCGATCCGGTCATCCTGCTCCCGGCTTCGGCGCTCGGCGCCGCGGGTCGTTCTGCGCAGCAAAACGCTCATCAGCACGACGCAGCCCGTCAGGATCAGCAGTGCCGCCAGCGGTATCCACCGTTTGGCCGGATCCCCGACGTCCATCAGCATCAGCCCGACGATCCCGCCGACCACGGTGACCGCCCAGACCAAAAGGATCCCCGCGAGCCACCGCCTGCGTTTTCGGTCCCTTGGCATCGACATGAAGGTCCTCCTTTTTTCCTCGTCCGCTTCGCCGTCAACGTTGTCAAAAACGTCTTAACAATTTCAGTATAGCACATTTTTCCAAAAATCTCAAGAAAAACCTCGTTTTTTTGTTTTCATATCCAAAACACCCCGCCATTGGCGGGGTGTTTTGATCAAGAAAAGGTCTCTATATCCGGGCAACGCCGCTTTGGCGGGCGGCCTCGGCCACCGCCTTGGCAACCGCCGCCGTGACCGACCGGTCAAGCGCGCTTGGAACAATGTAATCGGCGGACAGCTCTCCGGCGGGGATAAAATCGGCGATGGCTTTGGCGGCCGCGATCTTCATCTCGTCGTTGATATCGCCGGCGCGCACGTCCAGCGCCCCCCGGAAGATGCCGGGAAAGGCCAGCACGTTGTTGATCTGGTTGGGAAAATCGCTCCGCCCGGTGCCGACGATGGCGGCGCCGGCGGCTTTGGCCTCGTCGGGCATGATTTCCGGCGTGGGGTTGGCCATCGCGAAGATGATGGGATCCTTCGCCATGGAGCGCACCATCTGCGGTGTGACGCAGCCGGGCGCCGACACCCCGATGAATACGTCCGCACCCACCAGCGCGTCGGCCAGGGTGCCCTGCAATTTTTCGGGATTGGTGATCCGCGCGATCTCTTCCTTGACGGGGGTCAAGCCCTCGACGCCGGCACAGATGGCGCCCTTGCGATCGCAGAGAATGGCCTGCTTCAAGCCCATGGCCAACAGCAATTTGGTGATGGCGATGCCGGCGGCGCCGGCGCCGTTGACCACCACCTTGAGATTGCCGATTTGTTTGCCGGTCAACCGCAGAGCGTTGATCAGCGCCGCCAGCACCACCACGGCGGTGCCGTGCTGATCGTCGTGGAAAATCGGGATGTCGCAGCATTCCTTGAGCCGCCGCTCGATCTCAAAGCAACGGGGCGCGGCGATATCCTCCAAATTGATCCCGCCGAAGCTGCCCGCCAGCAGCGACACGGTACGCACGATCTCGTCCACGTCCTTGCTGCGCACACAAAGCGGGATGGCGTCCACGTCGCCGAAGGATTTGAACAGGGCGCATTTGCCCTCCATCACCGGCATACCGGCCTCGGGACCGATGTCGCCCAGGCCCAGCACGGCGGTGCCGTCGGTGATCACCGCCACCAAATTGGCCCGGCGGGTCAGGGTATAGCTTTTGTCGGGATCCTTCTGGATCTCCAGACAAGCCTGCGCCACCCCGGGGGTGTAGGCCAGCGACAGATCGTCCCTCGTTTGCATCGGCACCCGGCAGATCACTTCGATCTTGCCTTGCCACTCGGCGTGTTTTTTCAGCGATTCGGCTGCGTAATCCATTGGCGATTCCCTCCGTAAAATGTTTGACTTTCCTTACACTATCACGAAGTGACAAAAAAGTCAATCACGACTTGTCTCTCCCGCCAAACTGTGGTATACTGTCCAAAACAACCCCAAAAAGGAGTTTTGTGTTGATGAAGCGATCTGTTTTGCGGCTGGCTTGTCTGGCGCTGGGCGCGCTGATCCTGCTTAGCGGGATGAGCGGCTGCTCCGATACGCCCGGCACCCTGACCGATACCGACGAGAGCGTGGCCATCCGTCTGGCGATCCCCGAGGACGCGCTGGGCCTGGCGGCGCTGAATCTGTGGGCGCGCCGGGACGCCGGAAGCGCTTTTCACCAGTATACCATTCAAAAGGTCGCCTCTTCCGAGGCGGCGGGCGAACTGCTGAAGGCCGGAAAGGTCGACGCCGCCATCATGACCCCGGTTGACGCGGTGTCGCTCTTCACGGCGACCGACGGCAACGTGCAGGCGGCGGCGATCACCGCCCTGACCGGCGGCCAGCTGCTGGAAAACGGCAACGCCGTCCGTTCGCCGGAGGATCTTGGGGGCAAAACCGTTCGCTACGCCAAAGACGGTGTCTCCTATCCGCTGATCGCCATGCTGGAAAAAGCGGGTGTCAGCGACGAGGTGACGCTGCGCGCCGTTGACGCCGCCGATCTGACCGCCGCGGCGGACGAGCCGGGCGCGATCCTTTACGCCGACGAGCCGACCGCCACCCTTTTGCGGATGGGCCGGCCCGCTATGCGGGTGGCGCTGGTCGCCGCCGACGCGCTGGGCGACGAAGCGCCCGCAGCGGGATGTCTGGCGGTCGGCAAGGCCTTCGCCGCGACCCATCCCACCGGGATGCGCCGGTTTTTGGAGGAGCTGGAGGCGTCGCTGGAGCGGGCCAACGCCCTGCCCGACGAGACCGCCGCTTTGTGCAAGCAATACGGCGTATTCGCCACCGACGACGTCGCGTCGGCCGCCATCATCAACTGCCGGCTGACCTATCTCGACGGCGACAAAATGGCCGGGCGGCTGAGCGACGATTTCAAGCGGATGGATACCACCCGGCCGGGTGACGATTTTTATTTCATCGAGAGGTAAACGTATGAACACCTTCGCGGCATCGCCGTCGCCGCAGACGGCACGAAACGATCTGCTGGACAAAACCGTCGCCGGGTATCAGGCGTGGTTTCACGCGGGAACCGATCCCGACCACGGATGGGGACATTGGAGCCACGGCGGCGCGCCGGGGGTCGGCAATCTCCATCCCGAGATCTTCCCCGATTTTTCGGATTACCCCGACGAGGCGCTCTATCCCGGCCGGTTCGCCGGGTATCCCGACGGCCGGCCGGTGAAGTTTTACAGCGGCCACGATCCCCGCGCCATCGAGGTCCACTTTTTCTGGATGGAGCAATACGGGATCGACGGCGTCGCCGTGCAGCGCTTTTACGGCGCCACGGCGGACGAGCCGCAGCCCGAGCCGACCCATCTGACCGCTGTCCGGGACGCCGCCGAGCGGCACGGGCGGATCTTTTACGTGATGTACGATACCTCCGGCTGCGGCCATGACGGCGCCGCCGCCATCGACCGGTTCAAGGCCGATCTGCGGCACAACGTGGAGGGAAAAGGGCTGATTTCGTCGCCCGCCTACGCCCACGCCGACGGCAAGCCGGTGATCTGCGTATGGGGACTGGCCGGCACCGAGCCGGGCCGTTACCCGGCGGCCGCCGACGCGCTGGAGCTGGTGCGCTGGCTCAAGGAGCGCGGGTATTTTGTCATCGGCGGTCTGCCCGACAACCGCTGGACCGACGTGGAGGACGATTACGCCGCCGTTTACGCGGCGCTGGACATGGCCTCGCCCTGGACGCCGGGGCGGTTTAGGATGGAAACGCTGGGCGACTGGATCGACCGCCATCTGGCAAAGGATCTCGCCTACTGCAAAGCCCACGGAATGCGTTATCAGCCGGTGATGTTCGCCGGCTTTGCCTGGAGCAATTTCGGCGGCGGCGGCGACGCCAACGCCTCTCCCCGGCTGGCGGGTCAGTTTTTGTGGGAACAGGCCCGGCGGTACGCCGCCGCCGGGATCCGGCACGGCTATTTCGCCATGTTCGACGAATACGACGAAGGCACCGCCATCGCCAAGGCGGCCAGCGATTCCTTCGATCTGCCCGTCGGCGAGCAGTACGCCCAGACCATGTCCTGCGACGGGATTTGGCTGTCGCGCGATTATTATCTGCGTGAGGCGGCCGCCGTCAGCGATCTGCTGCGGGGCAACCGCCCCCTGACCGATACCCCCGGGCTGCCCCATTCTACCGGCCCGGTTTACTGGCGCAACGGGTTCGAAATGCGCCCGGCCAACGTGACCGCCGCCCGCCGGCAGACGACGGATACCCGGCTGCGGCCGGTGGACGTCTGCGCCGCCCACGGCAAGGTGCTGGAGCAGGAGGGCGTACAGCTGGAGACCGCCGACGTGATCGCCGGCCGTCAGGGCGACGTTTGCTACACCGGACGGTACGGCTTCGCCTTCAGCGGCTACGCCATGACCGACGGCGACTGCCGGGTGAAATACCGGCTGGCGAAGACCGACATTCCGGTGGTCGACGGGTTGACCCTGACTTACCGCATCCGCGCCACCGACGCCGCCGGCGCCGTGGTGGGAGTGGATCTGCTCTTCGACGACGGCCGATGGCTCAGCGAGATCGATCCCGCCGTGACGGCGCCCAAAGAGGATCCCCTCGCCCACCCGAAATTCCCCTACGCCACCTGGCGGGCGGTCACCCACCGGCTGGACGGGATGGCCGGACGCCGGATCCAGGCCGTGGCGGTACTCTACGCCGCCCACGGAGAGGCTCGCTTCGCCGCCTATCTCGACGACGTCGTCATCGCGCAATAAACAACGGCCGCAAGGAAATCCTTGCGGCCGTTGTTCGTTTATTCTTCGATCAGCCGGCGGACGTCGTCCAACGGGATACCCTTCTCCCGGGCGATGCGGGCAAGATCGTCGTATTCCCACTTCTGACGGATAACGCCGTAGCCGCTCGCCGTTTTGCGGCGCACCGGGCCGAGCGGCGTCTGCACCGTTTCGGTATCCCGCTCCAGCACATACCGGCGGGTGACCACCCGGCGCACCCCTAAGGTGGTGGTGTGGGCAAACAGCGCCCGCACCGTTTTTTCCTCCTCGTCCGGGGTGCAGATCACCCGGATCAATGTGCCGGGGCGGGACTTTTTCATCCCGACGGGGACGGTATACACTTCCCGCGCGCCCTCTTCCAGCAGCCGACACGTCGCGAAGGCGATATCCTCCGCCGTCATATCGTCGACGTTGCAGGACAATTCGATCATTTCGTCGGTCCGGTCTTCGCTCTCGCCCAGCATGGCGCGCAGGCAGTTGGCCCGGGGAAAATCCTTTTTTCCCATACCGTAGCCGATGGCCGACACCCGCATCACCGGCATTTCGCCGAACCGGTCGACGAAATGCCGCAGCAGCGCCGCCCCGGTCGGGGTGCACAGCTCCCCGTCGATCCCGCCGCCGTAGACGGGCACCTGCCGCAGGATGTGCGCGGTGGCCGGCGCCGGCACCGGCAGGATCCCGTGGGCACAATGGACGTGGCCGCTGCCCACGTGGATGGGCGAGGCGACCACCTCGTCGGGCGACAGCTCCCGCATCAGCAGGCAGACCGCCGCCACGTCGGCGACGGCGTCCAGGGTGCCGACCTCGTGAAAATGGATCTGGTCGACCGGCTTGCCGTGGGCGTGGCTTTCGGCGTCGGCGATCAGCCGGTAGACCGCCAGCACGTCCCGGCGCACCTCCCCGGGCAGATCCAGGTGCTCCACGATATGTTCTATGTCGCCCATCCCGCTGTGGTGGTGAGCGTGATGCTCGTGGTCATGGTCGTGATGGTGTTTATGGTCGTGAGGATGGTCATGGTCGTGATGGTGATGGTCGTCTTCTTCCTGCCCGTCCACCGTCACCGCCATATGGGTGCCGGTGATGCCGCATTTTTCGGCTTTTTCCCGCCGGAAGGTCACCCCGGGGATCCCCAGGGCGTTGAGCCGTTGCACAAATCCGTCGGGATCGTCCAGCAGCTCCAGCAGCGCCGCGGTCAGCATATCTCCCGCGGCGCCCATGCCGCAGTCCAGATACAGCGTTTTCATCTTTTCGCCTCCATATGGTTGATCATATTGGCCAGATATCCGGCGCCGAAGCCGTTGTCGATATTGACCACCGACACCCCGCTGGCGCAGGAATTGAGCATCGACAAAAGCGCCGCCAGACCGCCGTAGGACGCGCCGTAGCCCACGCTGGTGGGAACGGCGATCACCGGGCAGTCGGCCAGTCCGCCGACGACGCTGGCAAGCGCTCCTTCCATTCCGGCGACGGCAACGATGACGCTGGCCGACAGGATCTCCTCCTTGTGCGCCAGCAGCCGGTGCAGTCCCGACACCCCGACGTCGTACAGCCGGGTGACGGCGCTGCCGAAGACCTCGGCGGTCAGCGCCGCTTCCTCGGCCACCGGAATATCGCTGGTGCCGCCGGTGGCGACTACGACGGTGCCGATCCCGTCGGCCGGCGGGACGGGACCGACGATCCCGATCTTCGCGTCGGGATGATAGGCCAGCGGGCAGGTCTTTTCCACCGTCGCGGCGGCGTCGGCCGACAGGCGGGTGATCAGCACGGTGCCTTGCCCGTTTTGCCGCATCGACGCGATGATCCCGGCGATCTGATCCGGCGTTTTGCCGGCGCCGTAGATCACCTCGGCCGCGCCCTGACGCACCGCCCGGTGAAGATCCACCTTGGCGTAGCCCAGATCCTCAAACGGAGCCGCTTTGAGGGTGAGCAGCGCCTCGTCCACCGACAGGGCGCCGTCCCGCACCGCCTCGAGCGTGCGCTTGATCTGCGTGTTCATCCCGCCATCTCCCTTTCAAAAAAACAGCGGCTCGCCGGTCAGGGCGAAGCCGCTGCTTTGAGCGAAATCACTTTTTGCGCAACTGTGCCCGGATAACCCCGTCGGGATCCTTGACAAGCAGGATCACCAGCCAGATCACCAGTGCCAGCGCCACCACCGACAACCCCAAAAACGCGTCGTTGGCCATATCGGCGATCGACGGGGTGAAGTAAGCGGCGCCCAGCTCGACGTATTCAAAGATCGCGTCCACCAGCCACATCAACGCCGCGCCCCAGAACATCCAGCACAGCGCGCCGACCTTGTGGCCGCGCGCCGTCGGGCGGGTATACCACAAAACGGTCGTGATGACGGCGGCAAAAACGGTGATCAAAAGGGTCATCGGTTACGCCCCTTCTTCCACCGCCGGGGCGTCGGCGCGTTTTTCGATCGCGCGGGACACCAGCACCATCACGGCCCAAACCGCCGTGATCAGCCCGGCCATCGCCACGCCGGTGGTGGCGATCTCGCGCAGCATTTCCGACGTGGAGGTCGGATCGGCAGTCGCCGTCAGGAAGGGGAACCACGGCACGATCTCCCCGTGCCAGACGTGCTCGAACGCCAGCAGGATCGAACCGCCCCACAGCATATGAGACAGCCATTTCAGCTTGCGGACAAACGACAGGCGGGACGCTTTTTTGGCGTCGGACGCGCCGCTTTTTTCAAGAGATTTGGTCACCGCGGTGGTGATGATCGCCTCAGCGGCGGGAGCGGAAAAACAGGCCATGGGACATTCCCCTTTCAATAATGTAAGTTTATCATACCCATTTTTTCCCTGTTTGTCAAGAGGGAGTGATTTGACAAACGGGGGGTTTTTTGTTATAGTAAAGCCATCTTTAAGGACGATCCCGCGAGATCGGAAAGAAGGGCTTTTCAATGAAGCAAAAAGCGCAGATCATGGACGAGCTGGCCGTTCGCCGGGCAATGGCCCGCATCACCCACGAGATCATCGAACGCAACCACGGGCTGGACGAGGTCTGCCTGATGGGGGTCAAGCGCCGAGGGATCCCGCTGGCCGAAATGCTGGCCGAAAACATGGCGCGGTTTGAAGGGGTGACGGTGCCGGTGGGGCATCTGGACATCACCCGCCACCGGGACGACCGCACCGACGAGGACAAGGCCGCCGCCGAGGACGGGCATTTCCCCTGCGACATCCGGGACAAGGTGGTCATCATCGTCGATGACGTGCTGTATACCGGGCGGACCGCCCGCGCCGCGATGGAGGCGGTCTTCGCCTACGGCCGGCCCCGGGCGGTGCAGTTCGCCGTGCTGATCGACCGGGGGCATCGGGAGTTGCCCATCCGGGCGGATTACGTGGGCAAAAACCTCCCCACCGCCCGCAGCGAGCGGGTATCGGTGATGGTGGAAAGCGTCGACGGCGAAACCGGCGTTTACATTGGGGAAGAATAACCAAAAATCGCCCCGAAATCGCCCTATTTTTTCCGTTGACAAATCGGGGGCGGCGTGGTAGAATATACAAAATTCATCTTTAAGCGGGTCCAGAGAGACCGGCAAGGTGAGGATGGCAAACGGCTTGGGGAGCAATATTTCCCTATCCTTTCGTGTGCCCTGACCTTGTCGATCCCGACAAGGTTTTTTTGTAAGGAGGAGAGCGTATGGCCAGATATTCGGTATTTCAGTCACCGTCTCTTCCCGGCTTTTCGCCTGCCGTCGCGGCGGGCACTCCCGCCTCCGAGGCGATGGCGGCTTTGGCGACCCCGTGCGTGGTTTTTCCCGGCTTTTGCGACGTGCATGTGCACCTTCGCGAGCCGGGTTTTTCGTATAAAGAGACCATCGCCACCGGCACCGCCGCCGCCGCTCGGGGCGGGTACACGGCGGTGTGCACCATGCCCAACCTTGATCCCGTGCCGGACAGCGTGCCGCATTTGCAGCCGCAGCTGGACGCCATCCGGCGGGACGCGGCTGTCCGCGTCTACCCCTACGGCGCCATCACGGTTGAGGAAAAGGGCGAACGGCTGGCCGATCTCCGGGGAATGGCCGGGGACGTCATCGCCTTTTCCGACGACGGCCGCGGGGTGCAGTCGGAGGAATTGATGCGCGAGGCGATGCGCACCGCCAAAGCGCTGGACAAGCTGGTGGTCGCCCATTGCGAGGACAATTCCCTGCTGCACGGCGGCTACGTCCACGACGGCGCTTACGCCGCCGCCCACGGACACAAGGGTATCTGCTCCGAAAGCGAGTGGCGGCCCATCGAGCGGGATCTGCGGCTGGCGGACGCGACCGGCTGCGGCTACCACGTCTGCCATATCTCCACCAAAGAAAGCGTCGATCTCATCCGCCGGGCCAAGGCCCGCGGGGTGGACGTCACCTGCGAAACCGCGCCCCATTATCTGACGCTGGACGACACCGATTTGCAGGAAGACGGGCGGTTCAAGATGAATCCGCCGCTGCGCTCTCCCGAAGACCGGCTGGCGCTGATCGAGGGGATCCGGGACGGCACCATCGACATGATCGCCACCGATCACGCGCCCCACAGCGCCGCGGAAAAGGCCAGGGGACTGGCCGGCAGCGCGTTTGGCGTGGTGGGGCTGGAAACCGCTTTTTCGGTGCTCTACACCAAGCTGGTGATGACGGGCGTTATCTCGCTGGAGCGTTTGGTCGAGCTGCTGGCCATCGCGCCGCGACGACGATTCGGCATCCCTCTTGAAAACGATTTTACCGTATGGGATCTCGAGGCGGCATACACCGTCGATCCCGAGCGGTTTTTATCCAAAGGACGCGCCACTCCTTTCGCGGGAGAGCGCTTATACGGCCAATGCCTGCTGACGGTCTGCGACGGGCGGATCGTCTACCGCAGCCCATCCACCCGCGAAAGTCAATAGGAGGCAATCATCATGGCAAAAAGAACCGACATCAAAAAAGTGCTCATCATCGGCTCCGGCCCGATCGTCATCGGTCAGGCGGCGGAGTTTGACTACGCCGGCACCCAGGCGTGTCTGGCGCTCAAGGAAGAAGGGTACGAGGTCATCCTGTGCAACTCCAACCCCGCCACCATTATGACCGACACCACCATCGCCGACAAGGTCTACATGGAGCCGCTGACGCTGGAATACGTCGCGCGGATCATCCGCCACGAACGTCCCGACGCCATCGTGCCGGGCATCGGCGGCCAGACCGGGCTGAACATGGCGATGCAGCTGCAGAAAAAAGGCATCCTCGACGAATGCGGCGTCGAGCTGCTGGGCACCTCCAGCGAGAGCATCGAACGGGCGGAAGACCGGGAGCTGTTCAAGGAGATGTGCGAGAGCATCGGCGAGCCGGTCATCCCCTCGGAGATCACCTACAGCATCGACGAGGCCAAGGCGGCGGCGCTGCGGATCGGCTACCCGGTGGTGCTGCGCCCGGCCTTTACGCTGGGCGGCACCGGCGGCGGCTTCGCCAACAACGAAGAGGAGCTGATCGAGATCGGGCTCAACGCCTTCAAGCTCTCCCCGGTGCATCAGGTGCTGGTCGAAAAGAGCGTCAAGGGCTACAAGGAGATCGAGTTTGAAGTGATGCGGGACGCCTACGACCACGCCATCACCATCTGCGGGATGGAAAACGTCGACCCGGTCGGCGTGCATACCGGCGACTCCATCGTGGTGGCGCCCATTCTGTCGCTCAACGACCACGATCTGAAAATGCTCAACGACAGCGCCATCAAGATCATCCGGGAGCTGAAGATCGAGGGCGGATGCAACGTCCAGTTTGCCCTCAATCCCACCTCCAGCGAATACTTCCTCATCGAGGTCAACCCCCGGGTCTCCCGTTCGTCGGCGCTGGCCAGCAAGGCCAGCGGCTATCCCATCGCCCGGGTGACCGCCAAGATCGCCATGGGGATGGCGCTCGAGGACATCCCGGTGGCCGGCGGTACCGCCGCCATCGAGCCGAGTCTCGATTACATCGTCGCCAAATTCCCCCGTTTCCCCTTTGACAAATTCACCTCGGCGCCCAACACCCTCGGCACCCAGATGAAGGCGACCGGCGAGGTGATGGGGATCGGCTCCAATCTGGAGGAATGCGTCCTCAAATCCGTCCGCTCGCTGGAAACCGGCGTTTGCCATCTGCACGACCAGAAGTTCGACGGGATGACCACCGACGAGCTGCTCGACTACATCCGGGAATTCCGCGCCGACAACATCTACGCCATCACCGAGCTGCTCCGCCGGGGCACCTCGGTCGATACCCTGCATAAGGTCACCATGATCACCCCCCTCTTCCTCGAATCCTTCCAAAAGATCGTGGAGATGGAAGGCACGCTCAAAAACAACCCGCAGGATCCGGCGGTTCTCAGGGCCGCCAAGAAAATGGGCTTCTCCGACCGCTTCATCGCCCGGCTGTGGAACATCGACGAGATCGCGGTCTATCACATGCGCAAAGAGCAGGGCATCACCCCCGTCTTCAAGATGGTGGACACCCTGCACACCGGCAAATACATCGCCTACCTCTACTCCTCCTACACCGGCGAAAACGCCTCCCGGCTGACCGACAAGAAAAAGCTGGTGGTGCTGGGCGCCGGCCCCATCCGGATCGGCCAAGGGGTGGAGTTCGACTACTCCACCGTCCACGCGGTGCAGACCATCAAGCGCGCCGGGTACGAGGCGATCATCATCAACAACAACCCCGAAACGGTGTCCACCGACTACACCACCGCCGACAAGCTCTATTTTGAGCCGCTGACTCCCGAGGACGTGATGGCCATCCTTGATTTTGAGCAGCCCCAGGGGGTCATCGCCTCGCTGGGCGGTCAGACCGCCATCAACCTCGCCCAGCCCCTGATGGATCGCGGGGTGACCATCGTCGGCACCGACTGCGCCGCCATCGAACGGGCGGAAAACCGCGACAGCTTTGAAAAGATCCTCGAGAAGCTGCAGATCCCGCAGCCCAAGGGGATGGCGGTGACCAACATCGAGGACGGCGTCAAGGCCGCCGAGGAGATCGGCTATCCGGTGCTGGTGCGGCCCAGCTTCGTGCTGGGCGGCCGGGCGATGGAGATCGTCTCCAAGGAGGAGCATCTGCGGCACTATCTCAAGACCGCCGTGGAGATCGACGTCGACAAGCCGGTGCTGGTGGACAAATACATCCAGGGCAAGGAAGTGGAGATCGACGCCATCTGCGACGGCACCGACGTTTTCGTCCCCGGCATCATGGAGCTGATCGAGCGCACCGGCGTCCATTCGGGCGACTCCATCAGCGTCTATCCCACCTTCTCCATCTCGCAAAAGGTCAAGCAGACCATCCTCGACTACGCCAAAAAGCTGGGACTGGGGATCGGGATCGTCGGGCTGTACAACATCCAGTTCATCGTCGATCCCGACGACAACGTCTACATCATCGAGGTCAATCCCCGCTCCTCCCGGACGGTGCCCTTCCTGTCCAAAGCCACCGGCTACTCCCTGGCCGATATCGCCACCGAGGTGATCATGGGCCACTCGCTCAAGGAGCAGGGCTTTACCGAGATCTACCCGCCGGAGAAAAAGCGGTACTACGTCAAGGTGCCGGTCTTCTCCTTCAACAAGATCAAGGGACTGGACGCCTATCTCTCCCCCGAAATGAAGTCGACCGGCGAAGCCATCGGCTACGACGACAAGCTCCATCGCGCCATGTACAAGGCGATGATCGCCTCTGGGCTGAAGGTGCAAAACTACGGCACCGTCATCGTGACGCTGGCCGACGAGGACAAGCAGGAGGCGCTGCCGCTGGTACAGCGGTTCTACGACATGGGCTTCAACATCGAGGCAACCAATCTCACCTCCGCCTTCCTGAAACAGCACGGCATCCGCAACCGGCTGCGCAAGAAGCTCAGCGAAGGCAGCGACGAGATCCTCGAATCCATCCGTTCGGGGTACGTCAGCTACGTCATCAACACCCGCGCCATCCTCTCGGGCGTCCACTACGAGGACGGGGTGCTGATCCGCCGGTGCGCCACCGAAAACAACGTGACCATCTTCACCTCGCTGGATACCGTGCGCACCCTGCTGGACGTTTTGGAAGAAGTGACGTTTGGCATCTCGACAATCGACGCGTGATGTGATACAATGATGAAACAAGAACTTTTTACCATCCTCGAAAACGTCCCGCTGACCGGCGCCGTCTATAAAATGCGGCTGTCGGGCGACACCGGCGCCATTACCCGGCCGGGGCAATTCGTCAATTTGAAGCTGGACGGGTTTTATCTGCGCCGTCCCATCTCGGTATGCGACTGGGACGAGCGTTCCCTCACCATCCTGTACAAGGTGGTGGGCGGCGGCACGGCGGCGATGAGCCGTCTCGTCCCCGGCGACACGCTGGATCTGCTGACGGGGCTTGGCAACGGGTACGACCTGTCGTCCGCCGGAGACCGGCCGCTGCTGCTGGGCGGCGGCGTGGGGGTGCCGCCCCTCTACCGGCTGGCGAAGGATCTGCTTGCCGCCGGCAAGCGGGTATCGGTGGTGCTGGGCTTCAATACCGCCGACGAGGTGTTTTATGAAAACGAATTTCGGGCGCTGGGCGCCGACGTGACGGTGACCACCGTCGACGGCTCCTGTGGCGTCAAGGGCTTCGTCACCGACGCTCTTCCGGACGATTACACCTATTTTTACACCTGCGGCCCCGAGCCGATGCTGAGGGCGGTGTATCGCGCCTGCCAAACCGGCGGCCAGTTCAGCTTTGAGGAGCGGATGGGCTGCGGCTTCGGCGCCTGCATGGGCTGCTCCTGCAAAACGGTGACCGGCTACAAGCGCATCTGCAAGGACGGGCCGGTGCTGCGAAAGGAGGAGATCCTGTGGGACGACTGAACGTTGATTTGTGCGGCATCCCGCTGGACAACCCGGTGATCCCGGCCTCCGGCACCTTCGGCTTCGGCTACGAATTCGCCGAGCTGTACGACATCAACCTGCTTGGCACCTTCTCCTTCAAGGGCACCACCCGCGAGGCGCGTTTTGGCAATCCCACTCCCCGCATCGCCGAATGTACCGCCGGGATGATCAACGCCGTGGGCCTGCAAAACCCCGGCGTCGACGCGGTGATCGAACGGGAGCTGCCCCGGCTGCGGGAGTGCTTTCACAAGCCGGTGATGGCCAACGTCAGCGGCTTTTCGGTGGAGGATTACGCCACCACCTGCGAAAAACTGGACGGATGCGACCAGGTGGGGTGGCTGGAGGTCAACGTCAGCTGCCCCAACGTCCACGGCGGCGGAATGAGTTTTGGCACCGATCCGGCGGCGGCCGCCGCGGTGACCCGCGCCGTCAAGGCGGTCACGACCAAGCCGGTGATCGTCAAGCTCTCTCCCAACGTGACCGATATCGTCGCCATCGCCAGGGCGTGTGAGGAGGCCGGCGCCGACGGGATCAGTCTGATCAACACCCTGCTGGGGATGCGGATCGATCTGAAAACCAAAAAGCCGGTGATCGCCAACACCATGGGCGGCTTTTCGGGGCCGGCCATCTTCCCGGTGGCGCTGCGGATGGTCTATCAGGTGGCGGCGGCCGTGAATATCCCGGTGATCGGGATGGGCGGCGTTTCCACCGCTGAGGACGTGATCGAAATGATGCTGGCCGGCGCCGTCGCCGTTCAGGTAGGCGCCGCCAATCTGGTTGATCCCTTCGCCTGCAAACGCATCATCGACGACCTGCCCCGGGCGATGGACGCCTGCGGCATCGAAAATCTGACCGACATCATAGGAGGCGCACACCATGGGTAAAGACGTCATCATCGCCTGCGATTTTGCCGACGCCGACACCACCTTCGCGTTTTTGGACAAATTCACCGCCGAAAAGCCCTTCGTCAAGATCGGCATGGAGCTGTTCTACGCCGAAGGCCCCGCCATCGTGCGGCAGATCAAGGCGCGCGGGCACAAGATCTTTCTCGATCTCAAGCTCCACGACATCCCCAACACCGTCAAAAAAGCGATGGCGGTGCTGGCGGGGCTGGACGTGGACATCTGCAATCTCCACGCCGCCGGCACCCGGCGGATGATGGAAGCGGCGCTGGAGGGGCTGACCCGTCCCGACGGCAGCCGTCCCCTGCTGATCGCCGTCACCCAGCTGACCTCCACCGATCAGGAGAGCATGGAGCAGGATCTGCTGATCCGCCAGCCGATCGACCAGGTGGTGATGCACTACGCCCAGAACGCTTGCCAGGCCGGGCTGGACGGCGTGGTCTGCTCCCCGCTGGAGGCGGGTAAGGTACACGCCGTCTGCGGCGAGGACTTTTTGACCGTCACCCCCGGCATCCGGTTCGCCGACGGGGACAAGGGCGATCAAAAGCGGGTGACCACTCCCGCCGACGCCAAGGCGATCGGCTCGGATTATATCGTGGTGGGACGGCCCATCACCGCCGCCGACGACCCGGTCGCGGCTTACCGCCGGTGCGTGGCGGAATTCGTCGACTGAACGAAGGATAAGCAAGGCCCCCTTGCCTAAAGGGGGCTGGCACGCCTCAGGCGTGACTGGGGGATAATGCCGCTTTGCGGCATGTCGCCCCACGGGGCGACTATCCCTCCGCCTCGCTTACGCTCGGCACCTCCCTTTAGGCAAGGGAGGCAGGCAAACCGCACATTGGCAATATCAAAGGAGGATAATACGATGCAAAGGCAAATCGCCAAAGATCTGCTCAAGATAAAAGCCGTCTTTTTCCGCCCGGAGGAACCCTTTACCTGGGCGTCGGGGATCAAAAGCCCGGTCTATTGCGACAACCGGCTGACCCTGACCGCGCCCGAGGTGCGCCTTGACGTGGAAAACGGTCTGGCGGCGCTCATCCGGGAGCATTATCCCGACGCGCAGGTGCTGATGGGCACCTCCACCGCCGGGATCGCCCACGCCGCCATCACGGCGCACCTGATGGGCCTGCCGATGGGCTACGTCCGCTCGGGCGCCAAGGATCACGGCCGTCAAAACCAGATCGAGGGCCGGCTGGAGCCGGGTCAGAAGGTGGTGGTGGTGGAGGATCTGATCTCCACCGGCGGCAGTGTGATCGAGGTGGTGAACGTCCTGCGGGAAGCCGGCGCCGAGGTGCTGGGGATCGTCAGCATCTTCACCTACGGAATGCAAAAAGGGCTGGACCGGCTGGCGGCGGCAAACGTCAAAAACGTGTCGCTGACCAATTTTGACGTGATCGCCGCCGTCGCCGCCGAGGAAGGATACATCCGCCCCGAGGACGTCAAGCGGCTGATCGCTTTTCGCGACAACCCCGCCGACGAAAGCTGGATCGGGAAGTAACCAATCGCGCTGATCACTGGCGTGTTTGTAGGGGACGGGTTTCCCGTCCCGGTCATTGCCGGGGCAATGACGCTGCTCCGGTGGAGCAGCCGGGAGGCGAAACGCCTCCCCTACGCAGCAACCCCGCTTTTATCGTGACAAAGGAGGCGAAGGCCGTGCGCAGTCTGATCGACATCCAGGATCTGTCCCCCGAAGAAACCGAGGGGCTGATCGCCGTCGCCTGCGACATCATCGCTCATCCGCAGGCTTACAGCGAGCGCTGCCGGGGCAAAAAACTGGCGACCCTCTTTTTTGAGCCGTCCACCCGCACCCGGCTGAGCTTTGAAGCGGCGATGTACGAGCTGGGCGGCAACGTGCTGGGCTTTTCCGAGGCCAACAGTTCCTCCGCCGCCAAAGGCGAAAGCGTGGCCGACACCGCCAAAACCGTCAGCTGCTACGCCGATATCATCGCCATGCGCCATCCCAAGGAAGGCGCGGCGCTGGTGGCGGCCAAAAACGCCACCGTGCCGGTGATCAACGCCGGGGACGGCGGCCACTGCCACCCCACCCAGACCCTGGCCGATCTGCTGACCATCTACCGCCACAAGGGACGCTTCAGCGATATGACCGTCGGGCTGTGCGGCGATCTGAAATTCGGGCGCACCGTCCATTCTCTGATCCACGCCCTGTCCCGTTATGCGGGGATCCGGTTTGTGCTGATCTCTCCCGAGGAGCTCAAGCTGCCCAGCTACGTCAAAAAGGACGTGCTGCAAAAAAAGGGCATCCCCTACGTCCAGACCACCTCGCTGGAAGACGCCATGCCCGATCTGGACATTCTCTATATGACCCGGGTACAGCGGGAGCGGTTTTTCAACGAGGAGGATTATCTGCGGCTCAAGGACAGCTACGTGCTCGAACCCGAGAAGCTGCAATACGCCAAGGACGATCTGTGCGTTATGCATCCCCTGCCGCGGGTCAACGAGATCAGCGTGGCGGTGGACGACGATCCCCGCGCGTGTTATTTTGAGCAGGTGCGCAACGGCAAATATATGCGCATGGCGCTGATACTCAAACTGCTGGAGGAGGCGGGAGAATGAACATCGACTCCATTCAAAACGGCGTGGTGATCGACCACATCACCGCCGGCAGCGGCATGCGGCTGTACGAGCTGCTGGGGCTGGAAAAGCTCGACGTGTCGGTGGCCATCATCAAAAACGTCGTCAGCCGCAAGCTGGGCAAAAAGGACATCATCAAGATCGACGCCGATATCCCGCTGGATCTGGACGTGATCGGCTTTGTCGATCCCGGCGCCACCGTCAATATCATCAAAGGCGGACGGCTGGTGGAAAAACGGGCCATCGAGATG
>JBMNVL010000016.1:0-24306 GCA_050946775.1 Acutalibacteraceae bacterium
CCGCCGTGATGATGATCCTCACCTTCCAGATCATCAAAAAAACCGTGGGACTGCGCGCCAGTGCTGAAGACGAGCTGGTGGGGCTGGATATTTCCGAACACGGTCTTCCCAGCTCCTACGCCGGGTTCGCCATGCTGCCGGATACCACCACCACCGACGAGGGCTTTGCACCGGTGGCGGTAAGCGGAGAAACGCCGGTGGCCGAGGCGGTGCCGGTCAAGAAGGTTCCCACCTTCGACGACGGTACGCCGAAGATCACCAAGGTGGAGATCGTCTGTAAGGAATCCCGGTTTGAAAGTCTGAAAACGGCGATGATGAACATCGGCATCACCGGCATGACCGTCTCCCACGTGCTGGGCTGCGGGCTGCAAAAGGGCAAGCCGGAGTATTATCGCGGCGTACAGGTGGAGGCCAATCTGCTGCCCAAGGTGCAGGTGGATATCGTGGTCAGCGCGGTGCCGGTCAGCCGGGTGATCGAAACCGCCAAAAAGGTGCTGTACACCGGCCATATCGGCGATGGCAAGATCTTTGTTTACGACGTGGAGAACGTCGTGAAGGTCCGCACCGGCGAGGAGGGCTACGACGCCCTGCAGGACGTGGAGTGACCGCATACCTTTCCTGTCAGCCCCCTGTTTCAGGGGGCTGACAGATGTGCGTTTATCCAAACCAACAAACAAGGGGGAGTTCCCAATGTGTTCCATTATGGGCTATTGCGGCGAGGTGCTTGACCGCGATGCGCTGGCAAAGGGCTTTGCCGCCACCAAAAGCCGCGGACCGGACGACAGCCGGACAGTCGCAGTCGGCGACGGCTGGATGGGCTTTCATCGGCTGTCGATCATGGGCCTGACGCCGCAGGGGATGCAGCCGTTTGAAAAAAACGGCTGCCTGGCCGTATGCAACGGAGAACTGTATGGGTTCAAAACCGAGCGGGAGCGGCTGATCGGGAAGGGATATGCCTTTGAAAGCGATTCCGACTGCGAGATCCTGCTGCCCATGTGTTTGGAATACGGCACGGATCTGTTTTCCCGGCTCGACGCGGAATTCGCCTGCGTGATCTACGACGGCAGAACCGGCGAGTGGATCGCCGCCCGCGATCCCATCGGCATCCGCCCGCTGTATTACGGATACGACGCTGCGGGCACCGTCGTTTTTGCCAGCGAGGCGAAAAATCTGGTGGGATTGGTGGAAACCGTAAAGCCCTTTCCGCCGGGGCATTATTATAAAGGCGGCAAATTCGTCTGCTATAACGATATCGCCCGGGTGGATCACATCTGCCGCGACGATCTGGAAACCGCCTGCGGGAAGATCCGCAAAAAGCTGATCGCCGGTGTAAAAAAACGGCTGGCGGCGGACGCCAAGGTGGGCTTTCTGCTCTCGGGCGGGCTTGATTCCTCCCTGGTGTGCGCCATCGCCGCGAGGGAGAGCGAAAAACCGATCCGCACCTTTGCCATCGGCATGAGCGAGGACGCCATCGACCTGAAATACGCCCGGCAAGTCGCCGATTTCATCGGATCGGAACACACGGAAGTGTATATGACGCCAAACGAGGTGATCTCGTCGCTGGAAGAAGTCGTGCATTTGCTCGGCACCTACGATATCACGACGATCCGCGCCAGCATGGGAATGTATCTGGTGTGCAAAGCGATCCACGAAAAGACGGACATCCGGGTGCTGCTCACCGGAGAAATATCCGACGAGCTGTTCGGCTATAAGTACACCGATTTTGCGCCGAACGCCAAAGAGTTCCAACAAGAGGCGCAAAAGCGGCTGCGGGAGCTGCATATGTACGACGTGCTCCGCGCCGACCGCTGCATTTCGGTCAACTCTCTGGAAGCCCGCGTTCCTTTCGGCGATCTCGATTTTGTCAAATATGTTATGAGCCTCGATCCCGAAATGAAAATGAACAAATACCATAAGGGCAAATACCTGCTCCGCCACGCTTTTGAGGGACTTGGCTACTCGCCGGACGAGATCTTGTGGCGGGAAAAGGCGGCGTTCTCCGACGCGGTGGGACATTCGATGGTGGACTATCTCAAAGAGTACGCCGAAGAACAGTATTCCGACGCGGAATATGAGGAAAAACGCGCCCGGTATCCCCACGCGACGCCGTTCACAAAGGAATCCCTGCTTTATCGGGAACTGTTTGAAAAGTATTATCCGGGGCAGTCGGAGATGATCGTGGATTTCTGGATGCCGAACAAATCGTGGAAGGGCTGCGACGTCAACGATCCGTCGGCGCGGGTGCTTTCCAACTACGGCGACAGCGGAAAGTGAGGAGTGTGAAACGATGACCAAGTATATTTTCGTGACCGGCGGCGTGGTATCGGGACTGGGGAAAGGGATCACCGCCGCGTCTCTCGGACGGCTGCTCAAAGCGCGCGGACTCAAGGTCGCGGCGCAAAAACTCGACCCGTACATCAACGTTGATCCGGGCACGATGAGCCCCTATCAGCACGGCGAGGTCTACGTCACCGAGGACGGCGCGGAGACCGATCTGGATCTGGGTCACTACGAGCGGTTTATCGACGAGGATCTGAACAAGTATTCCAATCTGACCACCGGCAAGGTGTACTGGAACGTCCTCAACAAGGAGCGGCGGGGCGAATATCTCGGCTCCACCGTACAGGTCATCCCCCATATTACGGGCGAGATAAAAAACTTTGTTTATAACGTCGGCAGACATTCCGACGCGGACGTTGTCATCACCGAGATCGGCGGCACCATCGGCGACATCGAATCCCAGCCCTTCATCGAGGCGGTGCGGCAGATATCGCTGGAGGTCGGGCGGGAAAACAGTCTCTTCATCCACGTCACCCTCGTCCCGTATCTGCACGGCTCGGAGGAACACAAAACCAAACCGACCCAGCATTCCGTAAAGGAACTGCAGGGGATGGGCGTCAACCCCAATATCATCATCCTGCGCTGTGACGAGCCGCTGGAGGAATCGATCTTCGACAAGATATCGCTTTTTTGCAACGTCAAAAAGGACTGCGTGATCGAAAACATCACGCTGCCCAATCTGTACGAGGCGCCGCTGATGCTGGAAAAATCGGGTTTCTCCTCCGTCGTCTGCCGTGAACTGGGGATCGAGGCGCCAAAGCCCGATCTTGCCGAATGGACGGCCATGGTGGAGCGGATCAAAGCGCGACCTTACACGGTCCATATCGGGCTTGTGGGTAAGTACGTCGGCCTGCACGACGCCTATCTGTCGGTCGCGGAGGCGCTGCGCCACGCCGGATACACGCACAACACGCATATAAAGATACACTGGATCGATTCGGAGGGGATCACAGCGGGCAGCGTCGACGAAACGCTTTCCGGGCTTGACGGCATCATCGTCCCGGGCGGCTTCGGCTCCCGGGGGATCGAGGGGATGATCCTCGCCGCACGGTATGCAAGGGAGCACAACATCCCGTATTTTGGCATCTGTCTCGGGATGCAGATCGCCGTCATCGAATACGCCCGCAACAAAGCCGGTATCACCGACGCCAACTCCGGCGAGTTCGACGAGCAATGCCAAAACAAGGTCATTGACTTTATGCCCGGGCAGAGCGACAACATTGATAAAGGCGGCACCCTGCGGCTGGGCGCCTATCCCTGCGTGATCGCGCCCGGCACGACGATGGAGCGGTGCTACGGCAGTCAAAGCATCCGCGAGCGTCACCGTCACCGCTACGAATTCAACAACGATTATCGGGATATTCTGAAAACAAACGGACTGACGCTCTCCGGAATGTCGCCGGACGGGCTTTTGGTTGAGACGGTGGAACTGACTGACCGGCCGTTTTACGTCGGCGTTCAGTATCATCCAGAATTCAAATCCCGCCCCAACAAGCCGCATCCGCTGTTTCTCGGCTTTGTCGGCGCGGCGCTGGAACGGCACGGGGAGCAAGACGTATGAGCGTGCGTGAGGAATGCGGCGTTTTCGGCGTGATGGCGGATAAGCCGGTGGATGCGGCGCGGCTGTGCTATTACGGGCTGTACGCCTTACAGCACCGGGGACAGGAAAGCTGCGGCATCGTGGTCAACGACGACGGGGTTTTTGTGTCGCATAAGGACGTGGGGCTGGTCAGCGACGTGTTTGCAGGAAATGCATTGTCTTCTTTCCCGAAGGCCGCCATGGCGGTGGCGCATACCCGCTACGGCACAACGGGCGGCAACAGCCGCCGCAACTGCCAGCCGATCGAAGTCAACCATCAAAAAGGGCGTATGGCGCTGGCCCACAACGGCAACCTGTCCAACGCGGCCAGCCTCCGGCTCGAGCTGGAGCTGAACGGGGCGATCTTCCACACCACGAGCGATACCGAAACCATCGCCTATATCGTGACCAGAGAACGGCTGCGCACGCCCTCCATCGAGGAGGCGCTCAGCGCCGCCATGCATACGCTGGATGGCGCGTATTCTCTTGTCCTGATGTCGGCGCAAAAGCTGATTGCGGCAAGGGATCCTTACGGCTTTCGCCCGCTTTGCTACGGCCAAACGGCCGACGGGGTATACGCGGTCGCATCGGAAAGCTGCGCGCTTGCGGCGATAGGGGCCGCGTTTATACGGGACGTGGAACCGGGGGAGATTTTGATCTTCAGCAAGGACGGGATCGTTTCCCGAAGAGAGCATTGCGGAAAGCGGGAAAAGAAGCTTTGCGTCTTTGAATACATTTATTTTGCCCGCCCGGACTCGGTGATCGACGGGCAGTCGGTGCATACGGCGCGGATCAACGCCGGCAGGATCCTGGCCCAAAGCCATCCCGTGCAGGCGGATATCGTGATCGGCGTTCCCGATTCGGGGCTTGACGCCGCCCTCGGTTACAGCCGCGCGTCCGGCATTCCGTACGAAATCGGGCTCATCAAGAACAAATACGTCGGCAGGACGTTTATTGCGCCGGGCGACAGAGCCGGGCAGGTGAATATCAAGCTCTCGGCCGTGGCCGACGCGGTAAAAGACAAGAGGGTGGTTTTGATCGACGATTCCATCGTACGGGGAACCACCAGCGGGCGTATCGTGACGCTGCTGCGCCGCGCCGGAGCGAAAGAAATCCATATGCGGGTTTCCGCGCCTCCGTTTTTATACCCCTGCTATTACGGCACGGATATCGATTCACAGGAAAACCTCGTCGCCTGTCACCATACGGTCGATCAGATCGCGCGGATGATCGGCGCCGATTCCCTCGGCTTTCTGCCGGTGGAATGTCTCAGAGAATTGACCGGCGGCAAAAGCTGCTGCAGCGCCTGCTTTGAGGGCAAATATCCGACCGCCATACCGGCCGATACGCGAAAAGACCGCTTTGAACAACGGCTTTCCGAGCGGATAAAGTGAGGAATCCACTATGCCAAAACAACCCGATAAAAAAATCATTCTGGAGGACGGACAGGAGTACGCCGGCTATTCGTTCGGCGCGGACACCGATAAGATCCTCGAGATCGTGTTCAACACGTCGATGGTGGGCTATCAGGAGATCCTTTCCGACCCGTCCTATACCGATCAGGCGGTGGTGATGACCTACCCGCTGATCGGCAACTACGGTATGGCGGCGGACGATTATGAAACCGGGACGCCCTCGATCGGCGCGTTGATCGTGCGGGAATACAACGACGAGCCGTCGAATTTCCGGTCGGAGCAGACCCTCGGCACCGTGATGAAACGGTACGGTATCGCCGGGATCAGCGGGGTAGATACCCGCAAGCTGAACCGGTCCATCCGCGATCACGGCAGCCGAAAGGCCCTTCTCACGTCTATTGACACCCCTATCGCCGACGGTCTGCGGCGGCTTGGCGGTTATCAAATGAAAAGGGACGCCGTTTCCCGCGTCAGCTGCCGGGAGCCGTGGACGGTCGGGGCGGACGACGCGCGCTTTCACGTCGTCGCCATCGACTGCGGCATGAAACAAAATATCGTTCGCTCCCTCATCCGGCGGGACTGCCGGGTCACGGTCGTCCCGTGGGACACCCCGGCAGAGACCATCGAGCGCCTTCACCCCGACGGCGTTTTTCTCTCAAACGGGCCGGGCGATCCGACCGACGTGCCGCAGACGGCGGATACCGTCAAAGCGCTGCTCGGCCGGTATCCGGTGTTCGGGATCTGCCTGGGGCATCAGATCCTGGCCCTTGCTTACGGCGCCAAAACCTACAAGCTGAAATTCGGGCATCGGGGCGGCAACCATCCGGTGAAGGATCTGTCAACCGGCAGAATCGAGATCACCTCCCAGAACCATTCCTACGCCGTCGATGAAGACAGTCTGCTGCAAACGCCGCTGACGGTGACCCATCGCAATCTGCTCGACGACACGGTGGAGGGCGTAACGTGCGACAAAGACCGCGCTTTCAGCGTGCAGTATCACCCGGAAAGCGCGCCGGGACCGCAGGACAGCGCCCACCTGTTTGACCGCTTTGTACATCTGATGGAGGGATAAAAGGCCATGCCGAAAAGAACGGATATACACAAAATACTGGTGATTGGCTCGGGACCCATCGTCATCGGGCAGGCGGCGGAATTCGACTACGCCGGCACCCAGGCGTGCCTTGCCTTGAAGGAAGAGGGCTACGAGGTCCTTTTGTGCAACTCCAATCCGGCGACCATTATGACCGACACCGCCATTGCGGATAAGGTGTATATGGAACCGCTGACGCTGGAATATTTAGCCCGGATCATCCGCCGGGAACGCCCGGACGCGATCCTGCCGGGGATCGGCGGGCAGACCGGGCTCAATCTGGCGATGCAGCTGGAAAAGAAAGGGGTGCTGGCCGAATGCCAGGCGGAATTGCTGGGAACGGACAGCGCGTCTATCGAACAGGCGGAGGACAGAGAACGCTTCAAAGAACTGTGCGAACGGCTGGGCGAACCGACCCTGCCGTCGGATACGGCACATTCGGTGGACGAGGGGCTTGCGATTGCCGAAAAAATCGGGTATCCCGTCGTTCTTCGCCCGGCGTTTACGCTGGGCGGCACAGGCGGCGGCTTTGCCGACGATCCGGATACCTTTGTGCCGCTGATGAAACACGCGCTGGAATTGTCCCCCGTGGGACAGGTGCTGGTCGAAAAAAGCGTAAAGGGATATAAAGAAATCGAATACGAGGTCATCCGGGATAGGAACGATACGGCGATCACGGTCTGCAATATGGAAAACCTGGATCCCGTCGGAATCCATACCGGCGACTCCATTGTGGTTTGCCCCTCGCAGACGCTGACCAACAAAGAATATCAAATGCTGCGTGACAGCGCGCTGAAGATCATCCGTGCGCTGAAAATCGAGGGCGGCTGCAACGTGCAGTTTGCGCTCGATCCCCGGTCGTTTCACTATTACCTGATCGAGGTCAACCCCCGGGTGTCGCGCTCTTCGGCGCTGGCGAGCAAAGCCAGCGGCTATCCCATCGCGCGGGTATCCGCCAAGATCGGCGTGGGGATGACGCTCGACGAGATCCGGCTTGCCAACACCCCCGCGGCCTTTGAGCCGTCGCTGGACTACGTGGTAACCAAGCTGCCGCGGTTTCCCTTTGATAAATTTGCCGACGCCAACAATACCCTGTCCACCCAGATGAAAGCCACCGGCGAGGTGATGAGCGTGGGGCGGACCGTTGAGGAAAGTCTGCTCAAGGGCGTTCGCTCGCTGGAAATCGGCGCGTTTCACCTTCATCTCGATAAGTTCGACGGGATGGATACGCCGCCGCTTTTCGACTACGTCCATACCGGCACCGACGACCGTATTTACGCGATCGGGGAACTGCTGCGCCGCAGCGTCGGCGTGGAAGAGATCGCTGCGGCGACCGGTATCGACCGCTTTTTTATCTGTAAGCTGCAAAACATCGTAAAAGCGGAAACGGCGCTGAAAGAGCGGCCGTTTGATATCGGCGAATTGCGCGCCGCCAAGAAATTGGGCTTTTCCGATAAGGAGATCGCCCGGCTGTGGCGGACGACCGAAACAGAGATTTACCGTTTGAGAAAAGCAAACGGCATTTTCCCGGTCTATAAGATGATTGACACCTGCGCTTCGGAATTTGACAGTTATATCCCGTATTTTTACTCCACTTACGAGGAGGAAAACGAGTCGGCCCCTTCTGAAAAAAGAAAAATCGTGGTGCTCGGCTCGGGTCCGATCCGCATCGGGCAGGGGGTGGAATTCGATTATTCCACTGTCCACGCCGTGCAAACCATCCAAAAAGCCGGCTTTGAGGCGATCATCATCAACAACAATCCGGAAACGGTATCGACCGACTACACCTGCTCCGACAAATTGTATTTTGAGCCGCTGTGCACCGAAGACGTGATGAATATCATCGAACTGGAAAAGCCGGAGGGCGTGATCGCCACCCTGGGCGGACAAACGGCGGTAAATCTGGCCGATTCCCTGCACGAGCGGGGCGTCAGGATCATCGGTACCGACTGCGACGCCATCGACCGCGCCGAAAACCGGGATCTGTTTGAAAAACTGTTGCTGTCGCTTGACGTTCCGCAGCCGAAGGGGCAAGCCGTGATCGGCATAGACGCCGGCGTGAAGGCGGCGCGGGAGATCGGGAGACTCCATCAGCGTGTACCCGTCGTACAGCCTTTCGCAGAACGTCAAGCAGACGATTCTCGATTACACCGAAAAGCTCGGGCTGGGTATCGGGATCGTCGGGCTTTACAACATTCAGTTTATCGTCACCCCTCAGGAAAAAGTCTACGTGATCGAGGTCAATCCGCGTTCCTCCAGAACCGTTCCCTTTCTTTCCAAGGCGACGGGATATCCGCTTGCCGACGTCGGCACCCTCGTTATGCTCGGGGTATCGCTCGAAGAGCAGGGAATCCGGGAACGCTATCCCAAGGAAAAATCCCGGTATTACGTAAAAGTCCCGGCGTTCTCCTTTTCCAAGCTGGGCGGTATGGACGCCTATCTGTCGCCAGAGATGAAATCCACCGGCGAGGCGATCGGTTACGACGACAAACTCCACCGCGCGGCGTACAAAGCCATGACCGCCGCCGGGCTGACGCTGAAGAATTACGGCACGGTATTGGTCAGCGTGGCGGATGAGGACAAGGAGGAAACGGTGCCGCTGGTGCGGCGGTTTTACGATATGGGCTTCAACGTCGAGGCCACCACTCTGACCGGTGAGGTGCTCAAAGCCCACGGCATTCGCACCCGCATTCGCCGCAAGCCCAGCGAGGGAAGCGAGGAGGTCCTTGACTCCATCCGCGCCGGATACATCAGCTACGTCATCAACACCCGCGCGGTTCTGTCCGGGGTGCATTACGGCGACGGCGTGGCGATCCGCCGGACGGCGGCGCAAAACAACGTCACCATGCTGACGTCGCTGGACACCGTCCGCATGCTGTTGGACGTTTTGGAGGAAACCACCCTGAAAATTTCGGTCATTGACGCACCGTGAAAGGAGAGAGGATATGCACTTTACCAAAATGCACGGCTTGGGGAATGATTACCTGTACGTATACGGCCAGGTCCCGGAGGATATTGCCGCGCTGTCTCGAAACCTGTCCGACCGCCACTTCGGCGCCGGTTCCGACGGGATGATCTATATGTCTCCCTCGGATAAAGCGGATTTCAAAATGCGGATCTTCAACGCCGACGGCAGCGAAGCCAAAATGTGCGGCAACGGGATCCGCTGCGTCGGAAAATACCTCTACGACAAGGGGTACACCGACAAAACCCGCCTGTCGATCGAGACGCTGTCGGGGATCAAAACGCTAACGCTGCACACCCGTGCGGGACAGGTAAACAGCGTAACGGTCGATATGGGAACGGTTGTCGTCGGAGAGGAAACGGAAATAGCCCTCGGCGATCAGACCGTGCGCGGGATCCCGACGTCGGTCGGCAATCCCCACTTCGTCGTCTTTGTCCCGGATATGCAAACCGTTTCGCTGGAAACGACCGGGCCGCGGATCGAAAAGCATCCGTCTTTTCCGGGGGGAGTCAACGTGGAATTCGTTCAACTCACCGGCGACAATCAACTGCGTATGCGGGTGTGGGAGCGGGGCAGCGGTGTGACGATGGCCTGCGGCACCGGCGCCTGCGCGGCTGCTGCGGCCGCCGTTCAGCGCGGCTTGTGCCGTCCCGGCGCGCCGGTATTCGTCCGGTTGGACGGCGGCACGCTGGAAATCGAAGTGGATCCTTTCGGTGCGGTGCACATGACCGGCCCGGCTCAAACGGTTTATGAAGGAGAGACAGCATGATGATACGCCCGAACAAACACTACGCCGATCTCAAGGATTCCTATCTGTTTTACAACATTGCGCAAAAAATCAAGGCGTATGCCAACGACCATCCAAACGACAAGCTGTACCGCATGGGTATCGGCGACGTATCGCTGCCGCTGTGCGACGCCGTCATCCGGGCGCTTCACGAGGCGGTGGACGACCAGGCAAGCAAGGATTCTTTTCACGGCTATATGCCGGAATGCGGCGCGCCGTTTCTGCGCGAAACGATCGCGCGGCATTACCGCGAACGCGGCGTCGCCGTCGCAGGGGACGAGGTGTTCGTTTCCAGCGGCGCCAGCGACGAGTTGGGCGACGTGCTGGATCTGTTTGATCGACAGAGCAGCGCGCTGGTTATCGAGCCGGCCTATCCCGCCTACGTGGACGCCAACGTGATGGCGGGACGGAAAATCGTCCATCTGCCCTCGGGCAAGGATAACGGCTTTCTGCCCGAGCCGGGCGACGACGCCAAAGCGGATATCCTGTATATCTGCTCTCCCAACAACCCCACCGGCGCGGTGTTTACCCGCGAACAGTTGAAGCGGTGGGTGGATTTTGCCAACGAAAACGGCTCGGTCATCCTCTTTGACGCGGCGTACGAGGCGTTTATCGAGGACGACACCCTGCCCCGCAGTATTTTTGAGATCGAGGGTGCGAAGAGGTGCGCGATCGAGATCTGTTCTCTTTCCAAAACCGCGGGCTTTACGGGAACGCGGCTTGGCTATACGGTCATCCCCACCGAACTGGTACGAGACGGGATGAGCTTTCACGATATGTGGGTACGCAACCGCACCACCAAAACCAACGGCGTTTCCTATATCATTCAAAAGGGCGGCGCGGCCGTTTTTACACCGCAGGGACAGGAGCAGATACGGGCGAATATCCGTGTCTATAAGCAAAACGCCCGCATCCTGATGCAGGCGCTTGACGAGTTGGGGATATGGTATACCGGTGGGAAAAACGCGCCGTATATCTGGTTGAAATGCCCGGACGGTATGGACAGCTGGACGTTTTTTGATTTCCTGCTTAACGAAATACAGGTCGTCGGCACGCCCGGCGCCGGCTTTGGCGCTTGCGGAGAAGGTTACTTCCGCCTTTCCTCCTTCGGCAGCACGCAGGACACCGAGGCGGCGGCAAAGCGGTTGATCCGGCTTTTGAAGTAAAACGATCCAAAAACGCCGTAGGACGACGTCCTACGGCGTTTTTCCGGCCCGGGCAAACGGTCGCGCCTTGATTATTCGAGGGTGCGGAACTGCCATGCCATCTTTTCGATCGACCGGTCCAGCAGCCGGTCGAGCATATCGCGGCATTGAACCAGCTGGTCGTCCGACAGCTGATGGATCAGCGCCAAAAAGTCCCGCTCCTGCTGCTCTCTTTGGGACACGGTTTCCTGCAAGGGGGTCATAGCGCGTCCTCCTTTCCGCAAAATGAAACGTGCCGGCGGCGGATAAAGGCCGTCACCGCGCTTTGGATGGATTTGAACTGCCGCTGGCGCACCAGCACCCGGTCGCCGTTGGACATCTCAAACGACTCGTCCATATGATGCACGTGCTCCATATTGATCAAAAAGCTTTGGTGGCATCGCAAAAACCGATCGTCCGCCAGTTCCTCCTCAACAGCGCGCAGGGAATGGGACAGGGGATAGTGTTCGCCGGTTTGCCGGTGCAAAACGCAGCGGGAATCCTCGCACTCCACGTAGACGATCTCCCGATAGGGAATCTGCACCGTCCGGCGACGGGAACAAAAGGTATAGCACGCTTCGTCGGCGGCCACGGCGCGCAGCGCCGGAGAACGCGGCGGCAGCAGCGCCTGCTTGCGGATGCTGACCTGTACAACGCCGCTTTGATCCATGAACAGAATCTCTCCGGCAAAGCCGGATCGGGTCAGGCGGCGGATCACGTTCAGGCTGGCCGTTTCGTCGGCGCCGCGATCAATCACCACCAGATCGAACATGGCGCCGTCCTCCAGCGCGTAGAGCAGCTGGCGGCAATCCTCAAACGAGACGGTGGCGCATCTCGCCGTTTGTTTTTTGTTCAAACCGACAAGATACTCGGTCAGCCGCTGCCTGCTCAGCGGATTGTCGGTACATACAGCCGCGCGCATCCAACTCCTTCTTTCCATCGGTTTACAAAATCATTATATCATACAATCAAGAAAAAACAAACTAAATTATAAAAATATACACAAAATCTGAATTTATTACAACATCTTTCCGCATTTTCAGCGGTGAAAATGGCAAATTCACCAAACCACAAGCCGAAATGCTGAAAAGAATCGACAGGAAAAAGGGTTGACTTTATTGTGATAAAGTGATAATATGATAAAAACCAAAACGCATCCCGAAAAAAGGAGGATGACTTTTATGGCGATCCAACACAACGAATCTCTTGACCGGCTGTTCGCGTCGATGGCGCAGCTGCAATCGCCGGAGGAATACTACGCGTTTTTTGAGGATCTTTGCACCATCAAGGAGCTGCAGGATATGGCGCAGCGGCTGGATGCTGCGCGGCTTTTGGACCGGGGGCTGAACTACCAGACCATCTCTTCGCGGGTGGGCATCAGCACCGCCACCATCAGCCGGGTCAGCAAATGCCTCAACTACGGCGCCGGCGGCTACCGCACGGCGCTGGACCGGATGGCCGGCAAGGAGGAAGAGAAATGAATCTGTCCTCATCGCTGCTGCGTTACGACGAAAAGGCGGTCTTCGCCCTGCGGCGGCTGTACCGCCTGTACGGCTACGCGCCGTACAAGATGAACAAGTTTGAGGAATACGATCTCTACGTCCGCAACAAGGATTTTTTGATCTCCGACAACGTGATCACCTTCACCGATCTCAACGGCAAGCTGATGGCGCTCAAGCCCGACGTCACCCTGTCGATCATCAAAAACGGCCGGGATCTGCCGGGTGAAACGCAGAAGGTCTACTACGACGAAAACGTCTACCGGGTCGCCAAGGGCGCCAACACCTTCAAGGAGATCCTGCAGGTGGGGCTGGAATGCGTCGGCCAGATCGACGATTACCAGATCGCCGAGGTGGCGTCGCTGGCGGCGCAAAGTCTGCGGGAATTGTCCGAAGGCGGCGTGCTGGCGGTGTCCCATCTGGGGATCGTGGGCGGTTTGCTGGACCGGGCGGGCGTCGGCGACGATACCCGCGCCGCGCTGCTCAAGGCGGTGGGAGAAAAGAACGCCCACGATCTGGCCGCCGTCGCCGCGCGGGAGGAGATCGAACCGGCCCTGGTCGACGCCCTTTGCAGGGTTACGGCGCTTTGCGGCCGGCCCGACGAGGTGCTGGCGGCGCTGGAGAAAATGGGCGACGTGATCGACGAGGCGGCTCTTTCGCAGCTGCGCCGTCTGACCGACGGCTGGGACGAGGCGCTCCGGGATATGCTGCGCATCGACTTTTCCATCGTCGGCGACACCCGGTATTACAACGGGATCGTCTTCCAGGGTTTTTTGCCGGGGGTACCGACGGCGGTGCTGACCGGCGGCCAGTACGACCGGCTGATGCGGCGGATGCACCGGCGCAGCGGTGCCATCGGCTTCGCGGTCTATCTGGACACGCTGGAGCGTCTTTCCGACGCCGCGCCGTCCTACGACGTGGACGTGCTGCTGCTTTACGACGAGGGCTCTCATCCCGCGGCGGTGCGCCGCCAGACGGAGGCGCTGATCGACAGGGGAGAAAGCGTGATGGCGCAGCGGCGGATCCCGGCGGGACTGCGGTACAGGCGCCTGATCCAAATGAAGGAGGGCGAGGTGATCCTTGATGAAGAACATGCTTAACGTGGCGCTGCCCAAGGGGCGGCTGGGCGAAAAGGTCTACGGGATGTTCGCCGCGGCCGGATGGGATTGCCCCTCGATCCTCGAAAACAACCGCAAGCTGATCTTCGAAAACGAACAGCGGGGCGTGCGGTATTTCTGGGTCAAGCCTTCCGACGTCGCCATCTACGTGGAGCGCGGCGCGGCGGACGTCGGCGTGGCCGGCAAGGACATTTTGCTGGAGTATGAGCCGGACGTTTACGAGCTTTTGGATCTGCATATCGGCAAATGCCGCATGGCGGTCGCCGCCAAAGAGGATTTCCGGGACGATCCCCAGCGCACCCTGCGGGTGGCGACCAAATTTTCCAACATCGCTCAGCGGTACTATTTGTCCCAGGGGCGAGACATCGACATCATCCACCTCAACGGCTCGATCGAGATCGCGCCGATCCTCGGCTTGTCCGACGTGATCGTCGACATCGTCGAGACCGGCACCACCTTGCGGGAAAACCATCTGCAGGTGGTCCAGACCATCGTGCCCATCAGCGCCCGGCTGATCGCCAACAAGGCGAGCTACGCCTTCAAAGGGGACGTCATCAACATCCTGACGCGGGAATTGACCGCGCGGATCACGGAGGAATAAACCATGATTTCCATTTACCCCTACGGCGAAGTGGACAACGCCGCCATTTTCGCCCGAGTCACTCCCAAAGCCGACGTGGCGGGGATCGTGGCCGATATTTTGCGCACCGTCCGCCAAAAGGGCGACGCCGCTTTGCGGGACTACACCGCCCGGTTTGACGGCGTCACGCTGAACGAGCTGCGGGTCACGCCCGCCGAGATGGAGGAGGCGCTGGCGGCGATCGAGCCGTCGTTTCTCGCCGTGCTCGAAAAGGCGGCGGCCAACATCCGCAAATTTCACCAGCGGCAGGTGCGCAACAGCTTCATTCTCAACGACGAACCCGGCGTGGTCATCGGGCAGAAGATCATCCCGGTCGATCGGGCGGGGCTGTACGTTCCCGGCGGTACGGCACCGCTGTCGTCCACCGTGCTGATGGACGCCATCCCCGCCAAGATCGCCGGGGTGCCGCAGGTGGTCATGACCACCCCGCCCGGCGCTGACGGCAAGGTGAATCCCTACATTTTAGCGGCCGCCAAGGTCGCCGGGGTGGATCAGATTTTCAAGGTGGGCGGCGCGCAGGCGATTGCCGCGCTGGCGTTCGGCACCGAAAGCGTCCCCAAGGTGGATAAGATCGTCGGCCCCGGCAACGCCTTCGTCGCCGAGGCGAAAAAGCAGGTGTTCGGCACGGTGTCCATCGATATGATCGCCGGGCCGAGCGAGATTCTGATCGTTGCCGACGGCACCGCCGATCCCCGCCATTTGGCGGCCGATCTGCTTTCGCAGGCCGAGCACGACAAGCTCGCCAGCGCCGTGCTGGTGACCGATTCCATGGCGCTGGCAAAGGCGGTACAGGCCGAGCTGGAGATCCAGATCCCGCTGTTGGAACGGGCGGACATCGCCCGGGCGTCGATCGACGACAACGGCAAGATCATCGTCGCCGACGATCTGCGGGCCGCCATCGACATCGCCAACGAGATCGCGCCGGAGCATCTGGAGCTGTGCGTCGACAACCCCTTCGACTATCTGGACGCCATTCGCCACGCCGGGTCGATCTTCATGGGCAAAAACTGCCCCGAGGCGCTGGGTGATTATCTGGCCGGACCCAACCACACCCTGCCGACCGGCGGCACCGCCAAATTCTCCAGCCCGCTGTCGGTGGACGATTTCATCAAAAAGACCCAGTATACCTATTTCACCCGCGAAGCGCTCGGCCGGGTGGCCGAAGACGTGGCGGCGTTCGCCCGCAAGGAAGGGTTGACCGGCCACGCCAAAAGCGCCGTGATCCGTTTGGAGGATGAGGACCGATGAGCCGGTTTTTCTCGGACAAATACGCCGCGCTGACGCCTTATACCCCCGGCGAGCAGCCGCGGGAGCGGACGTATATCAAGCTCAACACCAACGAATCGCCCTTTCCGCCTTCTCCGAAGGCGATCGACGCGGCCGCGAAAGCGGCGCAAGGGCTTCACCTTTACAGCGACCCGACCTGCCGGGAATTGACCGATACCGCCGCGGCGGTGCTGGGGGTGTCGCCCGACCGGCTGCTTTTCACCAACGGCTCGGACGAGATCCTGAATTTCGCCTTTATGGCCTTTTGCGACAGCGACCATCCGGCGGTGTTTCCCGACGTGACCTACGGGTTTTATCCGGTTTTCGCCGCGCTCAACGGGGTGCCGTATCAGGAGATCCCCTTGCGGGAGGATCTCACCGTCAACGTCGACGACTACGTCGGCTGTGGCAAAACGGTGTTTTTGGCCAATCCCAACGCCCCGACCGGCATCGCGCTGGCGGTGGAGGAGATCGAGCGGATCGTCAAAAGCAATCCCGATCACGTGGTGGTGATCGACGAGGCCTACGTCGACTTCGGCGCCGACAGCTGTCTGCCGCTGATCGACAAATACGACAACCTGCTGATCACCCGCACCTTTTCCAAATCCCGTTCGCTGGCCGGCGGACGGCTGGGCTTTGGCATCGGCGCGCCGTCGCTGATCCGGGATCTCAACACCATCAAGTATTCCACCAACCCGTACAACGTCAACGCCATGACCATGGCGGCCGGGGTGGGATCGCTTGAGGACGAGGCGTATACCCGCTCCAACTGCGAGCAGGTGATCGCCATCCGGGAATGGACGGCGAAGCGCCTTGGGGAGCTGGGCTTTACCATGCCCCCGTCGGCGGCCAATTTTCTGTTCGTCCGCCATCCCCGGCTGAATGGCAAGGAACTGTATCTCGCCCTGAAAGAGCGGGGCATTCTGGTGCGGCATTTCGATACGCCCCGGCTGAAAGAGTACAACCGCGTCACGGTGGGCAGCCGTGACCAGATGGAGGCGCTGATCGGCGCTCTCAACGATATTTTGGAGGGATCACGATGAGAAGATCGACCATTGAACGGCAGACCGCCGAAACCGCCATCAGCCTGACGCTGGATCTCGACGGCACCGGCGCCGGCGCGATCGACACCGGCTGCGGCTTTTTGGATCACATGCTGACCCTGTTTGCCCGTCACGCCCGGTTCGATCTGACCGTCACCTGCAAGGGCGACACCCGGGTGGACGATCACCACACGGTGGAAGACGTCGGCATCTGCCTGGGACAGGCGTTTGCCGAGGCCGTCGGGGACAAGGCGGGGATCAACCGCTACGGCGACACCCTGCTGCCGATGGACGAAGCGCTGATTTTATCGGCGGTCGATCTGTCGGGACGGGCGTATCTCGGCTACGCCGTCACGCCGCCTACCGAAAAGGTCGGCACCTTCGATACCGAGCTGGCCGAGGAGTTTTGGCTGGGCTTCGTCCGTCAGGCGGCGATCACCCTGCACGTCCGCCAGCTGGCGGGCGCCAATTCCCACCACATTCTCGAGGGATGCTTCAAATCGGTCGCCCGCAGTCTGCGCCAGGCGGTGACCGTCGATCCGGCGCTGGCGGGACAAATTCCGTCTACCAAGGGAGTGCTGTGATGATCGCGATCGTGGATTACGGTGTGGGCAACCTCTTTTCCCTCAACAGCTCCTTTGCCGCCATCGGCGTCAACGCCGTGCCGACGGCCGATCCCGCCGTTATCCGCCAGGCTGACCGGATCGTGTTGCCGGGGGTAGGCGCGTTCGGCGACGCGGCGGACAAGTTGCGCCAAAGCGGCCTGGACGATCTGCTGCGGGAAGAGGCCGGACGGGGCAAGCCCCTGCTGGGGATCTGCCTTGGTATGCAGCTTTTGCTGGAGAAAAGCTACGAATACGGCGAACACGCCGGGCTGGGGCTGATCCCCGGCGCGGTGCGGCCGATCGCCGACGTGATCCCGGCGGGGCTGAAGATTCCGCACATCGGCTGGAACGCCTTGCAATGGGAAGGGGAGGGACACCCTCTGTTCCGCTATATCCAAAAAGGGGACCACGTCTATTTCGTCCATTCCTATTACGCTGCCGACTGCCAACCGGCGGTCATCGCCACCGCCGAATACGGCGCGCCCCTGACGGCCGCCGTGGCGCGGGACAACGTGATGGGCTGCCAGTTCCATCCCGAAAAAAGCGGCGCCGTCGGGCTTAATATCCTGCGCGCCTTTTGCGAAGGAGGAAATGGCCAATGATCGTTTATCCCGCAATCGATCTGTATAACGGTAAAGCCGTTCGCCTTTACAAGGGCGATTACCAGCAGATGACGGTCTACAATGACCGTCCCGAGGAGGTGGCGGCGGATTTCGTCCGCCGGGGCGCCACCCATATCCACCTGGTGGATCTGGAAGGAGCCAAGACCGGCGATACCCCCAATCTGCCGACGGTCTGCGCCATCAAGCAGGCGACCGGCCTGTTTTGCGAAGTGGGCGGCGGCGTCCGTTCCCCCGAAACCGTCGCCCGGTATATCGACGCCGGGATCGACCGGGTGATCCTCGGCACGGCGGCGGTCAAGGACCGCGCCTTTTTGGAGCAGATGCTGGCCCGGTACGGCGAAAAGATCGCCGTCGGGGTGGATATGAAGGACGGGATGGTGGCCATCCACGGCTGGACCGAACGGTCCGCTCTGGACGGGATGGCCTTTTGCGAGGAGATGGAGTCGATCGGGGTATCCACTCTGATCGTCACCGATATTTCCCGCGACGGCGCCATGAAGGGCACCAACCACCCGCTGTACCGGCGGCTGGCCGCCGAACGGGGCTTGCAAATCATCGCCTCGGGCGGGGTATCGTCGCTGGACGACGTGCGGCGGCTTTCGGCGCTGGGACTGCACGGCGCCATCATCGGCAAGGCCTACTACACCGGCGCGGTGGATCTCAAAGAAGCAATCGAGGTGGCCAAATGATTACCAAGCGCATCATTCCCTGTCTTGACGTCCGGGACGGCCGAGTTGTAAAGGGGACAAACTTTACAGGCTTGCGGGACGTCTCCTCGCCGGTGGAGCTGGCGAAGTTTTACAGCGACAACGGCGCCGACGAGCTGGTGTTTTACGATATCACCGCCTCGGCGGAAGGGCGGCGGCTGTTTACCGACATCCTGACCGAGACGGCCCGTTCGGTCTTCATCCCGCTGACGGTGGGCGGCGGCATCAACACGGTGGAGGATTTTGACCGGGTGCTCAAATGCGGCGCCGACAAGGTCAGCGTCAATTCGGGCGCCATCCGCCGCCCCGAGCTGGTCTACGAAGCCGCCAAGCGCTACGGCGACCAGTGTGTGGTGCTCTCGGCGGACGTCAAGCGGGTGGACGGGGTGTTCCGGGTCTTCGCCAAGGGCGGCCGGGAAAACACCGGGATGGAGGCCATCGAATGGATCAAACGCTGCGTTGACAACGGCGCGGGGGAGATCGTGGTCAACTCCATCGACACCGACGGGGTCAAGCAGGGTTTTGATCTCGAGATGCTCGACGCCGTCTGCCGGGCGGTGTCGGTGCCGGTGATCGCCTCGGGCGGCGCCGGCAAAATCGCGGACTTTATCGAGTTGTTCCAAACCCTGCCGGGGGTGGACGCCGGACTGGCGGCGTCGATCTTCCACTTCGGCGAAGTGGCGATCCCCGATCTGAAAGCGAAAATGGCCGCGGCCGGCATTCCGTCGCGGATATAAAGGAGATAAGACCATGCTGAACATCGACGAGTTGAAATATGACGAAAAGGGACTGATTCCGGCCATCGTGGTGGATGCGGTGTCCAAACGGGTGCTGACGCTGGCCTACATGAACCGGGAGAGTCTGCAGATCACCATGGAAAAGGGGCTGACCTGCTTTTTCAGCCGTTCCCGGCAGGAGCTGTGGCTCAAGGGGGAGACCAGCGGCAACTACCAGCACGTGGTCTCCATCACCGCCGACTGCGACAAGGACGCGCTGGTGGTGGTGGTCGAGCCCGACGGCCCGGCCTGTCATCTGGGCACCGATTCCTGCTTTGAATACCCGGTGTTCCAAAGCGACGAACGGCAGGAATTTTCTTTGCAGGCATTGATGGATCTGCTCAAAGGGCGCAAGGCCGAGAAAAAAGAGGGCTCCTACACCACCTATCTGTTTGAAAAGGGGATCGACAAGATCCTCAAAAAGGTCGGGGAGGAATCCACCGAGGTCATCATCGCCGGCAAGGCGGACGACAAAAAGGAAACGGTCTACGAGATCGCCGATCTGGCGTATCACGTGATGGTGCTGATGGTGGAAATGGGCATTTCGCTGGAGGATATCCACCGGGAGCTGGCTTCTCGCCACGTGATCGATCACAAGGTCAAGCAGGAGAAGATGACGTCATGATCCGGGCGGATTATCACCTGCACACCGCTTTCAGCGACGGCGCGAACACCCCCGAGGAGATGGTGAAAGCCGCTCTTCAAAAGGGGATGCGCCGCATCGGCTTTTCCGACCACGCCCACACCCCCTTTGACGAGAGCTACTGCATGAAGCCGTCGGATACCGATCGCTACAAACAGACGATCGCCCAACTGCGAAAGGAATATCGCGGCCGGATCGAGGTGCTGTGCGGGATCGAGCAGGATTTGTATTCCGACACCCCGACCGACGGGTACGACTTCGTGATCGGCTCGGTGCATTATCTGCGCGTCGACGGCGAGTATCTGCCGGTGGACGAATCTCCCGCCATACTGGCCGACGGCGTTCGCCGGCGGTTCGACGGGGACTGGTACGCTTTGTGCGAGGCGTATTACGACGCCGTGGGTCAGGTGGTCGAAAAAACCGGCGCCGCCGTTATCGGCCACTTCGATCTGATCACCAAATTCAACGAGGGCGGCCGCCTGTTTGACGAATGCCATCCCCGTTACGCGGCGGCGTATCGCCGGGCGCTGGAGCGGCTTTTACCGGGTGGCGCGGTGTTTGAAATCAATACCGGCGCGATTTCCCGCGGATGGCGCACGGCGGCCTATCCCGCGCCGGAGATCCTGCGGGAGATCGCTTTGGGCGGCGGGAAGGTGATTATGTCCAGCGACGCGCACAGTGCCGCCGCCGTCGGCTTTGGCTTTGAAACGGCAGCGGCTTTGGCGTCATCCTGCGGGTTGACGCCCGTCGACGCATTATAACACGCAAACGGAGCGCCAAAGGGCGTGTAAATTAGGGAATCCCTAATTTACACGCCCCAAAGTGCCCCGTTTTTTGTGGATAATCGAGATTGTGCTCCATATACTTGACATGAGCCCGTATTTTCGTTAAAATAATAACAAATAGACCAAGCAAGCAGGAGGTCTGGCTATGGAACAAAAAACCTATGACATTGTGGACGGGGTGGAAAAGCTGGAAGCGGCGATCGACCGCGTCCGGGCGGCGCAGCGGCAGTTTTCCACCTATACCCAGGAGCAGGTGGACCGCATTTTTCTGGCGGCGGCGACGGCGGCCGATCAGGCGCGCATTCCGCTGGCCAAGCTGGCGGTGGAAGAGACCGGCATGGGCGTGGTGGAGGACAAGGTGATCAAAAACCACTTCGCGGCGGAGTATATCTACAACGCCTACCGCACCACCAGGACCTGCGGCGTGATCGAGGAGGACAAAGCCTACGGCATCCAGAAGATCGCCGAGCCGATCGGGGTGATCGCGGCGGTCATTCCTACCACCAACCCTACCTCGACCGCCATTTTCAAATCGCTGCTGGCGCTCAAGACCCGCAACGGCATCATCGTCAGTCCTCATCCCCGGGCGAAAAAGAGCACCATCGCCGCGGCGAGACTGGTGCTGGAGGCGGCGGTTGCCGCCGGCGCTCCCGAGGGGATCATCGGCTGGATCGACGTGCCCAGTCTGGAGATGACCAATCTCGTGATGAAGGAAGCCGACATCATCCTCGCCACCGGCGGTCCCGGTATGGTGCGGGCGGCGTATTCCAGCGGCAAACCGGCCATCGGCGTCGGCGCGGGCAACGTGCCGGCGGTGATCGACGAGTCGGCCGATATCGTGTTGGCGGTCAACTCCATCATCCATTCCAAGACCTTTGATAACGGCATGATCTGCGCGTCGGAGCAGTCGGTGATCGTGCTGGACACCATCTACGACGCCGTCCGGGCAGAATTTGCCGCCCGGGGCTGTTATCTGCTGGATCCCGATGAGACCGAGAAGGTGCGCAAGACCATCCTGATCAACGGCGCGCTTAACGCGAGGATCGTCGGCCAAAAGGCGGCGACCATCGCGGCGCTGGCGGGGGTGAAGGTGCCCGAGGGCACCAAGATCCTGATCGGCGAGGTGGACAGCGTGGACATCAGCGAGGAATTCGCCCACGAAAAGCTGTCTCCGGTGCTGGCGATGTACCGCGCCAAAAATCTGAAAGACGCTTTTGCCAAGGCCGAGCGGCTGATCGAAGACGGCGGCTACGGCCATACCGCGTCGATCTATCTCGATCCCATTACCGCGCGGGACAAGCTGGACGCCTTCGCCGCCCGGATGAAGACCTGCCGCATCGTGGTCAACACCCCCTCGTCCCACGGCGGGATCGGCGATCTGTACAACTTCAAGCTGCTGCCGTCGCTGACGCTGGGCTGCGGCTCCTGGGGCGGCAACTCGGTGAGCGAAAACGTCGGCGTCAAGCATCTGCTCAACATCAAGACCGTGGCCGAGAGGAGAGAGAATATGCTGTGGTTCCGCGCGCCCGAAAAGGTGTATATCAAAAAAGGCTGTCTGCCGGTGGCGCTGGATGAGCTGAAGACCGTTATGGGCAAGCAAAAGGCCTTTATCGTCACCGATCAGTTCCTGTACAGCCACGGCTACACCAAAGCCATCACCGACAAGCTGAACGAAATGGGGATCACCCACACCACCTTCTTCGACGTGGCGCCCGATCCGACGCTGGCCAGCGCCAAGGCCGGCGCCGCGCAGATGCGCGCCTTCCAGCCCGACGTCATCATCGCGCTGGGCGGCGGGTCGGCGATGGACGCCGCCAAGATCATGTGGGTGCTCTACGAGCATCCCGACGTGGATTTCATGGATATGGCGATGCGCTTTGTGGATATCCGCAAGCGGATCTACACCTTCCCGAAAATGGGAGAGAAGGCGTATTTCATCGCCGTGCCTACCTCGGCCGGCACCGGCTCGGAGGTAACGCCCTTCGCCGTGATCACCGACGAGACGACCGGGGTCAAATACCCGCTGGCCGATTACGAGCTGCTGCCCAATATGGCGATCATCGACACCGATTTCCATATGACCGCGCCCAAGGGGCTGACCGCGGCGTCGGGTATCGACGCGGTCACCCACGCGCTGGAGGCGTACGCCTCGGTGATGGCGACCGATTACACCGACGGCCTGGCGCTGCGGGCGCTGAAAATGATCTTCGAGTATCTGCCCCGGGCGTATGACAACGGCCAAAACGACCCGCTGGCGCGGGAAAAAATGGCCAACGCCGCCACCATGGCGGGTATGGCGTTCGCCAACGCCTTCCTGGGTGTCTGCCATTCGATGGCGCACAAGCTGGGCGCCTTCCACCATCTGCCCCACGGCATCGCCAACGCCCTGCTGATCGACGAGGTGCTGCGTTTCAACGCCGCCGAAGTCCCGGCCAAGATGGGCACCTTCTCCCAGTACGATCATCCCCACACCCTGGCGCGTTACGCCGAGGTGGCGGATTATCTGGGACTGGGCGGCAAGACCGACGCCGACAAGCTGAAAAACCTGATCAAGGCGATTGACGAGCTGAAAGCCAGAGTCGACATCAAGCCCACCATCCGGGATTATCTGCCGGACGAGCAGGCGTTCCTCGAGCGGCTGGACGAGATGGTGGAGCAGGCGTTTGACGACCAGTGCACCGGCGCCAATCCGCGGTATCCGCTGATGAGCGAAATCAAGCAGATGTATCTCAACGCCTACTACGGCAAGACCTTTAAGGAAGCCGCCACGCCCAAAGCCAAACCGGCGCACAAGTAAGGAGGTCGGACAGATGAAACTCGAAACCGTTATCGCCAAACGCACCCACAAAACCATCTACCGGGACGGCGACGCCTGTATCAAGGTGTTCGACGCCGATTATTCCAAAGCCGACGTCCTCAACGAGGCGCTCAACCACGCCCGTGTGGAGGAAACGGGACTCAATGTTCCCAAACTTCTGCAGGTGACCACCATCGACGGCAAATGGGCCATCGTCAGCGAATTCATCGAGGGCAAGACCCTCAAGCAGCTGATGGAGGAGGACCCGGACAACCGCGACCGGTATCTGGAAAAGCTGGTGGATCTGCAGCTGGAGGCCCAGTCCAAAACCAATCCGCTGCTCGGCAAACTCAAGGACAAGATGAATCGCAAGATCAGCAGCGCGCAACTGGACGCCACTACCCGGTACGAACTGCACACCCGGCTGGAGGGGATGCCCAAGCA
>JBMNVL010000017.1:0-23182 GCA_050946775.1 Acutalibacteraceae bacterium
TTCTTCGTCGCTTACGCTCCTCAGAATGACATCCCTCATGGTTGATCGCCAATTCACAATTGCTTGAGGAAGAGCCGGATTTGTCCGCGTTGTTTTCCCGCGTCACCCGCGGGATGCGCCGTCTAACGTCCAGCGCCTCCATCACTTCCCACAGGATGACGGCGCGGGCGGATGATATCCTCCGTTTGCGGTGCCCGGCTCCGGTGTGGCGCCTTCGCGCTCACCGATCGCCGACCGCGGCGCCAGCTTTTTGCTCGCTGCTTCCGCCCCCGGCGGCGCTCGCAAACGCTACCGTTTGCGGTGCCCGGCTCCGGTGTGGCGCTGTCGCGCTCACCGATCGCCGACCGCGGCACCAGCTTTTTGCTCGCTGTTCCCGCCCCCGGCGGCGCTCGCAAACGCTACCCCTACGGCAATCCGCCAATTTGCGCCACGCTGCGCGTTACCGTCTAACGTCTAACGTCTAATATCTAACGTCTAACATCATACCTTGATCTCGACCGCCACGCCCAGATCGTCGGCGTACCTCTCGGTGACCGGGCGGATCTGATCGCGGACGAACTCGGCCGCCTGCATCGGCGCGCAGCCGACGTACCGCGACGGCTCGAGCACCCGCTCGAGCTCCTCCCGGCTGACCCCGAACAGGGGATCGCCGGCGATGCGATCCAGCAGATCGTTGACCCCGTCACCCTGCTTGACCCGCCGGGCGGCCTCCATCGAATGAACCCGGATGGCCTCGTGCAGCTCCTGCCGGTCGCCGCCGCGTTTGACGGCGTCCATCATAACGTTTTCGGTCGCCATAAAGGGCAGCTCCCGCCGCAGATCGCGGTCGATGACGGCGGTGTTGACCACCAGCCCGTCCACCACGTTGATTACCAGCGACAGCACCGCGTCGGCGGCGAGGAAGCCTTCGGCCACGCTGATGCGCTTGTTGGCGCTGTCGTCCAGCGTCCGCTCAAACCACTGGGTGGCGGCGGTGACGGCGGGGTTGATCGCGTCGGCGATGATGTAGCGGGAAAGGGAGTCGATCCGCTCGCTGCGCATGGGGTTGCGCTTGTAGGCCATCGCCGACGAGCCGATTTGGTTTTTCTCAAACGGCTCCTCCACCTCCTTGAGATGCTGCAGCAGCCGGATGTCGTTGGAGAATTTCGAGGCGCTCTGCGCGATCCCCGACAGGGTGGCGAGGATCGCCGCGTCCAGCTTGCGGGGATAGGTTTGTCCCGACACGGCGAAGCAGGCGTCGTAGCCCATCTTTTCGGCGATCCGGCGATCCAGCGTCTTGCACTTCTCGTAATCGCCGTCGAACAGCTCGAGGAAGCTGGCCTGGGTGCCGGTGGTGCCTTTGCAGCCCAGCAGCTTCGCCCGGGAGAGGCGGTATTCCACCTCGTCGAGATCCATCAAAAATTCCTGCGCCCACAGGGTGGCGCGTTTGCCCACGGTGGTGGGCTGCGCCGGCTGAAAATGGGTGAACGCCAGGGTGGGCAGATCCTTGTACTCGTCGATGAACTTGCCCAGCAGCGCCACCACGTTGACCAGCTTTTTGCGGATCAGTTTCAGCGCGTCGTAGAGGATCATCAGATCGGTGTTGTCCCCGACGTAGCAGCTGGTGGCGCCCAGATGGATAATCCCCTTGGCGGTGGGACACTGTTCCCCGTAGGCGTAAACGTGGGCCATCACGTCGTGGCGCACCAGTTTTTCCCGGGCGACGGCGACGTCGTAGTTGATGTCGTCCCGGTGGGCCTTGAGCTCGGCGATCTGCTCGTCGGTGATGGGCAGACCCAGCTCCTGCTCGGTCTCGGCCAGGGCGATCCACAATTTCCGCCAGCTGCGGAATTTGTTGTCGGGGGAAAACAGATACTGCATCTCGTCGCTGGCGTAGCGCGAGGCAAAGGGCGATTCGTAACGATCCGGCATAAGCGCGACCTCCTTGAAACAAAAAAGCGGACACATACACTTTATTGTACCTTGTTTGCGCCGATTGTGCAAGTGTTTGGAGATAAAAATTCAAAAAACCCCGCAAAAAACCGCGCCCTTCGGTCTGGCGGCCGAAAGGCGCGGCGGTTCAGGGGTTCCACCCGGCCGGGCGGTTGTTCCTCTTATTCCCAGTCCGCATAATACTCCGCCATTTGCCGGACCGCGTCCTTGCCGATCCATCCGGATTCATAGGCCTCCGGCAACTCTTTGAATTCACGGTTCTTATAAATATAGACCGGCGCGTCGTTTGGAAGATACAGCGTGTACCCGGCGACCTTACACTCCGTAACCATATCCCCATAATCAAACGCTATCCGCAGCGCAATGGCGTCGTCAAACGTTCCGACGTAGTTGCTTTTAAGAATAACAACCGCATCAAGCGTTTTTTCCTCTTTTATATCCGGGTATTTTGCGGTTATCCATTCCCAATAATCCTCACGGATCTGGCGCACCTCTTCTCCCGACAAGATCACGTCTCCGATCAAAGGGGATAGTGGCTCGTCCGGCACCGTAGTGGTCGTTGTTACGGATTCCGCCGTGGCCGCCGGCGCCGATTCGGCGTCCCTGGCGCATCCGGCCGGCGCCAGCGTCAACGCCAAAGCCGCCGCCAGCGCCACAAGTTGTTTTTTCATGCAGGCGCTCTCCTCGTTAATCTTCATCCAGCCAATCGTCCAGCAGATAGTAATTGGGCTCCGCTGATTGGACGAAATCAAATTGTTCTATATGTTTGACCATTTCGAGCACATGCTCCTTGCTGTGCTGCGTTAGGGTAATCGCCCAACCCTCCACATACATATCCCAGTTGATTAATCCAGTGCGTGAGCCTATCCGTCGGATGGCCGCAACGTCCACCCCGGGGAAATCGTCGGCCGTCAACTCGCGGTTTTCTTCTACCAATTGCATACTTACGCTATGCAAAATGTTTACCAATACTTTGTTATCCTCGAAATCGTCTTCCAACGTGGCAGGGCAATACTCTTTTTCTACCGGTTCTATGGCGGTGGGGTTTGTTGTGATGGACATCCATCGGGTTGTGTTTTCCCTCGCCGGCGCCGGTTCAGCGTCCCTGGCGCATCCGGCCGGCGTCAGCGCCAGCGCCAAAGCCACCGCCAGCGCCACAAGTTGTTTTTTCATTTTCATTCTCTCCTTTCTCTTGCACAAAAGTATACCATTCTCTGCCGTCGATATCTACTGACACTCTGTACAAAAAACGTGTGTTTTTTCGCTTTTTTCGCTTGGCGGCGCAAAACCACTTGTCCCCCGGGGCAAAAAATGCTACAATACAGACAGACGTATCAAAAAGGAGGTCGTTGTATGAACCCGTTTTTGCAAGCCATCCTCTCCCCGGCGACCGGGGAACGCGCCAGTGCCCTGCCCTGGATCATCGGCGGGATCGGGCTGGCAGCGCTGATCGCCTTTGTTCTGGTGGCGGTGCTGGAGAAGAAGAAAAACGCCGCCTCTTCCCAGCCCCCGGTGACCGGGGAAGAACCCAAAGACGCCCCGGACGCCGAAGCCCCGAAGCCGGACGCCGAAGCCCCGAAAGAGGATTAAATGCGCGCCGCGGTGATCTTTGATCTGGACGGCACCCTGTGGGACGCCACCGCCGCCATGGTCGCGCCCTGGAACGACGTGCTGCGCCGCCACGGGCGAGAGCCGCTGTTCACCCGGCGGGTGATGGCGGGCTTGATGGGCCGGACCGCCTGTCAGATCGCCGCCTTTTTGGCGCCTGACGACCCCGAGGAAGGGCTGGCGCTGGTCTACGAAAGCTGCCGGCAGGAGCTGCCGGTGTTGCTTGAAAAAGGCGGCGTGCTTTACCCCGGCGTGGCCGACACCCTGCCCCGGCTGGCGCAGACGCGGCCGCTGGCGATCGTCAGCAACTGCCAGCAGGGGTATATCGAGGCGTTTTTGACCCACCACCGGCTGGCGCCGTTTTTTGCCGACCATCTCTGCGAGGGCGACACCCGCCTGACCAAAGGGGACAATATCCGCCGGGTGATGGCGCAAAACGGCTGGGAAAGCGCCGTTTACGTCGGCGATACCGCCGGCGATCTGGCCGCCGCCGACGCCGCCGGCGTCCCCTTTATCCACGCCGCCTACGGGTTTGGACAGGTGGAGCGCGCGATCCCGGCGATCGAACGGTTCGATCAGCTGCCCGACTGCCTGGCCGCCATGGGATATTGACGATTCGCAAAAGGACAGTCCCCGCCACGACAAAAAAGAACAGGCTGATGATTCAGCCTGTTCTTTTTTGATTGGTTTGCGGCGTTATCCCAGCGTCTCGGTGGTGGTGATCTTCACGTTGCGCACGCTGATGGTGACGCCGTGGTTGTTGTCCCAGGTGATGCCGTTGTCCACGTAGCCGGTCGAGGCGGGATACTTCTCGCCGGTATCGTTGTAGCACATAAACTGGACGGTGCCGATCTTGCCGTCGGCGATGGCGTCGGCCGGCACGGCCACCCGCATGGCGACCCAGCTGCCGGGAGCGGAGAAGACCGCCTCGGCGCCGTTATAGCCAAAGCCGCTCGCCCGTACCCCGTCGACGTTGATCGCGCCGTTGACGACGTATTTCGCCCAGTCGCCGTTGGGCGGCGCGGGGCTGGTGTGGGTGGAATCCACCCGCGCCTCGAACTCCAGATAGACCGAGGAATACCCGTCGGTGCTGATCGGATCGGCCAGATTGCGGCTGACGTTCAGGTAGTGGGCGTCACCGGACGTGATCGCCTCTTCCCAGGCGACGCCGACCGTCTGCGGCTCGATCGCGGCGATGGTGATCCGCGCAGTGCGGGTGTTGACGCTGCCGCTGAGCAGATGGGTCGCGGTCGCCGTCACGTCCACGATACCGGCCCGGCTGGCCTTGAGGGTGTTGCCGTTCAAGGTGGCGCCGGCGGTGTTTTCACCGGTCAGCGCGAAGGTGTACTGGCAGTTGGCCGCCTCGTCGTGGCCCGGCACCGGGCAATCGCCGCCCAGCGTCGCCCCGGCGGTCAGGTTCAGCCCGATCTGCGCGTCCACCACGCCGACGGTGCGATCGGGGAAGATCACCTCGTCGACGGTGCAGGTGCACGGTTCCATCTCGCTGATCTGCAGGTATTCAAACGCCACGTCGATATGCCCGTTGACGGGATTGAAGGAATCCACCGCCGACATACCGATGCCCACCGACGAGAAGGAAACGGTGGTACGACCCGCCAGGGTGTAATTCACGCCGTCCTCCGAGAAGTAGAAGGAGTAATCGTTGCCGTATTTCATGATGCGGTAATAGTGCACCAGACCGGACGATTTCAGCCCGGAGGGCTGCTTTTCGCCCGAAGAGCCGCCCGTCTCCTGCACCACCTTGACGAAGCCGCCCGATTCGAGGGAAAACTTGATGTAGTTGTCCTCGTCCTGGAACACCAAAAAGCCGATCTGCTGATACCCGCCCTGGAAGCCCGAGCTCATGGTAAACTTGGTGTCGGCGATCCAGTCGCCGTCGGCCGCCTGCACGATGACATTCTTGGCGTCGTTGTGGGCCTGGTAGAGATCGCCGGCCTCGGTGGTGATCACCAGTCCTCTTTCGTCCAGCGTCCAGTTGTCGGTCCCGTGGACGTCGGCGCCGTTGTCGTACACCTTCCATCCCTTGGGCAGGGCGTTAACGGCGGTGAAGTCGACGCTCTTGGGGGTGTGATAGGTGCGCAGATCGATGGTATAGGTGGCGGTGCCGTTGCCCGGGCCGAGATCGGCGACGACGGTCGCCGTGCCGGGGAGTTCGGTCGCCTGGGTGATGGTCACAAAGTCCTCGCTGCCGGGAGCGGCGACGACCGCCTCGTCCACGCCGTCCCCGAGGATCACCTCATAGTGCAGGGTGGTGGGGCTGAAGCCGGCGATCGGCTGGCCGTTAACGGTGATGCTGTGGACGTTGCGCTCGTTGCGCACCGACACCGGATAGGAGGCCGATTTCGAGACCCCGTTGATGGTGACGGTGGCGGTGATGGTCGCCACGCCGGCGCCCACCGAGTGGACGTTGCCCTGCGCGTCAACGGTGGCGACGTCCTCGTTGGAGGAGGCGTAGGTCACCGTCGCCTGGGACAGATCGGCAAAGCTGTCGTCGCCCAGCGTCGCGGACAGCTTGGTGGTGATGGTCTTGCCCGACAGATCCAGCGTATGGCCGCTGGGAATGGCGGTCACCACCGCCGGCGTCTGCGCGATGTCGCCGCTCAGCGTCACCGTCGCTTCGCCCCGGATGTCGCCGCTGGAAGCGCCGACCTGAACGGTCCATTCGCCCTGATCGTATACGTTGCGGCCGGCTTCCTCGTCCCAGAAGTACCAGTCGCTGACCGGCAGATCCATCGAGACGGTCTTGGTCTCGCCGGGCTGCAGGGTGATCTTTTCAAAGCCCTTGAGCTGCTTAACCGGGCGGTCTTCGTCCGCCGCGTTGGGAGAAACCACGTAGGCCTGCACCACTTCGGCGCCGGCCAGATCGCCGGTGTTCTGCACGTCGACCAGCACCCGCACGGTATCGTTCGGGGTCACCTGATCGGCGGCGCCGCTCCCGGCCGGCTCCAGCACGATCTTGCCGGTGGCGGCCTGCAGGATCATCAGCGCGTCGGCGGCTGAGACGCCTTGCTTGCCGTCCACGTCGGCGCGGGCCAGCTCGTCCGCGGTCAGGGTGATCTTGCCGGTAGCGGCCTGCAGCGCCATCAGCGCGTCGGCGGCGGTCACTTCGCCGGAACCGTCCACGTCACCGGCCAGACCGGCCGCCGCGGGAGCGGCGCCGTCCAGACGGACGTTGGCGTACGCGAAGTCGGTATAGCTCAAACCGTGGCCGAAGGGATAGGACACGGCGCCGTCAAAATACTGATAGGTGCGTCCGTGGCTGTCCCCGGTGGCCTTGATGGTGTAATCGGTGATCTCGCCCAGCTGGGTCAGATCGCTGTACCAGGTGAAGGTCAGCCGGCCGGAGGGGTTGGCCTTGCCGAACAGCAGATTGCCGGCGGCCTCGCCCTGCGCCTGGCCGTTGTAGGTGCACCAGAAGATGGAGGGCACCTTGTCCTTGAAGCCTTCCAGATTCATCTGGCTGACCGAGCAGACGTACACCGCGGTACGGGGGTTGAGAGCGACGGTGGCTTCCACCATGTTCGACTGGAACCGGGGGAAGTTGATGGAGGAGCGGTCGTGCTCCTCGCCCGAGTCGCCCTGACGGGTGCCGACGTAGGCGATGACCGCGTCGGCGTTGCGGATCTTCTGCTCATTCGCGGCGCTGAAGGCCTTGAAGGTCTCGCCGGTATCGCACACCAGATAGAGGGAGTGGGTGCCGGTGAAGCCGAAATCGTTGGCGTTGAAGGTGCCGTCGCAGGGCTGGTAATCCTCCCAGCCGGAGGTGCGGCGGGTCACCACCGACCCGACCAGGGGACCGTCCTTGGAATCCATGTGGATCTCCACCGTGCCGTGGGTGGTGTTGCCCGAGGCCATCAGGGTGATCTGGGTGACGTCGTCGACCGACACGTTCTTAAAGACGGCGTAGCTGCCGTTGTAGACGTAGCCGAAGTTGGTGCCGCCGTGCTCGATGTTCATATCGGTGTCGGCCGCCTGAGCGGGCGTCAGGGTCGTCAGCGTGTTGCCCGAGGCGTCCTTGAGGGTCAGGTTGCCGAGGTTTCCGTAGAATCCGCCGCCGCCGGTGCTGCCCACGTGCTCCACCGTGGCGGTGGGGTTGATGGATTTGAGCACCCGCTCGATTCCCTGGAAGGGGGTTTCCTTGTGGTTGGGCAGCGGGCTGCCGGAATAGTCGCCGAGGATCTGGCTGTTGACCAGCTCGTTCTCGCCGACGATGACCAGCTTGTTGATCTTGGTGCCGTCAAAGGGCAGCAGGGGCGCGGTATCCCCGGCGGCCGGCTCGTTTTTGAGCATGGCAACCGCTTCCTCGGACGCTTTCAGCGCGGTATTGGCGGCGTAGTCGGTCAGGGTCAGCTTGGGAGCGCCTTCGGCCAGATCGTTGCCCGGCTTGCCCAGCGAGGTGTCCCAGCCGTATTTTTCGGTGTCGCGGTAGGGCACCAGCTCGGCGGGATCCCATTCACCGGTCTGCATACGGGCGGTGAACATCCGCACCAGCGCCACGTCGATGTCGTCCTCGGTCATCAGACCCCGCTGAACCGCGGCGCGGGCGTTGCTGCGGAAAACGCCGCCGCATTCCAGATCGTTGCCGGCGGTGATGCACAACGCGGCCGCCTCGGCGGCGTCCACCGCGTGATCCCATCCCTCGGGGACCCACTTGTGGTTGGTGTAGACGTCGTTGATGGCGCCGCAGTCGGAGGTGACGTAGCCGGTGAAGCCGAAGGTGCGGCGCAGCAGGGTATCAAGCAGATAGACGTTGGCCGCCGAGGGAACGCCGTTGACCTCGTTGTAGGCGGTCATCAGGGAGTGGACGTTCGCTTCCCGCACGATCCCTTTATAGGCGCGGGTGTAGTATTCCCGCAGGGTGGCGTCGTCGATGTCCGACGAGCCGTTGTGCCGGAACCGCTCGGTGTTGTTCAAAGCGTAGTGCTTGATGGTGGCGATCGCCTTGAGATAAGGGGTGTCCTCGTCGGTGCCTTCCAGGCCCCGCACAAAGCTGGCGCCGATCTGGGTGGCCAGATAGGGATCCTCGCCGTAGGTCTCCTCGGCGCGTCCCCAGCGGGGGTCGCGGGACATGTTGATGGTGGGCGACCAGTAGGACAGACCCTTGCCGATCTGGTTGTTGTAGGCGCGGGCCTCGTCCGAGGTGATGGTCATGATCTCCTGCACCAGATCCCGGTTCCAGGTCTGGGCGATGCCGTAGGCCGTCGGGAAGGACGTGGCGTAGCCCGACCGGGCGACGCCGTGCAGCCCCTCGCTCCAGTAGCGATAGGCCACCACGCCCAGCCGCGGAACGGCGCCGGCGCTGTCGCCGAGCTGCTGGGATTTTTCCTCCAGCGTCATCCGGCTGACCAGATCAGCCGCCCGCTCGGCGAAGGTGTACGAGGTGTCCATGTAGATCGGCGTGTTGTCGGCGGCGACGGTGGCCGGCAGGGCGATGCCGATGCATCCCGCCAGCAGCGTCACGACCGCCAGCAGAGACAACAGCCGTCTGCCGGTAATGCGTTTGCTCATTCGTATGACCTCCTTGTTTTGTGCGCGCTTTCTCTCTTTCTCTCCAAAAGGGCAATTCGCTATGATATAGCATACACCATTCTTTTGGGGAAGTCCAGTCATTTCACCCTTCAAACCAGTCATTTTTTGACATCCCAAAAATTGCCGCTCTTTTGCTTTTGATCCAAAGCGCAAAAAAAGCGGCTGAAGTCAGGGAGAATCTCTCCTTGGCTTCAGCCGTTTTTTATAAACGGTATTTCAGAAAACTCCGCGAAAGCCGGTCGGCAGAACCGTTTGTTACCGGTAGCAGAAGTAGGTAACGGTGCCGTAAGCGTAGATGGTGCGGTAGGTGCCGCTTCCCTGGGGGAATCCGGCCTGGAACACCACGTTCTCCGGGCAGGACCACTGGCCCTCCAGCACCTCGCGCGCCACCCGGTAGGCCCGCTGGACCGCCGGGCTGGACTCGCTGACGCCGGCGGGGAAATACACCCCGCTGCTCAGCCCCTGGTACTGGCCGGGCGACATCAGCACGCCCCGCACCGTGTTGGCGAACAGAGGACTGCGCACCCGGTTCATCACCACGCAGCCCACCAGCGCCCGGTGCTCGTCGGTCAGCCAGTCGCTGCCCGCCTCGCGGTAGATGGCCACCGCCAGGCAGTACAGATCGTCCTCGCTGTAGGAGCCGGGCTTGACGGTGCCGCTTCCCCGGGTGGTCGGAGGCGTAAAGGTGCCCTCCACCCGCTGGGCGCTCACCGGCTGCTTGGTAACGGTGGAAGCGATCCGGTCGTTTTCCACCACTTCCCCGTCCACCAGCCGGTCCCGGTAGGTATTGGTCTTTTCGCCGTTCACGCCCTCGCGCACCGTTTTGGAGGTGCCTTTGAGCATGGTGGCGTCATAGCTGACCTCGGTCTTGAAGGGGACGACCTCGGTCTCGGTGTATTCCCGGAAGGTCACCCGCTGAACGACGATTTCCATATCCGGGGTCAGCTTCTCGTCGGGCCGGACCGACAAAATGTCGTCCTCGCCCACCGCGACGCCCACCGTTTCCAGCGCGTCGGCCACGGTGCCTTCCGCCACCCGCAGCAGGGTACGGCTGCCGTCGGCGACGATGCGCACGTCAAAGCCCTCCTGCGAGTCCCAAGCCTGCGCCGGCGACGCGGCCTGCACCACGTAGGCGCTGTTTTGCATCGACAGGACGACCCGGTCGTTGGGCATGCCGGCGACCGCCTGGGCGGTGATCGAGGCCAGCCCCATCACCGCGACGCTGAACGCCGACAACACCGACACGGCAAACCCGCGATGGCCGGCGATCCGTTTGATCCCCGTCGTGATCCGTTTGATTTGTTCCATATCGTTCCTTTCCGCGAAAGGGACCGGATAAATTTGTCACGGTCGATCCCTTCGCCTGAGGCGGCGATTGCCTCGCCCATTCCCAGTATATGCGAACACGGGGTATTATACTCGTCACTTCCCACCATGTCAACGCGCCGGCAAGGGCCGCAATTTGGGCACAACCAACAAAGATTCGCCCCTTTTGCCACCATCTGCCGAAAATCCCCGGTTGGCAAACGTGGCAGAATTGCGGGTGCAAGATGGCGGGTTTTGGAACGGATTGCCGGGGATTTTGGTCGAATTTCCCCAAACATTCTCCCCAAAACAAAAAAACGCGCCCCCAAATTGCCATTTTCTTCCATTTCTGGGAGGAAAATTCGTTGAGGGCGTTTTTTTCAAAAAATTTGTGCAACCAACCAAAAGTTACATCCCTGTAACCTTTGAAACGGCGTCAAAAATTCATTGTTTCTGCATTTTTGGCGGTTTTCGGGGGATATTTTTTCCGATTTTGTGCATATAAATTTATTTGCGGTAATATTTATTCGTTTTCCGAAAAATTACCAGCGGATGGCGCCACCTGCGCGAAGGGAGTGCCGTCCTCGGTGACCAGAACGCCGTTTTCGTCGTAGTGGATGGGGCGCATATCCGAGTGGGTGTACTTCTTGATGTCCCGGATGCGGAACTGATCCGCTTCGCCGGCGAAGGTCACGGCGATGCCCCGGCGCTTGGCGCGGCCGGTACGGCCGATGCGGTGGAGGTAATACTCGTTCTCGTCGGGGATATCGTAGTTGAAGACCGCCTCCACGTCGTCAACGTCGATGCCGCGGGCGGCGACGTCGGTGGCCACCAGGATCTCGAATTTGCCCTCCCGGAACCCGGCCATCACCCGGTTGCGCTGTCCCTGCGGGATATCGCCGTGCAGACAGTCGACCGACCAGCCCATTTTCTTGAGCCGCTCGCCCATCACCCGCACGGTGGTCTTGCGGTTGGCGAAGATCATCGCCCGGTGGATGTCCAGCTCGTCGAGGATGTGGCGGATGTCCTTCATCCGCTGGGCGCCGGTCGATTCCAGCAAAAACTGGGCGATCCGGGGACGGTTGTCCCCTTCGGCGGCGACGGTGATCTCCACCGCGTCCCGTTGGTATTCCCAGGCGACGTCCATCACCTCGCGGGAGATGGTGGCGCTGAACATCACCATCTGGGTGTCGGCGGGGGTCTGGTTAAGGATCTTGCGCACGTCCCGGATAAAGCCCATCTTCAGCATCTCGTCGGCCTCGTCCAGCACGGCGGTGTAGACGTTGCCCAGCCACACCGTTCCCCGGCCCATATGGTCCAGCAGACGGCCGGGGGTCGCCACCACGATCTGGGGGTGCTTTTCCAGCGCCCGGCGCTGCTTGTCCATCGGCTGGCCGCCGTAGATGCAGGCGATCCGCACGTCGGGACGAAAAGCCGCCAGCTGCCGCAGCTCCTCGGCGATCTGCACGCACAGCTCCCGGGTGGGGCACACCACCACCGCCTGGATATCGGCGGTATCATCCCGCAGCATCTCCAGCAGCGGAATGCCAAAGGCGCAGGTCTTGCCGGTGCCGGTCGGCGCCTTGGCGATCACGTCCCGTCCCTCCAGCATCACCGGCACCGTCTGCTCCTGTACCGGCGTGGGCGCGGTAAAGCCCATTTTACGCAGGGCCTTTTCGATCGGCTCGCTGAGCTCCAGCGCCGAAAAGCCCCATTCCTGTTCGCTCATAAAAACGTCCTTTCTTTATATATACATATTATATATAGGCGTCAATCCCACAGCCGGGCGGGATATTCCCCGGCGTCGACCAGAGCGCGGATGGCGGCGATCACCTGCTCGCGGTCGGCGGTGTAGGTCATGCCGTACCATTTGGCGGTGGTGGACAGCACCCGCACGTCGGCGGCGCCGCTTTCCACCATATCGTCCACCGCCTTAGGCAGATAAAACTCCGCCTTGAGGGGATCGCTCATCCCCTCCAAAAACGCCCGGAAGCTGTCGGCAAAGGACGCCGTCGCTCCCGCGGGAAAGCCCCAGCAGTTCATCGACACCGGGCAATCGGCCGCCAGCGGATGCCAGGTGGCGCCGTCGTCCTCGGTGTAGGCGGCGCCGCCGTTTCGCCGCTCGATGTGGGTGCGCTCGGTCAGCCCGGTCAGATAACCCCGCTCGTCCACCGAGCAGATCCCCCGGGAGACGTAGCCGTTATCGGTCAAGGTGTTGTCCAGCACATACCCCGCCATCGCCAGATGCCGCTTGCCGTCGGCGACGGGACGGCGCAAAAACGCCGCCATCTGCCGGTAACTGTCGGCGCCGTAAAAATCGTCGGCGTTGATCACCATAAACGGCCCGTCCAGCGCCGGCGCGGCGCACAGCACCGCGTGACCGGTGCCCCAGGGCTTGACCCGTCCGGGCGGCACGGCGTAGCCGTCGGGCAGTTTGTCCAGCTCCTGAAAGACGTATTCCACCGGCGCCAGCGCGGCGATCCGATCGCCGATGTTGGCGCGAAAGGTCTCCTCGATCTCCTTTTTGATGACGAACACCACTTTGCCGAAGCCGGCGCGCAGGGCGTCGTAGATCGAATAGTCGATGATCATTTCCCCGCCCGGTCCGACCGGGGTGATCTGCTTGAGTCCGCCGAAGCGGCTGCCCATTCCCGCCGCCATAATCAGCAGGGCGGGCTTTTGCTCGTGAGCCATGGTCACACACTCCTGTTTTGTTTGCGTTTTCCCGCCCGGTATGGTATACTGAACGGGTGGATTCCTATCTATTATAAACGGAGGAAACGAAAATGGCAATACTTATTACCGGAGGAAACGGATATATCGGCAGCCACACCTGCCTTCAGATGCTGAACGCCGGCTACGACGTCGTGGTGCTGGACAACCATTGCAACTCCAAACCCGCCGTGGCGCGCCGGGTACAGGCGCTGGCCGGCAGGACCTATCCCGTGGTCGAGGGAGATATCCGCGACAAGGCTTGCCTGCGCCGGGTGTTTGCCGACTACCCCATCGAGGCGGTGATCCATTTCGCCGGGCTGAAGGCGGTGGGCGAATCGGTGCAAAAGCCGCTGACGTACTACGACAACAACGTCGCCGGCACGACGGCGCTGTGCGAGGTGATGGCCGAGGCCGGCTGCAAGCGGATCGTTTTTTCCTCCTCCGCCACGGTGTACAACGCCGATCTGCCCTCGCCCCGGCGGGAGGATATGCCCACCGGCGGGGTATCCAACCCCTATGGGCGAACCAAATACATGATCGAGGAGATCCTAAAGGATCTTTGCTTTGCCGACAAAGACTGGTCGGCGGTGCTGCTGCGGTATTTTAACCCCGTCGGCGCCCACGAAAGCGGCGCCATCGGGGAGGATCCGCAGGGGATCCCCAACAACCTGATGCCCTTCGTGGCGCAGGTCGCGGTGGGCAAGCGGGATCATCTCAACGTCTTCGGCGACGATTACGATACCCCCGACGGCACCGGCGTGCGGGATTATCTGCACGTGGTGGATCTGGCGCGCGGCCACGTCTGCGCGGTGAAATACGCGCTGGAGCATACCGGCGCCGAAGCGTTCAATCTGGGCACCGGCACCGGCTACAGCGTGCTGGAGATCGTGCGCACCTTCGAGCGGGAGAGCGGCGTGCCCATCCCCTACGTCATCGCGCCGCGCCGCGCCGGGGATATCGCCGTCAACTATTCCGATCCCGCCAAGGCACAACGGGTGCTGGGCTGGCGGGCCGAAAAGACTCTCGCCGATATGTGCCGGGACACCTGGCGGTGGCAGTCCCAAAACCCCAACGGCTATGACGAATGAGGAAAAGCCCTTTTGGGTCTATATTCTGCGGTGCGCCGACGGCACCCTTTACACCGGCATGACCGACGACGTCGACCGCCGCGCCGGGGTTCACAACGCCGGCAAGGGCGCCAAATACACCCGTTCCCGCCTGCCGGTGACGGTGGTTTACCGGGAGGAATGTCCCGACCGTCCCGCCGCTCTCAAACGGGAAGCGGCAATCAAAAAAATGCCCCGGGCAAAAAAGATGGCGTTGATCGAAACCCGCTGAACGGGAACGTAGGGGCGGATGGTATCCGCCCCTACGGTTATGCGGCCAAATTGTGCAAACTTTTGGCGAGCGCAAGGCCCCCTCTGACGAGGGGGCTGGCACGGCGCATGCCGTGACTGAGGAAGGCAATGCACCCCGCAAATTACAAAATCGGCACAACGCAAACGAGGCGTCAATCTGACGCCTCGTTTTTTCATTCCACTCCCCGGCGGTACAATCCGCGGGTGATAGCGGCGCGGCGGGAACCGCCCTCGCGGTAGGCGCGGATCATATCCGCCGCCTCGGCCGGAGTCTCGTCGGTGAAGGAGAGCAGCCAAAAACCGGTCGGCGGGATCTCATCCAGACGATCCGCCCAGTAAAGCGGGTCGGCGTTGAGCACCTCGACGCATCCCCCGGCGCATTGCAGGGGAAAGCGCTTGTCCATCCGGTCGGTCAGCGAGCCGCCGCAGCCGGTTTTGCCGCAGGGCGCGGCTCCGATCCGGGGGCATTGGCGGGTGAGCATCAGCGGCTGACGGCCGTAGACCAGCCAGCCGGTCGGGATGGGCGCCCCGGCGGCAAAATCCCCCTGCCGGAAGGTCAGCTCCATCGACAGGGTGGCCGCCGCCAGTCCCCTCCGGGCGAAGGCGTCCAGCGTTCCCCGGTTGGTGATGTTCAGCGAAAACCCGCCCACCGGCTTCAATCCCGCCTCGATCGCCAGCGGAATGGCGCCCACGTTGCCGCACAGGGCGTGCGTTGCCCCGGCGGCTCTGGCGGTCTTGAGGGCAGCGCGAACGGCGTCTTCCTGCCCGAACATCCCGCGGGGGATCGCCACGGCCAGCGGCCGCTTTTTCGCCCACGCCGACAGAACGTCGGGCGGGGTATGCAGGGGCAGGATCAACCCGTCGGCGTCGAGCTCGTCCGGCAGACGCGCCGGGTCGGCAAACTGGGCGATCAGCCGGGTTTTTTCAACCGGCTTTCCCCTCGTCGGCGGCGACGCCGGCAAATCCGTCCACGCCGGCGGTGTAAAGGCGGCCCGGGCGGTCATCAGCTCGTCCAGCGCCTGCCGCCGCAGGGCGTTGAGCGCCGACAGGGGCATCGTCAGCCCCTCCCCGATATCCACCGTCACGGCGTCCGCCAAAAAGGGACTGCCGCCGGTTTTGCGCAGCTGGTCGGCGGCGCGGTCGGCGTCCAGCGGACGGTGGAGCGCCCTCTCGGGCGTCTCGCCAGTCACGGTAACGGTGTGTTCACCGTCGGTAACGGTCAACTCGCCCGGCCGGCCGGCGGCGACGGTCAGCGCCAGATCGACTGTCACGCGGGAGACGTCCCCTTTATTGTACAGTCCCTGCAGGCGCCCCAGCACCGGGGCGGCGGCGACCACGTCCTCCTGCCGCCGGGTGCCGAACATGGCGTCCCGCTTGCCGGTGAGATAGCCGTCGGTAAAACCGGAGCGGGAAAAGACCGCCCGCAGATCCTCCACCGTCTGGGGATCGGGCCGTTCGCCCCGCGCCGCCGCGCGATACGCCGTGACGGCGGCGGCCACGTATTCGGGGCGTTTCATCCGCCCTTCGATCTTGAGCGAATCCACCCCGATCGCCGCCAGTTCCTCCAGATGGTCGAGCAAATTGAGGTCTTTCAAGCTCAACGCCGCCGCGGCGGGATCCTGCGAGCCGTCGGGACGAAAGGGCAGCCGGCAGGTCTGGGCGCACAGGCCCCGGTTGCCGCTGCGGCCGCCCAGCATGGCGGAAAAATAGCACTGGCCCGACACGCTCATGCACAGCGCCCCGTGGACGAACACCTCCAGCTCACAGCCCAGTCCGGCGCAGGCGGCGATTTCGTCGAGCGCCATTTCCCGCGCCAGCACCACCCGGGAAAAGCCCTGCTCGCGCAGCCATTTCACCCCGGCCGGGGTGTGGCAGGACAACTGGGTGGAGGCGTGCAGCGGCAGATCGGGCGCCGCGGCGCGGATGGCCGCCGCCAGACCGATATCCTGCACGATCAGGGCGTCGGCGCCGGCGTTTGCCGCTTCCTTCGCGGCGGCCAGCGCCGCCTCCCGCTCCTCCTCGCGGATCAGGGTGTTCAGGGTGATATGCACTTTCGTTCCCCGGGCGTGGGCGTAGGCGATGGCGGCGGTCAACTCGTCGCCGGTGAAGGCGTGGCTGTGGCGCCGCGCGTGAAAAGCAGACGCGCCCATATAGACCGCGTCTGCCCCGCATCGCACCGCCGCCTCCAGCATCTCGGCCGAACCGACCGGCGCCAGGATCTCGGGCAGTTTCATATGTCGTTCCTCGTTTACCGGCCGTCCAGCCGCTTTTGCAGCCGGTCGTTCTCGGCCATATATTCCCGCAGACGCACCCGCAGATGGTCGGCGGTCTCCTCGGCGCGATGGGCCTCGTCCGCCAGGGTGACGGCGGTCAGCACCGCCGCCATATTCGCCGACACCCGGGGATTGCCCGCGCGGGTCTGGCGGATCATCTCGTCCACCCGGCGCGCCAGCTCCTGCAAATAGCTTTCCGGCTCGTCGGTGGTGATGGTGTACGGCTGCTCGCCGATCACGATGGTCACCTTTTTCTGTGCCATACCGTCACATCCCTTTCAATACTTCGTCAAACGCCCCTTGGTGCGCAGCGCCGGAAACCCCCATTGCCGCAGCACCTCGTACACCCCCACCGCCACCGTGTTGGACAAATTCAGCGACCGGGCGGTATCGTCGTCGAGCATCGGCAGACGAACGCTGTGGGCGGGATCGTCCCGCATCCATTCCTCCGGCAGTCCCGCGGTCTCCTTGCCGAACACCAGATAGGCGCCGTCGGGATAGGTGACGTCGGAATAGATCTGCCCGGCTTTGGTGGAAAAATAGTAAAACGGGCCGGCGTTTTGCTCAAAAAACGCGCGGGTGTTCTCGTAATAGGTGACGTCCAGCAGATGCCAGTAATCCAGTCCCGCCCGCTTGAGCTTGGCGTCGGTAACGGTAAACCCCATCGGCCCGACCAGATGCAGCCGGGCGCCGGTCGCGGCGCAGGTGCGGCTGATGTTGCCGGTGTTCTGGGGGATCTGGGGCTCGATCAGCACCACGTTGAGCCGGCTCATACCCGGCTGCACAGCAGATCGGCCGACCCGTCCAGCCGCACGGTCACACCGGCCGGAACGAAGAGGCTGTCGCCCTTTTTCACCGGGGTCTTTTCGCCGTTCCATTCCATTTCGGCGGTGCCGTCCAGCACCAGCACCGAGGTAAAGCTCTCGGGAGAGCCGAACTGCATCGCCCCGTCGAGAGCCACCGCCTCGGCGGTGAACAGATCGCAGGAGGCCAGCTTGCGGATCTTGCCGCCGGCGACGGCGCTCACCTCGCCGATGGCGCCGTAGGGCACGGTGGGCGGGGTGGTGACGGTGACGTCCACCGCCTTGTCGACGTGCAGCGGACGGGGCTTGCCGTCGGCGCCCAGCCGGCCGTAATCGCTCACCCGGTAGGTGGTGTTGGAGTTTTGCTGCACCTCGGCGATCAGGATCCCGGCGCCGATGGCGTGCAGGGTGCCCGCTTCGATAAAGAAGACGTCGCCCTTTTTGACCGGCACGAAATTGCAGACCTCCATCAGGGTGTTATCCTCGATCCGGGCGCGGAATTCCTCCTTGGTCAGCCCGGTCTTGAAGCCGTAGATCAGCTGCGCGCCCGGCTCGCAGTCGACGACGTACCACATTTCGGTCTTGCCGAATTCGCCCTCGACCCGCATGGCGTACTCGTCGTTGGGATGCACCTGCACCGACAGCCGGTCGTGGGCGTCGATCAATTTGATCAACACCGGAAAATAGGGGAACGCCGCGGCTTTTTCGCCGATGGCTTCCTTGCCCCAGGTGTCCAGCACGTCGGGCAGGGTCTGCCCGGCCATCGGGCCGTTGGCGACCACCGACGAGCCGTCCTTGTGGCAGGACAGCACCCACGCCTCGGCCGCGATGGCGGCGTCGGTGCGGTAGCCGAACTCCTCTTTGAGCCGGGTGCCGCCCCAGATGTAGTCCTTGACCGGCGGGGTGAGCAAAAGCGGATAGGTGTTCATAAAAAGACCTCCTGAAAACTCGTTTTTACCCGTTCATTGTACCGCATTTTCCCCCGTTTGACAACCGGTTTCCAAAAAACGGCGGGGATTTTTTCGTTTTTTCGGCCCAAACTAAAATCGCGACGACCCAAATTGAAAAAAGGAGAACCGTTATGAACAGAAAAAGCAGCGCCATGTCCTTCGTCAAGGGCGCCGGAATCGGCTTGTTGATGGGATCGGTGGCCGGTGTGGCCGGTTACGGCTACTGGCGTTCCCACAAAAAAGGAATGAAGAAAAACGTCAGCCGCGCCCTGCGCAATATGGGCGATCTGGTGGACAACGTCACCGGAATGTTTTAAGGGCTTTACTTGCGGCGGGGTTTCGTGGTATGATAGGAGCATCCCATTCAAGGAGATGATCCCATGGCCGACGAAAAGCGCCCGCTTCAACCGGACGAAGAGTCGAGCACCATTTTCACTTCACCCCGCAGCTCCCGTTCCATCCGCGAGGAGGAAAAGGAGGATAAGCGCCGCCGGCGCTCCGCCATGGCCAAGGAACTGGCCGCCGGCGATCCCCAGACCAAAAGCATCACCCGGGTGATGCTCATCCTGTTGGCGGTGGTGGTGGCGGTCAGCGGACTGGTGATCTATTTCCAGACCCGTCCCGATCCCAAGGGAATCGCACCCGAATCGGGGCATTATGAAAATCCCACCGCCCGGGCGGAAATGTCGCCGGAAGGGATCAAGTCGGTCCTGCGGGAAGCCTACTACACCAACGACGGCAGTCTGCTGCTGGTGCTGGGGCTGGCCAACGGTCTGCCCACGCCCCAGACGGTGGAGCGCTTCGACGTGGAATTGTACAACCTCAACGACGATCTGATCGCCGCCGGGCATCAGCCCGCCGATTGGGATCCGGCGTCGGTACGGGTGCCCGCCGAAGGCACCGCCCAGATGACCCTGATCATCCCGCCCGAGGACGTGGTGATCAAGGCCGACAGCCTGTATTCCCTGACGCTGACCACCGAGATCGTCGGCGTCCCGGAGGATCCGTCGGTGCTGGACACCACCGCCGCCTGACGATCCGTCAAAAAATCCCGCCGTGATGATCACGGCGGGATTTTGTTTTTTACAATCCGCGGGCTTTCAGATCGGCGACCAGCGCCACGTAGAATTCCCGCACGTCAAACCCGGGGATGTTTTCCCGGTTGAGATCGATCATATCCCCGTGGGAGATCCCCCGGCGGCCGGCCGGCTCCAAAAACCGGTATCGCTCGCCCCACGCGAAGGAATCCGCCGCCACCAGCCCGTCGTTCGGCCCGTCAAAATGGCGCACCAGCGTGTGGGTGAAATTCAGCGGGAATTTGCCGCCGGTCGGCCTGTTCAGCCGCGATCCGACGCTTTGGCAGAACACACCCTCCGGCGGCGGATACGCCCGGTCGAATTCGTTGCAAAACGCCGCCGTCAGATCGCCCACCGCCGCCAGAAAATCCGGCGCCGGATCGCCCAGCCGTTTGGCGGCGGCGTTGTAGCCCCGCGCCACCTGCCGCTGCGCCCCGTCGGGGATCTTGCCGAGCAGGTAATCGGCAAAGCCGCATCCCCGGTGAGGGGTGTTGATGGTGGTCAGCGACGCCACCCGATCGGCGACGCCGTCGGCCATCGCCCGGCGAACGTCCAGTCCGCCCTTGGAATGGGCGATCACGTTGACCTTTTCACAGCCGGTCTGGCGGCAGATCGTCTCGATCCGCTGGCGCAATTCGGCCGCGCTGCCGGCCACCGACAGCGCCGAGGAATGCTCCCCGTAAAACACGACGGCGCCGTTGCGCTCCAGCTCCGCCGGGATCCGGCCCCAGTAGTTGAGCCGCTTGAAATCCCGGAAAAACACCCCGTGCACCAGCAAAAGCGGGTACCGGGTGGCGCAGATCCGCTCGTCCCGGCGGGACCGGTTGAGCTGCTCCTTTTCGGTTTCCTCCCGCACTTCCCGGCGGCACACCGCCACGATCATCCCCAGCGCGATCAAATGGGCGATGGGGACCGGCCCGCAGATCAGCCCGATCACCCGCCGCCGGATCCCGAGCTGAACGCTGGTGGCGTAGACGCTGATGATCCCGTTCCAAAACAGCGCCGCCTCCAGCGCCACCGCCAGCAGCGCGCTGAAAACGAAGGGCCAGACCCGGTCGGGCAGCCATTGAAACCAAAGCCAGATATGCCATCCCACCGCCAGCGGCGCGGTGACGGCGAAGAGGATCAGACAAACCGTCCCGTGGCGGCAGAATTTCAGCGCCGTCGTGGGGATACGCCCGTCGTCAAACCCGGCAAAAAGATTGACCGCCAGCGCCGCCGCTACGATCGCCGCCCATACGGCCGGCGCCTTTTCCGCCAGAAAATATCCGTTGGCGGCCGCCGTATACAGGGCGCACCACAGCGCGCCCAGCCCGATCCGCCGCGCGGTCATTTGTCCGCCTCCACGGCGGAATCCACCGTTTTACCGAAAACGAAAAACCGCTGATACAAAAACTCGGTGACGAAATTGAGGAGCATATTCCCGCCGGTGACGAGATACTCGTTCCAGCCCAGCGTTTCCACCAGATAGTCCCCCAAAAGGGTGGTCGCCGGGGTAAAGACCGCGTAATACGCCAGCACCTTCAGCATCGCCACCGGCACGTTGGCCGCGGAATGGAAGGTGAATTTGCGGTTGAGGGTGAAATTCCACACCACCGACAGCACCAGCGCCGTCAGATAGCAGACCCAGTAGTTCCAGTGCAGCAGTTCGTTCATCAGGGTAAAGCTGGCGATCTCGACCAACCCGGCGCTGATGGAAAACAGGGTGAATTTCACCATCCGCCAAACTTCTTTCAATGCCGTTCCCTCCCCAACGCCGGGCCTCTTTCGCCGCGCACCCGTACCAGCACCAGACCGAACAGGATATGCACCGCCGCCGAGATCGCCGACCGCGCAAGGCCGACCCAACCCGCCGCGTCAGCCGCCGGCAGACTCAACAGCACGGCAAAGCCGGTCAGTCCACCCAAGATGAAGCATATCACCGGAAACGCTCCGGGGATTTTGTCCGTCGCGGCGCCGGTCGTCAACACCGATTTGGCGGCACGGATAGACCGGATGGCCAGCACCGCTATGATGATCGCCGGGATCCACGTTCCCATCGTGCCCGTCAGCATTCCTGCCCAGGCGCCGACGACGTCGGGATCTCCCGCGCCGCCGACGATGGCGGTCACGCTGATCACCGCCCCCAAAAAAGCCAATATAAACGTCACCAGATTTACCGTCTGGATGACCTGGCAGATCGTCAGCCCGGCGATAGAAAGCGGTTTTTGCGCCCGTCGGGCCGACAAAACGATCAGCCATAGCCCGACCGCGTTGATCGCCGTCGGCAGCAAACCCAGCCATTGGGACAACGCGAAGACCGCGTTCATCATCGGCTGCTGCTGAATCCCGGCCTGCCGGGCATACGCCCGCACCGTCTCCGACAGCGTCGCCGGTGCCAGCACGTTGGCCACGCCGCCGCAAACCAGCGTTGCCGTCGTCAGGATCACCGCCCACAAAAAGAGCGGGGATCGGGCGTTTTCCCACAGGTGCTCGATCGCTTTCGACCGGATCGGCCGGTCAGATGCCGCCAGCGGCGAACCGCATACCACGCAAAACGCGTCGCCGTCCGCATTCTTCCGCCCGCATATTCCGCAACGGATCATAACCGCCTCTCCCTTCTGTCCATCGAATCGCTTTCGTCCCGGGTTTTTCACGGTTTTGTTCATTGTATCACACTTGTCCCGCCCCGTCAACAACCGGCAACCCGTCCAACGGCCCGTTTTCCCCGGTCATTCCCCGGTCATAACGCAACACGACCGGTCGACGTTCGTCAACCGGTCGTGTTTTGTGTCGGCACCTACTTATCTTCCCGGGCCGCTTCCAGCCGAGTATTTTCAGCGCAAGTGAGCTTAACTGCCGTGTTCGGGATGGGAACGGGTGTACCCTCACCGCCATCGGCACCGACTGTATATGGAAAGCCCTTGCGGGCGTTCCCAACTTGTTCTCGACGCGCCCTGAGAACTGAATAAAGGGGAAAGCAAGAAGGAAGAACCTGTCGGTGAGGGGCGGCGGCACGGACGAATCCGGCGTTTTGCTCCTCACGTCAGCAGCTTACGGCATCACACGCTTGCTGCCAAAAACGATTCCATGCTGGCGAGGCGAAGATTTCCCGTCCGCGAGTTTCCCCGGACGTTTTCCCTTCTCCTCACAATGCGTTAGTCAAGCCCTCGGTCTATTAGTACTGCCAAGCTAAATGCGTCACCGCACTTACACACGCAGCCTATCAACCATGTAGTCTTCATGGGACCTTACCTGATGACTCAGTGGGATATCTTATCTTGAGGCCGGCTTCACGCTTAGATGCTTTCAGCGTTTATCCGATCCGCACATAGCTGCCCAGCTGTGCCACTGGCGTGACAACTGGTGCACCAGAGGTGCGTCCATCCCGGTCCTCTCGTACTAAGGACAGATCCTCTCAAATATCCTGCGCCCGCAACAGATAGGGACCGAACTGTCTCACGACGTTCTGAACCCAGCTCGCGTACCACTTTAATCGGCGAACAGCCGAACCCTTGGGACCTACTTCAGCCCCAGGATGTGATGAGCCGACATCGAGGTGCCAAACCTCCCCGTCGATGTGGACTCTTGGGGGAGATCAGCCTGTTATCCCCAGGGTAGCTTTTATCCGTT
>JBMNVL010000018.1:0-23034 GCA_050946775.1 Acutalibacteraceae bacterium
CTCTCCCCTTGGGAGAGCCAAGAATCGCTCGCCGCCGCATATCCGTCCTCATACAAAAAACAGAGGGCGCGGCGCGAGCGACGGCCACACCCTCTATTTTCTTGTGTTGAGCACTCCTCAGGCCTCCGTCTTGATGACCTGACGGCCGTTGTAGTAGCCGCAGCTGCCGCAGACGCGATGGGCGCGCTTGTACTCGCCGCAATGCGGGCATTTCATGAGCGCCGGAGCGTCCATTTTCCACACATTGCTGCGCCGTTTGTCCCGACGGGCTTTGGAATGTTTTCTCTTGGGTACCGCCATGTCAGCACCTCCTTATTCTAATTCAGCCAATAACGCCGCCAAACGAGGGTCGACCGTTTCCTGCCGGCAGCCGCAGTCCCCTTCGTTGAGGTTGCGGCCGCACTGGGGACAAATCCCGCGGCAGTCCTGCCGGCAAAGAAATTTCATCGGCAGGCTGAGGAGCAGATCGGCCGTAATCAAATCGTCCAGCTCAAGCTGAAAATCTTTCAGCAGCACGAAGTCCTCGTTCGATTCATCGTTCAGGGAAGTTACCAGAATATGCGACACCGGAAGCGTTACCTCCCGCGAGAAGGGCTCGGCACACTGGTCGCACACACCGTCGAACCGGTAGCGCACGTCCGCCCGCAGGGTAACGACGCCGTCCACATATTCCACCGTTCCGCTCACCCGCACCGGCTGCGCGAAGGGCGTTTGCCCCTGCACCTCCAGCCCGGAAAGATCCATCTGGGTCTCGATCGGAACGACCGACACGTCCCCGGCAAACAAAGGATGCAAAGATATCATCGTCGTTCACCTCAAGTGTCACGGAAAATATTATATAGAGTCAAAAGCGGTTTGTCAACCCTTTTTTTCTTAAGCCGAGCACCAACCGCCCCTCAGCTTACGGTCATTCCGCCCGCGTCAGGGACAGATCGGGCGTCAACTGCCCGGCCTTCAGCCGCCGGACCCAATCCGCCTCGTCGGCGATCGGGGTCTCGCAGGTCATGCCGCCCCGGGCGAGATCCTCCCACTCGTGGAAATCGGCGCCCGACGTGATCAGCAGTCCGTTTTCCTTGGCGAAGGCCTGCGCCATCGCGTCGTGGCTGTTGTGGCGCTTGTTGCCGTTGAAGCCCTCCACCCCGTCCAGCAGGGCGGGATCGCACCGGGTCAGCCCCGGGCGGAAGGGATGGGCTTGTCCGAAGTACCAGCCGTTTTCCCGCGCCATGGCGGAAAAGCTCTCGGCGGTCATATCGTACCAGCGGTAGCCGGCCTTCAGCCGTTCCACCGTGAAGCCGTAGACCAGATAATCCTCGGGATGGCCCTCAAACCGCAGCTCCATCCCCAGCAGCACCTTCAGCCCCAGCTTATCGCCGGCCTCCTTGGCTAGCCGCCAGCCCCGCAGCCACCGGTCGACCCGCTCGCCGTCGGGCAGACTTTCGTCTCCCAGTCCGCGCAGCAGACCGCCGTAGTAATGGTCGGTCACCACGATGCCGGCGTAGCCCTGCTCGTGATACGCCTTGACCGACTCGGCCGCCGGCACCTGGCCGCAGGGGCTGACCTCGTCGGTATGAAAATGGGTTTCGTAACGATAGCTCAACTCAAATCACCTCTACATCAAACGGGCAAGTTCTCACGAACTTGCCCGTTGAACCGTCCGACAAAATCAGATCTCAACGGCGAATTCCGCGATCCGCTCGGGAATATCGTCCTTGTCCGCCGACACCGACAGCACCACGTTGGTGTCCGCTTTCTTGGACAACTCGCCCAGCCGCTCGATAAAGGTGGCCAGCTCTTCCCGGTCGTCGCCGCCGATCTTGATGGTGGAATCGACGAAGATATCGGTGATATCGTAGTTGCTCGCGCACATACCGGCGATGAAGCCGTAAAAGGCTTCGTAGCCGCAGATGCTGTAATCCTCCGCCACCGCCAGACGCGCCTGACGGCTGATATCGTAAGTCAACGTGCTGTCCTTCTCAATAAAAACGACGCTGCCCTTGGACTCGGCCGTGGCCGCGTTGCACATGTCGATCAGGCGTTTGGTCTTGCCGGAGCCTTTTCTCCCCAGAATCAAAGTAATCATACGTGGTTCCTCCTAATTGGTATTATTGAAGCCGCCAAAGCGGCGAACAACCTTTTTACAGCCGGGCCTCCAAAGCCGCTTTTTCCTGCTCGTAGCCGGGCTTGCCCAGCAAAGCGAACATATTGCGCTTGTAGCTTTCCACCCCGGGCTGGTCGAAGGGGTTGACCCCCAGCATATACCCCGAGATGGCGCAGGCTTTTTCAAAGAAGTAGATCAAATAGCCCAGTTCCTCTTCCGTCGCCTTGGGCACGTGGAGCACCAGACTGGGCGTACCGCCGTCGGCGTGGGCCAGCACGGTGCCCTGGAAGGCCTTTTGGTTGACCTCGGCCATGGTCTTGCCGGTCAGGAAGTTGAGCCCGTCGACGTTTTCGGGATCCTCCTCGATCACCCGCTGACGCTGGGGCTGATCCAAAAGCACCACCGTCTCGAACAGGAGATTGGAGCCGTCCTGGATGAACTGGCCCATCGAATGCAGATCGGTCGAGAAGATGACCGACGCCGGGAACAGGCCCTTGCCGTCCTTGCCCTCGCTCTCGCCGTAAAGCTGCTTCCACCATTCCGACATCATGGTGTAGGCCGGCTCGTAGCTGACCATCAGCTCCACCGCGCGGCCCTTGCGGTAGAGGATGTGCCGCAGGGCGGCGTATTGGTAACAGGGGTTGCACTCCAGCCGCTCGTCGGCCAATTCCGCCTGCGCCCTGGCGGCGCCGGCCATCAGCGCGGCGATATCGCACCCGGCGACGGCGATGGGCAGCAACCCCACCGCGGTGAGCACCGAGAACCGGCCGCCCACGTCGTCGGGCACCACGAAGGTCTCGTACCCCTCCCGGTCGGCCAGGGCTTTAAGGGTGCCTTTTTGCTTGTCGGTGGTCACGTAGATGCGCTTGCGGGCTTCTTCCTTGCCCACCGTCCGCTCGAGATAGTCCCGCCACACCCGGAAGGCCACCGCCGGTTCGGTGGTGGTGCCGGATTTGGAGATGACGTTGATCGACACCCGCTTGCCCTCGCACAGCTCCAGCAGCTCGTCCAGCGCGGTGGAGCTGATGGAATTGCCGGAAAAATAGATATCGGGGGTGTTCTTTTTTTTGTTGTTGTAAAGCGGGGATTTCAAAAACTCGATCGCCGCGCGGGCGCCGAGATAGGATCCGCCGATGCCGATGGCGATGAAAATATCGGTATCCGCCTGGATCCGCTTGGCGGCCGCCTGAATGCGGGCAAATTCCTCTTTATCGTAATCGGTGGGCAGCCGCAGCCAGCCCAAAAAATCGCTGCCCATACCGCTGCCCTCGTGCAGCTGGCGATGGGCGGCGGACACCTGCCCCTGCAGGGCGGTCAACTCGTGATCGCGGATAAAACCGCGGGTATACCGGGTATCCAACGTGGTCGCCATGGATCGTCGCTCTCCTTTGGTGGCTTTCTTACTGGTATTAGTATACAATATCCGGCTCTCGTTTGCAATGCTAATTCGTCAGATTTTCGGCTTTTTTCAAAAAAATTTACAAATCCGCATAAAAACGGGAAGGGTGGTTTGTACCCTTCCCGTTTTGGCGGCCGATCAGATCGCCAACCCCCGCAACAGCCGCTCCAGCGCCGCGAAAAACGTCAGCCGTCCGACGTTTTGCGCCGCCAGAACATCCAGCGTGGCGACGGTTTGCCCATCCTTGCTCACCCTCAATTTGCCCACCGTCTGCCCCTTGACCACCGGTGCCTGCAGATCGGCGGCCAGCTCCACCTCGCAGGTCACCTGCGCTTCCTCGCCCTTGCGGACCAGCACCGGCGACGGAGACGGCACTTCCACCTCCACCTGCTCGCCCAACCCGTGGCGCACCGGAATGGACGTCAGCTTTTTTTGATCCACCTTCGGGGTGATCACCGCGTAGTTGGCGAACCCGTAATCCAGCATTTTGCGGGCGCCGCCGAACCGCTCGGCGGTGGTATCGCACCCGAGGATCACCGCCACCAGCGACAGCCCCTGCCGCTCGGCGGTGGCCGACAGACAATGTCCCGCCGCGGCGGTGGTGCCGGTCTTCAGCCCGGTGGCGCCGGGATAAAACCGCACCAGCTTGTTGGTGTTGACCAGTTGGGACTGGCCGTTGCGCAGGGTGTCCATCCAGATGGTGGTGTACTGGCGGATGAGCTCGTGGCCGATCAGCGCCCGGGAGATCACCGCCACGTCGTAGGCGCAGGAATAGGCCTCGTCGTTCAGCCCGCAGCAATCGAGAAAGCGGGTGTCCTTGAGCCCCAGCTCGGCGGCGCGGGCGTTCATTTTTTCCACAAAGCCCTCCACCGAGCCGCTGATATGCTCCGCCAGTGCGGCGCAGGCGTCGTTGGCCGATACCACCGCCGCCGCCTTGACCAGCTCGCCTACCGACATCCGCTCGTTCTCCCGCAGCCAGATCTGGGAGCCGCCGTAGGACGCCGCCTCGGCCGAACAGGTGACCATGTCGGTCAGGGCGATCTTGCCCTCGTCCACCGCCTCCATCACCAGCAGCAGAGTCATCACCTTGGTGACCGAGGCGATGGGCAGGTGTTTGCGGCTGTCTCGCTCAAACAGGATCTGGCCGGTGGAGACCTCCATCAGCACCGCGCCCTTGCCGCCGACGGTGAGCGCCGCCTTGTCGGCGGGCGCCTCTACCGGCACCGCCCAGTCCTTCGCCTCGCTTTCGGCGATCAGCGCCGCGATATCCTCCCCCGAATCCCGCTCGGCCATGATCGCCGGAATCCCCTCGTCGGCGGCGACCGCCGGCGCGACCGCCAGCGCCAGCGCCAGCACCGCCGCCGCGATCCGTTTTGTCCGTTTCATTTTGATCCCCTCCCGCGTTTTTGTAAACTATATGCGGGACGGGACGGCGGTTATGAGTGGCGCGTTCACACACCCCCATCCTTCATCCTGCCAAAAGACGCACGGCGCGGAAGCTGTCGCTTCCGCGCCGTGTGAAAAGCCGCGTTATCCGTAAATGAATTCCTGCAGGCGCAGGACCGAGTCCTCGGGGTCCAGCAGCGCCAGACCCACCCCGTCGCCGATCCATTCCGACGCCCAGGCGTCGTCCTGCGGCACCCGGTAGGAGGTGTCGATGGCGTAGTTGCGGTAGGACAGGGCGTTGGCGGTAAAGCCGAGGAATTCGCTGGGATCCATGTTGGTGCTGACCACCCCCAGCGCCTCAAACAGCAAGCCGTTGAGCTGGCCGATGCTCATATCCTTGGCCTTGTTCATCAGCTGCTCGATCAGCTTGCGCTGGTTGGAGGTGCGGGTGAAATCGCTGTCGGCGTAATAATACCGCAGCCGGGCGAATTGCAGCGTCTGGAAGCCGTCCATATGGTACATCCCGTCGGTGGTGCCCATCGGGATATATCCCGCGCCGCCGTAGCGGATCTGCGATCCCGCCGCCGGCACCCGCTCGGCCTCGCCGCCGGTCATCTGCACGTCGGTACCGCCCAGCGCGTCGATCACCTTGGGGAAGGCCTCGAAGTTGACGGCGATGTATTTGTCCAATTTCAAGCGGTAGTTTTGCTCGATCATTTTGGAATGCAGCGAAAACCCGCCGGAAGCGTAGGCGTTGTTGAACTTGGCGTAATCGTCCATCCCGTCACCGTTCCAGTCCCGGCCGGGGATGGTCACCCACACGTCCCGCATCAGCGAGATCAGCTTGACGGTCTTGGTGCGGCTGTTGATGGACACGATGATGTTGGTATCGGCGTTGCCCTGGTAATCCTGTCCGTCGACGCCGATCAGCAGGATGTTGGTGATCTCGGAGGTGTTGCCCAGCACCGGGATCTCCGCCAGCGACGAGTTGGCATAATCCGACGGATCGAATTCCACCGCGTCGGCCGGTTTTTCCACCACATCGTCCGCCGGCACCTCCAATCCGGTATGGTCGCCGTCGCCCGCGTAGTTGACCCGCCCGAACAAAAGCAGAAAATAGGTCGCCAGACCGACGCAGCCGATCCCCAGAATGGTCAGCAGCGCCGACGTCGATATGGCCGTGATCCGCACCGAACGGGAATAGCGGTGGGGCTTTGGCGTGCGTTTTTTCGCCGGGCTATGCGCGTGTTTCGCGTTTTCCATCATCCGTCGCTCCTCGTCTCATCGTATAAATACCGGTGCAGCTCCCGCACCGAGGCGGCCTTGTCGTCCAGTTGAAGCACCGCCATACCGTCGTGATTGGCGTCGTGCCACATCCCGTCCTGCGGAATGCGGTAGCCGTCGTCCACCGCGTAGCCGCGGATCGACAGCCCGCGCAGCGCCAGTCCCATCATATCGCCGCGGGACATATTGGTGCGCGCCTGCGGCAGCGCGTCGTACAGCGCGCCGTGCAGCTTGAACAGCCCGGCCTCTTTCGCCTGGGCGATCAGGCAGCCGATCAGCTTGCGCTGGCGGGAGGTGCGGGAAAAATCCCCGTCGGCGTCGAGATACCGGATGCGGGCGTATTGCAGCGCCTGGAATCCATCCATATGATAGACCCCGTCGGCGGTGCCCATCGGGATATATCCCGCGCCGCCGTAGCGGATCCGTGATCCCGCCGCCGGCACCCGTTCGGCCTCGTCGCCCCGGCATTCCACGTCCACCCCGCCCAGCGCGTCGATCGCCGCGGCAAAGGTGGCGAAGTTGACCGTCACATACCGGTCGATCTGCAGGCGGAAATTCTGGCGGATCATCCGCAGATGCAGATCCATCCCGCCATAGGAATAGGCGGCGTTGAGCCGGTTTTCGTCGTCCCAGCCGTCGGCGTCCTCGTCGACTCCCGGCAGGGTGACCCAGGTGTCCCGCATCAGGGAGACCAGCCGGACGGTTTTGGTGCGTTTGTCGATCGACACCAGCATATTGGTGTCCGCCCGGCCTTCGTAATCCTCCCCGTCGATGCCCACCAGCAAAATGTTGGTCACGTCGGCGGTATCTCCCATCAGGGGCAGCTCCTCCACCCGGTCGGTCTGATAGCGGGCGGGATCAAAACGGTCGGCGGTATCCGCCGCCGCCGTGACCGGCGTATCCACCCGGTCGACCCGGCCGCACAGCACCCACAGATCGCCGGCGACGACGGCCGCCAGCACCAGCGCCAGAATCAGCGCCGCGGCCAGCAGCCGCCGGCCGATATGCCGCTTGCGTTTTGGACGCGGAGCCTCCGGCTCCTCTTCCGGCTGAGGCTGCGCGGCGCGGTAGATCGGCCGATCGACCCGCACGCCGTATTCGTCCACCTCGTAAGGAGGCTGTGAGCGTTCGTTCATGGCGATCGATCAGAACAGGCCGCTGATAACGCCGTTGGCGTCCACGTCGATGTTCTCCGCGGCCGGCACCCGGGGCAGACCCGGCATGGTCATGATGTCCCCGGTCAGCACCACCACGAAGCCGGCGCCGGCGCTCAGCCGCACCGATTTGACGGTGATCCGGAAATCCTTGGGCCAGCCCAGCTTCTTGGGATCGTCCGACAGGGAATACTGGGTCTTGGCGATGCACACCGGCAGGTTGCCGAAGCCCAGCCCCTCCAGCCGCGCCAGTTCCTTGGCCGCCGCTGCGGAATAGTCGACGCCGTCGGCGCCGTAGATCTCTTTAGCCACCGCCTCGATCTTGGCGGTCAGGGGCATATCGTCGGTGTAGGTCATGTGGAAGCGGTTGGGCTCGTTCACCAGCCGCAGCACTTCCTCGGCCAGCTCCAGACCGCCTTCGCCGCCCTTGCCCCACACTTCGGACAAAGCGACGTTGGCGCCCATTTCGGCGCATTTGCGACGCACCAGTTCCAGTTCGGCCTCGGTATCCTGCGGGAAGCGGTTGATGGCCACCACCGCCGGCAGACCGAATTTGACGGTCATATTCTCAATGTGCTTGAGCAGGTTGGGCAGGCCCTTTTCGAGGGCTTCGAGATTTTCCTCGCCCAGGGTGCCCTTGGCCGCACCGCCGTGATGCTTGAGCGCCCGCACGGTGGCGACGATCACCACCGCGTCGGGCTTGAGCCCGGCCTTGCGGCATTTGATGTCGAGGAATTTTTCGGCGCCCAGATCCCCGCCGAAGCCGGCCTCGGTCACCACGATGTCGCCCAGCTTGAGCGCCAGCCGGGTGGCGGCGACGCTGTTGCAGCCGTGGGCGATGTTGGCAAACGGGCCGCCGTGCAGCAGCGCGGGCGTATGCTCCAGCGTCTGCACCAGATTGGGCTTGATGGCGTCTTTGAGCAGGGCCGCCATGGCGCCCTGCGCCTTGAGCTGGCCCGCCGTGACCGGCTGATCGTCCCGGGTATAGCCCACCACGATCTTCGACAGCTTGTCCTTGAGATCGGTCAGATCGTTGGCCAGGCACAGGATGGCCATGATCTCGCTGGCGACGGTGATATCAAACCCGTCCTCACGCGGCACGCCGTTCATCTTGCCGCCCAGGCCGTCGGTCAGCTGGCGCAGCTGGCGGTCGTTCATATCGACGCACCGCCGCCAGGTGATCCGGCGGGTATCGATCCCCAGGGCGTTGCCCTGATGGATGTGGTTGTCCAGCATGGCGGCCAGCAGGTTGTTGGCCGCGCCGATGGCGTGCATATCGCCGGTGAAGTGGAGGTTGATATCCTCCATCGGGATCACCTGGGCGTACCCGCCGCCGGCCGCGCCGCCCTTGATGCCGAAGACCGGCCCGAGCGACGGCTCGCGCAGCGCCAGCACCACGTTTTTGCCCATTTTGTGCAGGGCGTCGCCCAGTCCCACCGTCGTGGTGGTCTTGCCCTCGCCCGCCGGGGTGGGGGTGATGGCGGTGACCAGCACCAGCTTGCCGTCGGGCTTGTCGGCCAGGCGATCCATCACCCGGCGCTCGATCTTGGCCTTGTACCAGCCGTAGAGATCCAGATCCTCGTTTTGCAGGCCAAGCCCGGCCGCGATCTCGGTGATCGGCTTGGGCTGTACGCTTTGCGCGATTTCAATATCCGAACGAATGGTCATATTTTTCTTCCCCTTCCGCAGTCAAAAACGTCCTTATTTACGGGCGACGGCCGCCTTGACCGTCTCCACCACGTTGGCGGCGCACAGGCCGTATTTTTTAAGCAGCTCGACCGCTTTGCCGGATTTGCCGAACTCGTCGTTGACGCCGATGCGCACCACCGGCACCGGGACGGTCTCGCAAACCACCTCGGCCACGGCGCTGCCCAGTCCGCCGATGATATTGTGCTCCTCGGCGGTGACGATCAGCCCGGTCTCCTTCGCCGCACGCACGATGGCGTCGCGGTCGATGGGCTTGATGGTGGCCATATTGATCACCCGGGCGCAAACGCCCTCGTTTTTCAGTTGTTCGGCCGCGGCCAGCGCTTCCTGCACCATCAGCCCGGTGGCGATGATCGTCACGTCGGTGCCGTCGGTCATCTGCACGCTCTTGCCGATCTCAAAGCGGTAATCCGCCGGCATCACCACCGGCACCGCCAGACGGCCGAACCGCAGATAGACCGGGCCGTTCACCGCCGCGGCGGCCTTGACCGCCTGACGCGCCTCATTATCGTCGGCGGGGTTGAGGATGATCATCCCGGGGATGGTCCGCATCAGCCCGATGTCCTCGCAGCACTGGTGGGTGGCGCCGTCCTCGCCGACCGAGATGCCGGCGTGGGTGGCGCCGATCTTGACGTTGAGATGGGGATAGCCGATGGAATTGCGCACCTGCTCGAAGGCGCGACCCGCCGCGAACATGGCGAAGGAAGAGGCGAAGACGGTTTTGCCCGCCGCCGCCAGACCGGCGGCCACCCCCATCATATTGCTCTCGGCAATACCGGCGTCAAAGAACCGGTCGGGATAGGCCTTTTTGAAAGCGCCGGTCTTGGTGGCCGCCGCCAGATCGGCGTCGAGCACCACCACGTCGGGATTTTCGGCTCCCAGCTCCACCAGCGCGGCTCCATAGGAATCGCGGGTGGCGATTTTTACGATATCCGCCATGACTCAGCCCTCCTCGTATCCGGCCAGCGCCTGTTTGAGCTCGGCGACCGCCTGCTCGTACTGCTCGGTTTTGGGCGCCGAGCCGTGCCAGCCGACCTGATTTTCCATAAACGACACGCCCTTGCCCTTGACCGTCTTCTGGATGATGGCGGTGGGTTGGCCCTTGACGGTCTTCGCCTCGTTGAAGGCGGCCTCCAACTGATCAAAGTCGTGGCCGTCGATTTCGATCACATGGAAACCGAAGGCGGCGAATTTTTCGGGGATGGGATAGGGCGAGTTGACCTCGTCGACGCTGCCGTCGATCTGCAGGTTGTTGTTGTCGACGACGACGCACAGGTTATCCAGCTTTTTGTGGGAGGCGAACATCGCCGCTTCCCAGACCTGGCCTTCCTCGATCTCACCGTCGCCGAGGATGGCGTAGACCCGCCAGTCGGCGCCGTCCAGCTTGGCGGCCAGCGCCATGCCGACCGCGGCCGACACCCCCTGACCCAGCGATCCGCTGGACATATCCACCCCGGGGATGGTCTTCATATCGGGGTGACCCTGCAAAAGCGCGCCCACCTGACGCAGGCTCTTCATTTCCTCCAGCGGGAAATATCCCTTGAGCGCCAGCGCCGCGTACAGCGCCGGAGCGGTGTGCCCTTTGGAGAGCACCAGCCGGTCACGATCCGCCTTGCGAGGATCGGCGGGGTCCACCCGCATCTCCTGAAAATACAAATACGCCAGGGTATCGGCGATCGAAAGCGATCCGCCGGGGTGACCGCTCTGGGCGCTGTAAACACCCTCGAGCGCCGCCAGCCGGATCCGCGTCGCCACGGCCGCCAGCTGGTTTTTGCGTGCCAATTCCATACTTACCCGTCCTTTCCCGGTTTTCTGCCGCCGCGCGGGTGCGCGAGAGCAATATTGAATTTAGTATACCATACTCTTTCGCAAAACGCCATACGTTCGGCGAAATTTTTCCGTTTGCCGGCAAAAATTTTCCGTTCGCGGCAAAAAATCGCGGCGCCGGCCCCTTTCCCCTGTCAAGCGCCACAAAAACCGTCTCCCCGGCGGGTGCCGTCAACCGGTTTTTGGATCAAATGGTGCAAATCGGGGCGGCATTTTTGGACGGTTTTCCAAAAGAAAAGGCTGGACAAACGCCCGTTCGGCTTGTATAATATAAAAATGCACAGTTTCACCGATTCTGAAGGAGGATCCCCATTATGAACTTCAAAAAAGCATTGGCGGTCGTTTTGGCCGTGATCATGCTGGCCGCGCTGGCGCTGACCGGCTGCTCCACCCCCCGGGTGGCGATGACCGTCGGCGACAAGGAATACGAGACCGCCGACTATCTGGCGTACATGTTCACCACCTTCAACCAGATGTACAACACCCAGCTGTACTACTACACCTCCTACTACGGCTATACCACCGACCAGCTCTGGTCGCAGACCTTCCCCTACGGCGAGGGCGACGACAAGGTGGATCTGGAGTTGTCCGAGTATATCAAGAAAACCACCCAGGACACCATCATCCGGCAAAAGGCGCTGGAGGATATGATGCAAAAATACGGCATCGAGGTCGACAAGGAAGAGCTGGCCGCCCTGGAAGAGGATCTGGCGAAAATGACCGACAGCCAGTTCATCGACTACGGCTTTACCGCCGAGCGGTACAAAAAGGCCGCCATCGCCACTTCCCTCAACGAGCATTCGCTGTTCTACGGGCTGTACGACGTGGGCGGCAAGGAAGGGATGACCGACGAGCAGGTGCGCTCCTATTTTGACGAGAACTACCTCAGCTACAAGCGGATCGCCATTTCCCTGTCCGGCGCCGACGGCGAGTCTGCGGACGACGCCGCCAAGGCTGCCGCGAAAAAGCGGCTGGAGGGGTATTTGAAGATCTACAACCAGGACAAAAACTTTGACGCGGCCATCGCCGCCTACAACGCCGATGAAGCGGCGGCCGCCGCGGCCACCGGCACCGACGAGAACGGCAACACCACCACCTCCACCACCGCGGCTCCCACCACGACCACCACCGGCAACGATACTACTACCACCACGACGACCACCACCGCCTCCACCACCGGCACCGGCGAGACCGAAACCCCCACCACGACCACCGACGCCAACCTGCAGAACATCGAGGGCGCTGACAAGAACGGGGACGCGGATTTCGTCAAGGCGCTGCGCGAGATCAAAGAGGGCGAGGTCAAGATCGTGGAGTACAAGGCCAACGGCACCACCGACACCATGGCGCTGGTGCTGCGGCTGGATCCCGAAAAGGCCAACGGCGCCGATTATTTCACCAACAGCCACGAGAGCGTCATCTACAACGCCCGCTACGAGACGTTTGACAAGATGGTGCAAAAGGTGATCGACGAGCTGAAGGTGGATATCAACAGCTCCGCCGTCAAGATGTGCGATCCCAAAGAGCTGTTCGCGTCCTGATCCATCGCAAACGCAAAACGCCCCACGGACGTGGGGCGTTTTTTTGAAAGTCGAAAGGAGTGCTTTTCCATGCTGCTGTTTTTCGTGCGCCACGGCGATCCCATTTACGATCCCGATTCGCTGACGCCGCTGGGGCGCCGGCAGGCCGAGGCGCTGGCCAAACGACTGGCTCTCTACGGGGTGGATGAGGTGATCGCCTCCCGTTCGGTGCGCGCCCGGCAGACCGCCGAGCCGACCGCCGAGGTGGCCAAAAAAGACCTGCAAATCGTCGACTGGTGCCGGGAGGACATTGCCTGGGGCGAGTTCACGGTGGAGATCGAGGGCGGCGGGCGCAACTGGGCGTTCGACACCCCGCGGATGATCCGGCTGTTCAATTCCCCCGAGATCCGGGCATTGGGACAGGAATGGTACACCCATCCCGTCTTTGCCGGCACCGCCTTTGAATCCGGCATCAAGCGGATGCGGGCCGAGGTGGACGCCTTTTTGTCCGCCCGCGGCTACGTTCACGACGCGGCGACGGCGAGTTACCGCCCCGAGGCGCACAACGACAAGCGGGTCGCCCTGTTCGCCCATCAGGGCTTTGGCATGGCCTTTCTCAGCACTCTGCTGGATATCCCCTATCCCCTGTTTTGCACCCATTTCGACGTGGCGCACAGCGGCTTGACGGTGATCGAACTGCGTCCCCGGGACGGGATGGTGATTCCCCGGGTGCTGTCGCTGTCCAACGACGCCCACCTTTACCGGGAAGGGCTGCCCACCAAATTCCAAAACCGGATCTATTTTTGATCGTTTCGCCGACGGGTTTTCGCATAAAACGGCCGCCGCACCGATGGGTGCGGCGGCCGTTTTGGCGTGTTCAGTACCGGTCCTGCCCGTCTTTTTTCTGCTCGGCGTTCTGCTCACGCTGGTTCTGGTTTTGCTGCTGATTCTGGTTTTGGTTTTGCTGCTGGTTCTTGTTCTGTTTCTTGTTGCTCATATGCGGTCAGCCTCCCTGTCGTTTCGGATCGTTGGCGAACAGACGCTTTCGCGTCTGCCGTTAGCGTACCCGCCGACGGGCGGATTATGCGCGGCGCGTTTTCAAAAAATCAGCAGCACCACGCCCAGCAGCACCGACAACAGGCTCAACGCGATCCATTGCACCCACTGGTAGCCGAACCAGTCCCGCAAAAACCGGTTTTGCCGTTTGCCGAGGATGACCACCACCCAAAAGCCCACCGTTCCCGCCAGCACCAGTCCGGCGGCCAGCGGTTTGGGCATGGCAAACAGATGTCCCAGCGTCACCACCGCCAGCAGGGTGGCGATCGCCTGCCATACCGCGAAAACGAACAGCCATTTGTCCCAAGGCGACCACCGCGCGCGGCGGCCGCTTTCGTGTTTGTACGTCGTCATATCGTTCTCTCCTCATCACCACAAGGCGACGTATTCCTCGCCGTTGAGCCGCTTGTCCACCTTGGCGCCCTCGTCGATCTCGATATGCAGCCGCTGGTCGCAGTCGAGATTGCCGATCACCTGGCCTTTGGCGCCGTTATGATACCACGCGTCGAACACCTCGCCGCTGCCGTCGCCGTTGTTGGAGACGATGGTCGATCCCAACAGGTTGAGGGTGCCGCCCTCAAAGCATTCCGCCTCGTAGGCGCACCAGGAGAAGTACTGCACCAGATCCACCGTGCCGCCCTCGACGTAGGCCAGCTTGGAGTTGCTGCCCCAGGCGTCCTGGTTGAACATCCGCACCGTGCCGGTAAAGCCGGGCTTGGTGACCACGTTGTAGCCGCCGCCTTGCTGGTTGAAGACGCCCATCGAGTTGATCAGGGTCAGATCGGCGTCGCATCCGTCCTCGGCCACGATGCCGTGCTGGGCGGCGTCAAACGCCACGCCCCACATGGTGCCGTTGGCCGACTTGCCGGTGTAGGAATCCTTGACCAGGGAAATCTGGGTGTTGACGATAATGTTGAAGCAGGAGAAGAAATCGACGTTTTTGACGTCGCCGAGGATCATCCCCTTGGTGACGCGGGAGGTGTATTCGTTGAGCAGGTCGTTGCGGGTGGTGTGGCCGTCGGCCGTCACCCGGTCGCCGTCGGGCTGGTTTTCGTACATCCCCTGCTGGGTCCAGCCGGAATAGTTGAAGTGCAGATTCTGCACCACGCCGCCGTCGGTGCCGTGACCCAGCTCCAACGTGGTGCTCATCGAGGCGCCGGTCACGTCATAGATCACGATGCCGTCGCAGCGGTTGGTGATGGCGTCGATCGCCCGCCAGGAGCCGACGATGGCCATATTCTGGATCCAGGTGCCCTCGTTGGCCTGGATGGTGGCGGGATACTTCACCACCATTTCGCCGTCCAGCACCCCTTTGTCGGAATACCCCTGCTCGGGATAAAAGACGGTGAAGCCCCGTACCCCGGCGTTTTTCTCCAGCGCGATCAGCGGCGCGCCGTCGGGCTGATCCTTGCCGCCGTAAGCATAGATCTGGGTGCCCACCCAGGTGCTGTTGCCGTAATGCGGGCCGTCGTAGCAGCCCCGCAGCTCCACTCCTTCGGGAACCGACAGCGAGCCCTCGACCCGGTAAACGCCGCCCGACAGATACACCGTGCCGCCGCCGGCTTCCTTAGCGGCGTCCAGCGCTTTTTGGATGGCCCCCGTGGAATCCTCTCCGGGGATCGCCCGCACGTGGCCGCAGACCGCGCCGAAATCGTCGACGTTGAACAGCCTGTGTCCCTGCGGCTTGTTGTCGGGAACGAAATCGTGGGCGTATTCCGGCGTATGAGGAATCTCCCGGCAGCCGTCGTCCCGGATAAAGCGGGAATCGTCGTCGCTCCAGCCGTCGCCGTCCACGATCCCTTTGTGCTTGAAGGAATTGCCCACCAGCACCGCCTCGTCGACGTCGAAATCGAGCCGCAGCGGGGTCTTGTCGGCTTTGAACTCACTGTTGGAGATCACCAGATGGCCGCCGGGCATCGACAGGGCGTATTCGCCCCAGTCCTCAAACACGCAGTCGTTGAGGTTGATGCCGTATTCGTTGGATTCGATCGACTGGATGCCGTAGCCTTTCCCCCGGAAGGTGGAAGCCGACACCGCCAGGGTGTTGCGCCCGAAATAGGTGCCCTTGGCCGCCGGGTCGTCGCTGCCGATCTCGTCGTAGAAAATGCCGGCGACGGTGGTGTCAAAATCACCGTAGCTGACCTCCAGTCCGGGATAGCTCATATTGTCGATGTAGATGCCCACGTCGGCGTCGCTGACCTTGATGTTGCCGATGGCGTCGTTGCCGTGGACCAGCAGCACCCCGTATTTGCAGGTGGTCATCTGCAGATCGTACCAGTAGCCCCAGTCCATCTGCCCGCCTTTGATGCCGATCAGGTGCTGGCGGGTATACTCTTTCAACTCGTCGATCGCCGCGCCGACCGGGGCATTTTTCAGCCCGCTGCCGATCCAGTAATCGGGAGAAAAGCGCACCCGCTCGATCCGGGGAATATCGTAGGCGTCGGCGCCGTAGATGCCCAGATTCAGCACCGTGCCGTACAGCCCGCGGATCATCATCGACGAACAGCCGGGATTGTAAAAGCCGGTGTAGGAGTTATACAGCGTCACGTTGAGCACGGCGGTATGGCCGTGGCCGCAAATGGTGGCGGGATAGGGCTGAACGTCCGCCGCGACCTGCTCGGGATACCACACGCTGATATCCCGCAGCACCGACGCGCCCGACAGATCGATGAAGGGATGGTGTTCGGGGTTTTCGGTACCCCGCCCTTCGTAGGCCATCAAAATGGTGCCCTTGCCCAGTCCCTTGTCGTCGGGCGAACGCCATTCCCCCCGCAGGGTGACCGCCGACGGCACCCGCAAAGTGCCCTCGACTTTATACTGCCCCGCCGGGAGAAACACCACGCCGCCGACGTTTTCCAGGGTGTTCAGACAAGTCTGGATGACCTCGGTCGCGTCCTCGTTCCCGGTGGGATCGGCGCCCATATCAACGGCGTTGATGTTGTAGACGATCTCGTCCGACGACTGCATCCCGTCACTGGGCGACACCATCGCCACGTTGCCCGCCGCCTCGGCGTAAACCGGAGGCTTGCATCCCGGCAGCGCCAGCATTCCGGCCGCCAGCAGCAGGCCGCTCAGCAAAGCCGCCGCGCGTTTTGATCTGTTCATATCGCGTTCTCCCTTTCTTTATAAAACGACCTTGCCGGTCGCCAGCTGCAAAATCATCAGCGCGTCGGCGGCGGTAACTTCCGCCCCGCCGGTGATCCTCGCCGCGGCGGCGTCCTCATCCGTCAACACGATCTTGCCGGTGGCCGCCTGCAGCGCCTGCAGGGCGTCTTCGGCGGTCACTGCCCCATCCCCGTTGACGTCGCCCGCCAGCCGGGTCGGCAGCGGGACAAGCCCCGCCATCGCCTCTTCCACCGCCTTTGCGGCCCCGGCAATCGCCGCTTCGTCGGCCCGTCCGTTTCGGTAGACCTCTTCGGCCTCTTCCAGAGCCGCCAGATAAGACTGCGCCGTCTCGGGGGTATAGCCGTCGACCGCGACCGGCTGTGCCAGCCAGGCGGTGTACAGTGCTTGCTTTTGCCGGTAAAGCGGGGTGAGATCGACGATCCGCGCGTCGCCGACCGTCACCGGGCGGTCGGCGGTGATCCGCAGGCGATCCACCGCCCGCCGGTCCAGTCCCGGCTCGCCGTCGGTCAGCTCCTCCAGCGGCAGATTCAGCGAGCGGACGCCGGCCGGCAGGGTCACCGTCCAATAAGCGGTGTGTTCCTCCTCGTCGCCCCGGCTGCGCAGCGCGACGGTCAGAGTCACGTCCTCTTTTGCCTGAAGATCCAGCCATAGCCGCAGGTTGCGCCCGTCGCGGCTGGTCAGATCGAAGCTGTCCGCCCGGCCGTCCCACCGGACCCAGCCGGTGTCGGCGGTTTGTCCGGCGGCGCCGGAGAAGGTCATCACGTCCCGCGGGGTATCCAGCGGCAGGCCGTTGTTTTGATCGTCCACCCGCGCGCCCGGCTCGACGGTGAGATTGAACATCCGCTCGCAGTCGAGATTGCCGATCACCTGACCCGATCCACCTTCTTCATAAGTCAGATCGGGAGTGCGGCCGGAATTGTCGCCGCTGCGGGAGGTGAAAACGCCGGTGTAGAAGTTCAGCTCGCCGTCCCGGCAGACGCCTTTGTTGGTGCACATCGACAGATACTGTGCGATGGTGACGGTGCCGCCCTCCACCCGTGCGATCATCGAGTTGCTGCCCCAGGAGTCGCCGTTGAACAGGGCGATCTTGCCGGTAAAGCCCGGCTTGGTGATGACGTTGTACCCGCCGCCTCGCTGGTTGAACACCCCCATGGTGGCGATCATGGTCAGCTCGGCGTCGATGCCGCCCTCGGCGATGATGCCGTCGTGGGAGGCGTCGTAGGCGATCCCCCAGGTGGTGCCGTGAAAGCACCCGCCGGTGTAGGGATCCTTGATCAGCCTGGTCTGGGTGGCGATGATGATATTGAAGCAGGAGAAGATCTGCAGATCCTCGCAGTCGCCCAGCACCAGATAGGTGGAATGGGCGTTGGCGTAGTTGTCAAACCAGCCCTGCGGGCGGGTGCCGTACTGATAGCTCCAGCCGGAGGGGTTGAGATGCAGGTTGTGGATGGTGCCGCCGCGCATCCCGTGGCCGATCCACAGGGTATCGTGCAGGGCGGTGCCGGTCACGTCCCGGATCAGCAGCCCGTCGCACCGCTCGGTGATGGCGTCGATCCCGTCGTAGGCGTTGACCATGGCGACGTTTTCGATCCAGCACCCGGCGTTCGCGCGGATGGTGACCGGATAGGGGCACACCCACTCGCCGCGCTCCTCGTCGTAGATCCCCTGCTCGGGATAAAAGACGGTCAGCCCCTTGACCCCGGCGTTTTTGCCCAGGGTGATCAGCGGATCGCCGTCGGGATCGTTTTTGCCGCCCCGGGCGAACAGCTGGGTGCCGGTGAAGCAGCTGTTGCCGTAATGCGCCCCGTCAAAGCTGCCCCGCAGCTCCACCCCGTCGGGCACACTCAGCGCGCCGTCGACGCGGTAGATGCCGCCGGGGACGTAGACCGTGCCGCCGCCGGCTTGCGCGGCGTCGTCCAGCGCCGCCTGAATGGCGGCGGTATTGTCCCGGTCGCCGTCGGCGCGGGCGCCGTAGTCGGTAACGAGGAACAGCGCCCCGTTCGCCGGGGTGAGGGTTTGGGGCACTTCAAAGCGGTAGTCCGGGGTGACGGGGACGTCGTGATTGTCGTCGTCCCGCTGGACGAAGGTGCTCTCGCCCGCTTCCAGCGCCTGTCCCGGCGCGGCGAAGACGTTGCCGGTCAGCAGCGCCTGGGGCACCGCCTCGTCCAGCAAAAAGGCGGGCTTTTCGTCCTCAAAGCGGTTGTTGGCGGCGGTCAGATGGCCGCCGTCCATCACCACCGCGTATTCCTCCCAGTTGCGGAAGACGCAGTCCTGCAAACTGACCCCGTAAGGGCCTTTGCTGATGGTATGGATGCCGACCGGCGCGTCCCGGAAGGTGGTGGCGCTGGCCACCAGCGTCTGGCGGAAATCCACCTGATAGTGGACGCATTCCACCGTGGCGGAAATATCCGAATGGGTGATCTGCAGTCCCGGCGCGTTGACGTTGGTGGTATAGATGCCGTACTGAACGTGGCGGGTGGTCAGATCGCCCACCGCGTCGTTGCCGGCGTAGAGGAAAATGCCGATCTTGGCGTTTTCAATGTCGATATCGTACCAGTAGCCCCAGTCCTGCCGGCCGCCGATCAGGCCGGTGACCGTCTGCCGGGCGTGGCTGATCAGCCGGTCGGCGGCCAGTCCCGCCGGCGCGCCGGGCAGACCGCTTTCGATCCAGTAACGGGTGGAAAGCGACACCCGCTCAATACGCGGGATATCGTAGGCGTTGGCGCCGTAGATCCCCTGATACAGCACGGTGCCGTAAAAATCCCGGATCAGCATCGACGAGCAGGAGGCGTTGTAAAAGCCGGTGTAGGCGTTGATCATGGTCACCCGCTTGACCACGGTGTGGCCTTGCCCGAAAACCGTGGGCGGATAGGGCACCGGGTCGACCGGATCCTGCTCGGGATACCACACGGCGAGATCCCGCAGACAGGAGGCGCCGCGGATGGTGATGAAGGGGGTCGCGTCGGGATCGCCGGCGCCGTAATACGCCATCAGGAGGGTGCCCTGCCGGGCGGGATCCACGGTGGGATCCACCCATTCGCCCCGCAGGGTCACCCCGGCGGGAACGCTGAGCGTGCCGTCCACCCGGTAGCGGCCCACCGGCAAAAAGACCACGCCCCCGTGGGCTTGCAAAGTATCGAGACATTCCTGGATCGCCAGAGTGGAATCGTCCTCGCCGGTGGGATCGGCGCCCCACTCGGCGGCGTTGAGATTGTAAACGATCCGGTCGTCGGCGTCCATCCCTTCGGCGGGATCAACGGTGTACGCCTGTCCCTCCCGCCTCCCGGCGATATCGACGATCCGCACATCCTGCAGGGTCATGCTGACCGGGTCGGGATGGTCGGCCGGGCCGGTCAGGGTGACCGTCAGCCGGTTGACGGCGGACAGATCCAGCGTCTCCGGCAACTCGTCCAGCCGCAGAGACAGACGGTTGACGCCCTCGCTCAGCGGCAAAATGCGCAGCGACCATTCCCCGGCGCTGCCGTCGACCGCCGACAGGGCCACGCTGCCCCGGCGGAAAAAGTCCCGGGGGATCTCCCCGTCGGCGTGCAGCGTCACCGTGGCGGTCAGCCGCAGCCCCGCCGGGTTGTGGCGACTCAAATCGACGCCCGTCGCCGCGTCGCATCCGTCGGCGAAGATCGCGCCGGTGGTCAGCGGCTGCCCGGTCGCGGTATACGTGCCGTCCGCTTCGGAAAAGTGCAGCAGGTCGTATGCGGTATCGTAATAGGGACTGCCGTCCGCCCGGCGGGAAACGTCCACCAGCGCCGCGCCGGCGATCTGGATACGGGCGGATCCGGAGGGGGTACCGTTGAGATCCAGCGCGAGGAGCAGCGGTCCGTCGAGATCCAGCGCCTCCCACGATCCGCCGTCCCGGGGAACGCCGTCCAGCAGGCCGGCGCTGTCGCTCAGCCGCCAGACCACGGCGTTCCATCCCACCCGCAGATCCAGCGCGTCAAAAGCGTTTTTCTCCCAAACGACGGCGTTGCCCTCCTGGTCGGTCAGGGTCAGCCGGCGGTCGACCCGTCCGTCCGCCACCGGGCCCAAATGATACAGCATGGTGAGATCTTCCACGTACAGGTTCATAAACAGGGCGGCGCTTTCCGCCGGCAGTCCCGCCAGAGCGCCCGGCGCAAACGGCTGAGCCGCGGCGTGATAGCCGGTTCCTTCATAATACAGCTCCTGATCGGGCAGCGCCTCGCCCATCGCTTGCAGCGGATAATACGGCGGCGCGACCGGCACCGCCTCGTTGACCGGGCGGGAGGTGTCCACGATCGCCACGTCGTCGAGGATGATGGTGAAATCGTCGCAGGCGCCCTCCTCTTTCAGCAGCGTCAGCGCAAAATTGAAGGAGGCGGTTTCGCTGAACAGGATGTTCTGTTTGTTGGCGGCGGCCACCGTCATTTCCTGCGACCCGACCGGCGCTTCCCCTGCGGGATCAAACAGCAGCAGCAGCCGGTTCCAGCCCTTTTGCAGGGAAAACTGGCTGAAATACCAGCGCACCTCGTAATAGGTGCCGTCGAGCAGCCGCTGGATGTCGATCTGGCGATACCGCGTCTGCTCCATCAGATCCGCCACCTCGTGGGTGGGCGAGTCGACGTACACGTTCATATACATCGCCAGATGCTCAACCGGCGTTTGGGCGACGGCCTGGGAATAGGTGACCGACTGGCCGGTGCGGTAACCGTCGCGGTAGACAAGCTCCCGTCTGCCGCAGATGGGCTGCACCACCCGGTAAAGGTTCTGGGGCGCCGGCGCCGGCACAAACCCGTTTTCGGCCGCGGCAAATCTGCCGGCCGGCAGGATCATCAGCAGACAAAGCGCCGCCGCCAGCCATCGTTTGATCGTCATATCCATTCCCCCAGACCGTCTTTTCCCTACACGCGCGGATATACATACTCATAGTAATGGTAGCCCATTTTCCCCCGGTTTGTCAATGCACCGATCCGCTGAAAATAACCCCGCTTTTTTAGCGTAACCGCCGATACGCCGTCGCCCTTTCACGCGGCGCGGCATACAATGGAGCAACGGGAACGGCCGTTCCCGCCGTATCAAAAAAGGAGTGCTGCGTTATGCGTCCCATTCCCCTGTCCGCGCTGACGCCGGGGCAGACCGCGTCGGTCTGCCGGGTCAGCCCGGAGAGCCGGCTGCAGCGACGGCTGCTGGATATCGGTTTGATCGAACATACTCCCGTCACCTGCCTGCAGGTCAGTCCCGGCGGCGATCCGGTCGCCTACGGCATCCGGGGCGCGGTGATCGCCCTGCGGCGGGAAGACGCCGCCGGGGTGCTGGTCTGGCCGCAAAAGGAGGCGGCGACATGGCCGCAAGACGGGTGATCGCCCTGGCGGGCAATCCCAACGTGGGCAAATCCACCCTGTTCAACCGGCTGACCGGGATGAACCAGCACACCGGCAACTGGCCGGGCAAAACGGTGGCCGTCGCGTCCGGGAGGTGCGAAAGCGGCGGCTTTGAGCTGGTGGATCTGCCCGGCGTCTATTCGCTGGCCGCCCATTCCCCCGAGGAGGAGGTCGCGCGGGATTTTCTGCGATCCAAACGGCCCGACGGGGTGATCGTGGTCTGCGACGCCACCTGTCTGCAGCGGGGTGTGGCGCTGGCACTGCAAACGCTGGAGATCACCCCGCGGGTGGTGATCGCGGTCAATCTGCTGGACGAGGCGGCCAAAAAAGGACTGCGGCTGGATCTGAAAACGCTGAAGGAGCGGCTGGGCGTGCCGGTGGTGGGCGTCACCGCCCGCCGGGGCGACGGGCTGGACGACCTGCTGAAAGCGGTGAACGGCGAAACGGCCGTCGATCCCGCCCTGCCCCGGTACCCGCCGGGTCTGGAACAAGCGATCGCGGCGATCATGGCGAGGGCGGGCGTCGACCGCCGGGAGGCGCTGCGGGCGCTGGACGACCGGTCGCCCGGCGTCGAAAGCCTGTTGGCCGAAAACGGCCTGTCCGCCGCCCGGCTGGAGGAAGAGCGCGCCGCCGGGCCGGTGCGGGAAGCGCAGCGGCTGTGCGAGGGGATCGTCGCCGGCCATCCGCCCGACCGTGACCGGAAAATCGACCGGTTTTTGACCGGTCGGCTGACCGGCGTGCCGGTGATGCTCGCCCTGCTGCTCGCGGTCTTTTGGATCACCATCGTGGGCGCCAACGTCCCCTCCTCCTGGCTGGCGGCGGGCTTGTTCTGGCTGGAGGATAGGCTGGCGGACGGCTTGACCGCCGTGGGCGCCGCCGACTGGTTGACTGACGCCGTCGCCCACGGGATGTTCCGCACGCTGGCGTGGGTCGTGTCGGTGATGCTGCCGCCCATGGCCATCTTTTTTCCCCTGTTCACCCTGCTGGAGGACGTGGGGTATCTGCCCCGCATCGCCTTTAATCTCGATAAGCATTTTCACAGAGCCTGCGCCTGCGGCAAACAGGCGCTGACCATGTGCATGGGCTTTGGCTGCAACGCCGCCGGGGTGGTGGGCTGCCGGAT
>JBMNVL010000019.1:0-21551 GCA_050946775.1 Acutalibacteraceae bacterium
GTTTTGCGGATGGCGTCCAGGATGGAGGTCTTGCCGTGGTCGACGTGGCCCATGACCACCACGACCGGATCGCGGGGCTGCAGATCCTCGTCGGTATCCTCGTGGGCGTCGATGATCCGCTCCTCAATGGTGACCACCACTTCCCGCTCGACCTTGGCGTGCAGCTCCTCGCCCACCAGATAGGCGGTGTCGAAATCCACTTCTTCGTTGGCGGTGGCCATGACCCCCATCATCATCAGTTTTTTTATGACCTCGGAGACGGTGACCTTCAGCCGGGACGCCAGCTCGCTGACGGTGATGGAATCGCCCACCGTGATGGTGATCGGTTTCTTTTTGCGCTCCTCCTGGATGCGTTTCATCCGCTCGGCCTCGGTCTCCCGACGGCCGTGGGGCTTGCGATACTGCTGGGATTTTTGGTTGAGCTTTTGCTTGCGGGGGCCGAAATCCCCACGGCCGCCCCGCGAGGTGGACTGCGCCATGGTATCGAACTTCTCGTCCCAGCGATTGGTGTTGATCTGCTGGGGACGGCGGGTATCCACCGTGCGGCGCTCCACCGGCGCCTTGGGCTGGGCCGGGCCTTTTTCCTTTTTGGGCGGCTGGATGACCACCGCCTCCTTGGGCTTGTTCTCAGCCTTGGACTTGGCCGCCTCTTTGGCTTCCTTCTCGGCCTTTTCGGCGGCGGCTTTTTCGGCGGCCTCCTTTTCGGCCGCCCGCGCGGCCGCCCGTTCCTGCTCCTTGGCGGCGGCTTCGGCAAAGACGCGGTCGAAATTCTCCTCGGCGAATTTCTGGGTGTAATACTCAAAGATCACGTCCAGTTCGTGTTCCTCCAGCGCGGTCTGGCTTTTCTTGACCGAGCCGGTATATTGCTCCAGCAGTTTGATGATATCCTTGCCGGGGACGCCGAAATCCTTGGCGACCTCGTTGACGCGGTATTTGATCATCATAGGGCATCTTCCTCCTTATGGCTATCGTTGGCCTCTTTCGCAAAGGCGCGGGCAAAACCGGGATCGTCGGTGGCGACGACCCCCACCGGTTTTTGCAGTCCGAGCAGACGGCCGACCTCTTCCTTGCCGTACGGCAGGCGGCCGATCGGGACGGGATTCTCCCGCCCGGCGAACCGGATCTCCTTTTCGGTCTTGGGCGACACGTCGGCGGCCAGCAGCACCATGCGGGCTTTGCGGGTGTGCAGCCAGCCGATCACGGCGTCGCTGCCGACGGCCAGATGACCCGACCGCCTGCAGATCCCCAGCCGTCCGGCCAGTTTATCGCTCACGGGCGGTCATCTCCTGTTCCATCCGGTCGTAGACCTCATCGGGAATGGCGCAGCCAAACCCCTTTTCCAGCCGGCGCGCCTTGCGGGCGGCCTGCAAACAGGCAAGGGACAAACAAACGTAAGCACCCCTCCCCGGCATCTTGCCGGAAAGATCGAGCGCGATCTCTCCCTGCGGGCTTTTGACCACCCGCACCAGCTCGCGCTTGGGCTTCATTTCGCCGCATCCGGTGCATTTGCGCAGCGGGATTTTACGCGGTTGCATGGCTGTCCCTCCTTTGCCTTGTGATGGGTCGGTTTACGCCTGATCCTCGCCGTAGAATCCGCTTTCGGGGCGGATATCGATCTTCCAGCCGGTCAGACGGGCGGCCAGACGGGCGTTTTGCCCCTTGTTGCCGATGGCCAGCGACAGCTGGGAATCCGGCACGGTGGCCTGGCAGGTCTTGGCGCCTTCGGGATCGACGGTGACGGCCAGCACCTTGGCCGGCGCCAGCGCTGCGGCGATGAAGGTCGCCGGATCTTCGCTGTACTCGACGATGTCGATCTTCTCACCGCCCAGCTCCTCGACGATCCCGGCCACGCGGGAGCTGCGCGGACCGATGCAGGCGCCCACGGCGTCGACGTTGGGATCGTGCGCGGCCACCGCCATCTTGGTGCGGGAGCCCGCCTCGCGGGAGATGGCCTTGATCTCGACGGTGCCGTCGAAGATCTCGGGCACTTCCATTTCAAACAGCCGCTTGACCAAACCCGGATGGGTACGGGAAATCAGCGCCCGGGGACCTTTGTCGGTCTCCCGCACGTCGACCACGTACACCTTGACCCGGTCGCCTTCCCGCAGGGTCTCCCCTTCGATCTGCTCGGTCAGGGGCAGCATGGCTTCCACCTTGCCGAATTCCACCGTGGCGGCGCCGGTACGGGGATCCACCCGGGTGACCTGCGCGGTGACCAGCTCCTGATTGCGGCGCTGGTATTCCTGCATCTGCTGGCCGCGCTCGGCCTCGCGGATGCCCTGGCGGATGACGTGCTTGGCGGTCTGCGCCGCGATCCGGCCGAACTGCTTGGTCTCCAGAGGAATGACCACCTCGTCGCCGATCTTGGCGTTTTTGTTGTAGGGCAGAGCCGCTTCCAGCGTCATCTGCTCGTCGGGATCCTCCACTTCCTCCACCACGGTTTTGTGGATGGACGCGGCAAACTCGTGGGTATCCATGTCCATGATCACGTTGATGTTTTCCTTGCCGCCGAAGTCCTTTTTGATGGCAATGATGATGGCCGCGCGGATCTTCTCCAGCAGGTATTCCGCCGGAACGCCCCGCTCCTTTTCGAGCATCGCCAACGCTTCAAAAAACTCGTCGTTTTTGCTGATCTTCGCCATTTTTCCGAATTCCTCCTTAAACCCCGTCGGGTTGATCGTCCTGGTCGTCTATCTCCACGTCCGCGTCGTCGATGACGCGCACGCTGCTGATGTCTTTACGGAGAAAGCGTTTTTCTCCCTCCTCGGTGTCCAGTACCACCTGATCGTCGATCAGACCGTTCAGCACGCCGGCAAAGTCCCGCACCCCGTCCAGCGGACGGATCAGCCGCACCGTGACCGGCCAGCCGGCGCAGTAAGCGAAATGCTCCGGGCGGGTCAATTCCCGCTCCACACCGGGGGACATCACTTCCATGCAATAGGCGTGGGGCACGGGATCGGCCTCGTCGAGAATGGGATTCATCCGCCGGCTCATCGCCACGCAGTCGTCCAGCGTCACGCCCTCTTCCCGGTCGATGATGAACCGCAGATACCACGAGGCGCCTTCCTTGACAAAGCGGACGTCCCAGAGCGTCAGCCCCAGTTCGGCCGCGACGGGCTCCGCCAGACGGCGGCAAACGGCGACGGTGCCGCCGCCCGAGCGCTTTTTATCGGCCATGCCGGTCGATCCCTCCCATCAAACATAAAAGAGCGGGTCGCCCCACTCTTTCACAATACCTGTATGATCGTACGGTGACAGTGTACCACCCTTTTTCCGAAAATGCAAGCCCTATTTGAAAATTTTTCCGTGACAGACGCCAGACGTCAGACGCGCCCGCCGCAAGTTTGCGCAATTTGGCGGGGTGCGGATGCCTCCCTCTGACGAGGGAGGTGGATTGCCGAACGCTTCGCGTGAGGCAAGACGGAGGGAGAGAGGGATTACCGCCAGTCGCGTTATCTCTCCCCCAGTCTCGGCCGTCGCTATCGCGCCTGCCGATCCAGCCCCCTCGTCAGAGGGGGCCATGTTTGCTTACCGTCGGTTTGTGCATATCCCGCGGGCGGATGATATCCTCCGTTTGCGGTGCCCGGCTCCGGCGTGGCGCTATCGCGCTCACCGATCGCCGAACGCGGCACCAGCTTTTTGCTCGCTGCTTGCGCCCCCGGCCTGTCTCATTCCCTTTGCATCCCGTCGTAAGCGACGGCGGCGGCTTGGGGATCCATGTTGCAGCCCAGCTTGTAAAGCGCGACGGTGCGGGTCAGCTGATCCAACAGCCCCAGCACTTGCGCCATCCCGGCGGGATTTTCGGGGCGATAGCATTGCTGCAGCAAAAACGGCAGCGCCGCCGCGCCGTCGACCGGCGCGATATGGTTGGTTCGATCCCGCTCCAGGATCACCAGCGCCTTGAGGGGCACGGTCAAATTGCGGCTGAGCCGGTGCTTGCCGTCCCAGGGCGTGCCGCAGACCCACGTTTTTTCCGGCGTGATTTTGAGCAGAGGCTTGTCGTCGTTGATCATCACCGCCCGCTCGCCGAACCGTTCCCGCCACAGGCGGGTATGGGTGGATTTGCCGGTGCCGCTTTTGGCGGTGAAGAGATAGCCGATCCCATCCACCGCGACGGCCGAGCCGTGGAACAGCAACACCCCCCGGTCGACCATTTGATCGGCGATCTGCCGGTAAACGGCGAGAGTCTCGAGATAATCGGCGCCGTATGCGACCGGCTCGCGCCCCTCCCGGCACGCCTGCCGGTCGGACTGCTCCCGCTCAAAGGCGATATCCGTCTCGCCTGCCGCCACCGAAAAATCCGCCGGCGCGCCGGTGAGATAGTCCCGGCACATATTTTTTACCATATTATATATAGGGCGCACCTCGACGGTGATCCCCGCCAAAGCGATCCGAAAGGGCGTCGGTGCCATAATCCCGCCTCCTGTCTGCTTTCAGTATACCCCCGTTGAGCGGATTTGTCCACCCCTATCGCCGGTCGCCCTTTTCGTACCGCTCCCGCAGCTTTTGAAGCGCCCGCTTTTCGATCCGGGAAACGTAGGAACGGGAGATCCCGAGCGTTTTGGCCACCTCCCGCTGGGTATGAGGCGCACCGTCCAGCCCGTACCGCCAGCCGATCACCTGCGCCTCCCGCTCGTCGAGCGTTTCGGCGACGTAGCGGCGCAGCTTTTCGGCGTTGATCTTGATTTCCAGATCGTCGGCGATGGTGTCGTCCGCCGCCAAAACGTCGATCAGCGTCAGCTGCTGGCCGTCCCGGTCGGTGTCGATGGGATCGGACAGGGACACGTCCTGCGCCGTTTTGCGCCCGGCGCGAAAATACATCCGTATCTCGTTTTCCACGCACCGGCTGGCGTAGGTGACCAGCCGGGTGCCCTTGTGATAATCAAAGGTATTGACCGCCTTGATCAGTCCGATGGTGCCGATGGAAATCAAATCGTCCTGGTCGGCGGTGCGGCTGTAATACTTTTTGACGATATGCGCCACCAGCCGCAGGTTGTGCTCGATCAGCTCGCCTCTGGCCGCCATATCGCCGCCTTCCCGCCAGGCGACCAGGCATTCCCGCTCCCGCTGGGCCGACAGCGGCCGCGGAAAGGAGCTGAAGCTGACCACCTGCAGCGCCATATAGGCGACGTGGGACAACATCTGTACCAATGCCGAAAACATTTCCCATCCCTCCTCTTCTTCTCTCATCCTATGCGCCGCGCGGCAAAACGTGTCTGTCCGCGCCGAATAAACCGGGCGATTTCACGCCATTCTACTGTCAGTAGAGCGCCGCTCCACCGTCTTTTCCGGCAACGGTCGAGTCCCGGCGGTTGACTCTCCCGCCCATCCGGTTTATAATCCCGCCAAACCCACCGCAAAGGAGTGAGGGCTTTATGTCCCGTACCAAGCTCAAAGACCGCGTGCTGCCCGATTACACCCGCGGCGAGGAAATTTTCAATATGGTGTCCCATATCGTGGGCGGCGGTTTTGCCGTGGCGGCGCTGGTGCTGTGCGTGGTGACGGCCGCCTTGAAAGGCACCGCTTGGGGGGTGGTCAGCGGCGCCATCTACGGCGGCACCATGATTTTGCTGTACACCATGTCAAGCATCTACCACGGACTGCGTCCCGAAATGGCCAAAAAGGTGTTCCAGGTGATCGACCACAGCACCATCTACCTGCTGATCGCCGGCACCTATACCCCCATCATGCTGGCGGGAATGCGGCTGTATCACCCGGTGATCGCCTGGGTGATCTTCGGCATCGTCTGGGGATGCGCGGCGCTGGCGATGGTCTTTACCGCCATCGATCTCAAGCGATACCGGGTGTTTTCGATGATCTGCTATATAACGATGGGCTGGTGCATCATCTTTTGGATCCGCCCCACCATGGAGATGCTGACCACCCCCGGCACGGCGCTGCTGCTGGCCGGCGGGATCGCCTATACCGTCGGCGCCATCCTTTACGGACTGGGCCGCACCCACCGGTATATGCATTCGGTTTTCCATTTGTTCGTCCTCGCCGGCAGCATACTGCATTTTCTGATGATCCTGTTTTACGTGCTGCCTTTGCGGTGAGCGGCAAAAAACATCCGCAAAGAAGGACTCTTCGCCCCGGCGAAGAGTCCTTCTTTGGTTGATTTTGGACGGTCCGGAGGACTTTGTGAAAAAAATATCGAAAAAATGCCGGTTTCTCAAATTTTCCTATAGCATTTTTCAAAAACATCTGTTATAATGGGAAAGCAATGGCCGTCGGAAGGCGCTTTTTTAAGAAAAAAGCGCCCTTTGGGCGGGTATTATCATGCTTTCAGCAAGAAGCTTTCAGCAAGGAGGAAACGGGTTTATGCAAAAAAAGATCAGCTCTCTCCCCTTCAAGGGGACCGCTGAACAGGCTGAGCAGCTGCAGAAGATCATCGACGCCAACAAATCGGATTCCAGCCGGTTGATGATGGTGATGCAGCAGGCGCAGGATATCTACGGGTATCTGCCGCTCGAAGTCCAGCAGATGATCGCCGACGGCATGGGCGTGCCGCTGGAGAAGGTCTACGGCGTGGCCACCTTCTACGCGCAGTTCGCGCTGTCTCCCAAGGGCGAGTACGACATTTCGGTGTGTCTGGGCACCGCCTGCTACGTCAAGGGCTCGGGCGACGTGTTCAACAAGATCAGCGAAACGCTGGGGATCGGCGCCGACGAGTGCACCGCCGACGGCAAGTTTTCGCTGTCCGCCTGCCGCTGCATCGGCGCCTGCGGTCTGGCCCCGGTCATGACCGTCAACGACGAGGTCTACGGCCGCCTGACGCCCGATCAGGTTCCCGACATTCTGGCCAAATACCAATAAGCCATGCGCGAACTGTCGCTGAACATTCTGGACATCGCCCAGAATTCCATCGCCGCCGGCGCAACGCTGACCACCGTCAGCGTGGAGGAGGATCCCGCCGATGACCGGCTGCGCATCGCCGTGGCCGACAACGGCAAGGGGATGACCCCCGAACAGGTGGCCCGGGTGCGCGACCCGTTTTACACCACCCGCACCACCCGCAAGGTGGGGATGGGGATCCCGCTTTTGCGGATGGCGGCCGAGATGACCGGCGGGGAGTTGACCATCGCGTCGACGCCCGGCGTGGGCACCACCACCGCCGCCACCTTTTCCCTGTCCCACATCGACCGGATGCCGCTGGGCGACGTGGCCGGCACCATGACGGCGCTCATCCGGATGAATCCCGATCTGGATTTCGTCTACCGCCACCGGGTGGGAGACGCGGTCTTCGAGATGGATACCCGCGCGCTGCGCCAGGTGCTCGGGGACGTGCCGCTGAGCGAGCCGGACGTGATGGCGTGGATCGGCGACTATATGGCCGAGGGACTGGCCGGCCTGAACAGTCAGGCCTGAAAATCATAAACTCTTTTCAGCAAGAGGATATAAGGAGGAACTTTCATGAAATCGTTAGCGGAACTGCAAGCCATTCGCGACAAGGCCCGCGCCAACATGACGATGCGCAGCGCCGATCACGACGGCATCCGCGTGATCGTCGGCATGGCCACCTGCGGCATCGCCGCCGGTGCCCGCCCGGTGCTGAACGCCTTCGTGGATGAAGTAAACAAACGCCAGTTGAAAGACGTGATGGTCACCCAGACCGGCTGCATCGGTATGTGCCAGTTTGAGCCCATCGTCGAGGTGCTGGTGCCGGGTCAGGAAAAAGTGACCTACGGCAAGGTGTCGCCCGAAAAGGTGGCGCGGATCGTAACCGATCACATCGTAAACGGCAACCCGGTGGCGGAATACACCATCGGCGCTCTGCTGAAATAAGCAAGGAGGTTGACTATGTATCGTTCCCACGTTCTGGTTTGCGGCGGTACCGGGTGTACCTCCTCGAACAGCCCCAAGATCATCGAGGCGCTTGAAAAAGAGATCGCCGCGCAGGGCCTGACCGACGAGGTCAAGGTGGTGCGCACCGGGTGCTTCGGCCTGTGCGCTCTCGGCCCGATCATGATCGTCTATCCCGAGGGAAGCTTTTATTCTCGCGTCACCCCCGAGGACGTGCCGGAGATCGTCTCCGAGCATCTGCTCAAGGGGCGCATCGTCACCCGTCTGCTCTATGACGAGACGGTGGGCAAGGACGAGATCAAGGCGCTGAACGAAACCGATTTCTACAAAAAGCAAGTGCGTGTGGCGCTGCGCAACTGCGGCGTCATCAACCCCGAATCCATCGACGAGTACATCGCCCTCGACGGGTATCAGGCGCTGGGCAAATGCCTGACCGAGTACACCCCCGAGCAGGTGATCCAGATCGTCACCGATTCGGGTCTGCGCGGGCGCGGCGGCGGCGGATTCCCCACCGGCCGCAAATGGGGGCTGACCGCTCCCAACAAAGCCCCGCAGAAATACGTCGTGTGCAACGCCGACGAGGGCGACCCGGGCGCGTTCATGGACCGTTCGGTGCTGGAGGGCGATCCCCACTGTCTGATTGAGGCCATGGCCATCGCCGGCTACGCCATCGGCGCCACCAAGGGCTTTGTCTACGTCCGCGCCGAGTATCCCATCGCGGTGCGCCGGCTGCAGATCGCCATCGACGCGGCCCGGGAAAACGGCCTGCTGGGCAAGGACATCCTGGGCACCGGGTTTGAATTCGATATGGAGATCCGTCTGGGCGCCGGCGCTTTCGTCTGCGGCGAAGAGACCGCGCTGATGACCTCCATCGAAGGCAACCGCGGCGAACCCCGTCCCCGTCCGCCCTATCCGGCGGTCAAGGGTCTGTACGGCTGCCCGACGGTGGAAAACAACGTCGAGACCTTCGCCAACATTCCCCAGATCATCCTCAAAGGCGCCGACTGGTTTGCCTCGATGGGCACCGAAAAGTCCAAGGGCACCAAGGTGTTCGCTCTGGGCGGCAAGATCAAACATACCGGTCTGGTCGAGATCCCGATGGGCACCACCCTGCGGGAGATCATCGAGGAGATCGGCGGCGGCATCCCCAACGGCAAAAAGTTCAAAGCGGCGCAGACCGGCGGCCCGTCCGGCGGCTGTATCCCCGCCAGCCTGATCGATACCCCGATCGACTATGACAACCTGATCTCCATCGGCTGCATGATGGGCTCGGGCGGTCTGATCGTCATGGACGAGGACACCTGTATGGTGGACATCGCCAAATTCTTCCTGGAATTCACCGTCGACGAATCCTGCGGCAAATGCACTCCCTGCCGGGTGGGCACCAAGCGGCTGCTGGAAAAACTGGAGAAGATCACCTCCGGCAACGGCACCATGGAGGATCTCGACGAGCTGGAGGAGCTGTGCTACTACATCAAGGCCAACTCCCTGTGCGGTCTGGGCCAGACGGCGCCCAACCCGGTGCTCTCCACTCTGAAATTCTTCCGCGACGAGTATGTGGCGCACGTCAAGGACAAGAAATGTCCCGCCGGCGTCTGCAAATCGCTGATGAAATACGTCATCGACCCCGACAAGTGCAAGGGCTGCACCGCCTGCGCCCGCGTCTGCCCGGTCGGCGCCATCAGCGGCACGGTCAAGGAGCCGCATACCATCGATTCGTCCAAGTGCATCAAATGCGGCGCCTGCTTCGAGAAGTGCCGCTTCGGTGCCATTGAGAAGAAATAAGAAAGGAGTGCGCTGTCAATGGAAATGGTCAACGTAAAAGTCAACGGCATTGCTGTCAGCGTGCCCAAGGGTTCCACCATTCTGGAAGCCGCCCGTTACGCCGGGGTGGAGATTCCCACCCTGTGCTTCCTCAAGGACATCAACGAGATCGGCGCCTGCCGCATCTGCGTGGTGGAGGCCACCGGCGCCCGCGGTCTGGTGACCGCCTGCGTCTATCCGGTCGCCGAGGGGATGGAGATCTCCACCAACACCGAAAAGGTGCAGAAAGCCCGCCGTACCACTCTGGAGCTGATCCTGTCCACCCACGAGAAGAAATGCCTGTCCTGCGTGCGTTCGGGCGATTGCGAGCTGCAAAAGCTCTGCCGGGACTACGGCGTGGAGGACAGCGGCAAGTACGACGGCTTCCGGCCGCATTACGAGCTGGACACCTCCACCGCTCACCTGGTGCGGGACAACAACAAATGCGTCCTCTGCCGACGGTGCGTGGCGGCTTGTAAGCAGCAGTTCGTGTCGGTCATCGGCGCCAACGATCGCGGCATCGATACCCATATCGCCTCGCCGTTTGAGAAAAAGCTGGCCGACGTGCCCTGCGTTTCCTGCGGCCAGTGCATCGTGGTCTGCCCCACCGGCGCCCTGACCGAAAAGGACGAGACCGCGCCGGTCTGGGAGGCACTCAACGATCCCACCAAACACGTGGTGGTCCAGCCCGCGCCGTCGGTGCGCGCCACGCTGGGCGAATGCTTCGGCATGCCGATCGGCACCAACGTCGAGGGCAAAATGGTCGCGGCGCTGCGCCGTCTGGGCTTTGACAAGGTCTTCGACACCGACTTTGGCGCCGATCTGACCATCGTCGAGGAAGCCAACGAATTCGTCGAGCGGGTGAAAAACGGCGGCGTGCTGCCGATGATCACCTCCTGCTCTCCCGGCTGGGTCAAGTTCGCCGAGTATTATTACCCGGATCAGCTTACCCACCTGTCCACCTGCAAATCGCCCCAGCAGATGACCGGCGCCGTCATCAAGACCTACTACGCCGAAAAGATGGGGATCGATCCCAAGGATATCGTCGTCGTCAGCATCATGCCCTGCACCGCCAAGAAATTTGAGGTGGGACGGGACGATCAAAGCGCGGCGGGCGTGCCCGACGTGGATTACGCCCTGACCACCCGTGAACTGGGCCGGATGATCGAGCGGGCCGGGCTGAACTTCACCGCTCTGCCCGACGAGGAGTTCGACAGCCCGCTGGGCGACGATACCGGCGCGGCGGTCATCTTCGGCGCCACCGGCGGCGTGATGGAAGCCGCCCTGCGTACCGCCAACGACTGGCTGACCGGCAAGAACAACGAGTCGGTCGATTTTGAGGAAGTCCGCGGCACCCAGGGGATCAAGGAAGCCACCTACAACATCGCCGGGATGGAGGTCAAGGTCGCGGTCGTCAGCGGCATCGAAAACGCCAACTACGTGATGAGCAAGATCAAGGACGGCACCGCTCCCTGGCATTTCGTCGAGGTCATGTGCTGCCCCGGCGGCTGCGTCAACGGCGGCGGTCAGCCCACCCAGCCCGCCTCGGTGCGCAACACGGTGGATCTCAAAGCCCTGCGCGCCAAAGCGCTGTATGATCAGGACAAGGGTATGGCCCTGCGCAAGTCGCACGAATCTCCCGCTATCAAGAAGCTCTACGAGGAGTATCTGACCGACGGCTTCGGCGGCCACAAGGCCCACCACATCCTGCACACCAGCTACGTGGGACGCAAAAAGTTCAACTGATAGCGCGTGCTTTTCAAAAACCGGCTCCGGGAATCCCGGAGCCGGTTTTTTGCGTGGGCGAAACGGCGGATATTATCCGCCCGCGAAACAACGATGAATTTGGCGGGGCACGGATGCCTCCCTTGCCTAAAGGGAGGTGGCCGAGCGTCAGCGAGGTCGGAGGGATAGTCGCCCAAAGGGCGACACGCCGCATAAGCGGCGTTATCCCCCAGTCTCGACGGCCGTCTTCGCGTCCGTCGATCCAGCCCCCTTTAGGCAAGGGGGCCTTGCGAGCGCCGCTGGTTTGCGGGTATTGGCGGGGTGCGCATACCTCCCCTTTTACGCAGCCGGCACGAAAAAGCGCCCGCACGCTCAAGGGCGTGCGGGCGCTTTGGGTGATTCGGTTATTCCCCGTCGGAGGGTTCGGGATCGGTCGACGGGGTCGACTCAGTCGGCTCGATCGGCTGGGTCGGCTCGGTCGGGATCGCTTCGGTGGTGACGGCCGTCGACCCGGTGGTGACCGTCGTGCTCGTCGTGGGCGTCGTTTTGCTGGTGGCGGTGGTCTTTTTGGTAGTAGTCGTTTTCTTGGTGGTGGTGGTCTTCTTGGTGGTCGTCGTGGTGACGGTCGCCGCCTTCTTGAAGCCGGCGCTGAGCAGCCGGGTGGCTTCCTCGTACCGGGCGTCGCTGCCCATCACGATGACGATCAGATCGATCCCGTCCCGCCGGGCGGAGGCCATCACGCAGTTGCCGGCCTCATCGGAGGTGCCGGTCTTGATGCCGTTGGCGCCCTTGAAATAATAGGGGCTGTAGGATTTGATCAGGGCGTTGGTGCCGTACCAGGCGCCGTTGCTGCTGACCGGCATCGACACGATATCCCGGATCATCGGGATGGTGCGCGCCTTGAGGGCGATGGTCAGCAGATCCCGGGCGGTGGTATAGTGGCCGCTGGTGGGAAAGCCGTCGGGGCAGCGGAACTGGGAATGGGTGGCGCCGATATCGTGCGCCGTCTGGTTCATATACCGCACGAACAGATCCAGCGCCTGCCGGTCGGACAGATGGGGATTGCCCGACGCCTTGCGGGCGACGGTAACGGCGATGGTATACGCCGCGTCGCATCCCGAGGGGATCAGCAGCGCTTCCATGATGGTGCGCATCGAATAGGTGGCGCCCCGGGAGATAAACGCCCGGCTGGCTTCACCGGCCACCAGATCCTGCTCGCTGCCAACGGTGAAGGTGGTGTCGGAGGACAATTTCTGGGTGGCGACGATGGCGGTCAGCACCTTGGTGATGCTGGCGGGAGCGCAAGCGCCGTCAATGTTTTTGGAAAACAGCAGCGCGCCGTGGGTAATGTCGTACACCAGAGCGCTGCGGGCGGAAACCGTTTCCTTGATCGGGTTTTTGATCGACGAATAAGACGCGGCCGCACCGGGCACCAGCGCCGGCAGCTCCACCGACACGGTGGTAGTCGTCGTGGCGGGACGGGCAGCGGTGGAGGTGGTGCTCCCGGTTTCTCCGGTTTCCCCGGTCGTGGCGCTCGCCTCACTCGCGGACAGGCTTTCGGTCGCAGAAGGATCGGTGTCGGACGCGGTCGGCGCCCCGGTCGATTCGACCGCCGCCGTGGTGGAGGGCTCGCTTACGCCGGTATCGACCGGCACCGCTTCCTGCCCCTCACAGCCCGCGAGACTGAGCACCAGCAACCCGGCGATCAGCCCCGCCACCCATCGTTTACACATCTGCATGATCTATCGCATCCTTTTCTTTATAATACGTCATCAAGTCGCCGGGGCGGCAATCCAGCACCCGGCAGATCGCGTCGATGCTCGTCAGCCGCACCGCCGCCGCCCGGTCATCCCGCAGAGCCGCCAGGCTGGGCAGCGGGATCCCGGTTTTGTCGGACAACTCGGTCATGCCCATCCCCCGTTCTTTCAACAGGGCGTCCAACGTGATCTCGATCATACTCTCACACCGTTCTGTCGTTTTCGTTTTTGTAGGCGACCGCCTGGGCGAACAGCTCCGCCAGCACCAGCAGCACCAGTCCCACCACCGCGAAGGTGACGAAGACCGCGACCATAAAAAAACGAGTCACCGTGAAAACGGCGACAAAATAAAACGCCGCCTGTACCAGACACAGTCCGCCCATCACCCGCAGCCGGCGGACGGTGTTCGCCGAAAACGCGCGGGAGTGGATGACGTTGCGCATCAATCCGTGCGCCTGCCACAGGATCAGCTCCGCCAATACGCCGGATACCGCCAGCACCAGCAGATATTTTTCATACCATCCGTCGGTGCCGGGGCGGTGGATGGTCACCAGCGGAATGCTCCACGGCAGGGTGACGGTCAGCACCGCCGCCAGCGCCATCAGCACGATCAGCGCGATCTCGATAGCGCGGGCAAACGCCCGTTTGCCGGTGATCCACATCCGCGGCGACCTCCTTTGACAAGATTCTTCGCAATATATCAGTATAGCGTAAATGCAAGAAAAAATCAAGAGGAAAACCTTGGAAAAAAGATTGTATTTCGCGCCCGTTTGTGGTAATATGGTTTATATATGCGCTTTCTTTAGTTTTTTACGTCAAACGAGGTGTCATTATGGGATTGATCAAGGCCCTGTTCGGGGATTACAGCAAACGGGAGATCAAACGGATCCAGCCCCTGTGCGACAAGGTGTTGGGCCTGGAAGAAACCTATAAAACGATGGACGAGGCAACCCTGATCGGCCAGACAAACGTCCTCAAGCAGCGGCTGCAAAACGGCGAAACGGTGGACGATATTCTGCCCGAAGCCTTCGCCGTCTGCCGCGAGGCCAGCGCCCGGGTGCTGGGGATGCGGCATTTTCCGGTGCAGATCCTGGGCGGCATCATCCTGCATCAGGGGCGGATCGCCGAGATGAAAACCGGTGAAGGCAAGACTCTGGTCGCCACCCTGCCGGCCTACCTCAACGGTCTGACCGGAAACGGGGTGCACATCGTCACCGTCAACGATTACCTCGCCCGGCGCGACAGCGAATGGATGGGCAAGGTCTACCGGTATCTCGGGCTGAGCGTCGGTCTGGTCGTCCACGGCCAGACCGGGGACGAGCGGCGCGCCGCTTACGCCGCCGATATCACCTACGGCACCAACAACGAGTTGGGGTTCGACTATCTGCGGGACAACATGGTCATTTACAAAAAGGACAAGGTCCAGCGTGGTCACGCCTTCGCCATCGTCGACGAGGTGGACTCGATTTTGATCGACGAGGCCCGTACCCCGCTGATCATTTCGGGCCAGGGCGACAAATCCACCGATCTGTACCGGCTGGCGGATTCCTTTGCCAAAACGCTGAAGATGCACAAGATCAAGGAAGTCGACGCCAAGCAGGAGATGGACGTGATTGAGGGCGACTACATCGTCGACGAAAAGGCCCGCACCGCCACCCTGACCCAGTCGGGCGTCAAAAAGGCCGAGGGCTTTTTCAAGGTGGAAAACCTGATGGACGCCGACAACGTCACCCTTTTGCACCACATCAACCAGGCGATCAAGGCCCGGGGCGTGATGACCCGGGACGTCGACTACGTCGTCAAGGACGGGCAGGTGCTGATCGTCGACGAGTTCACCGGCCGGCTGATGTTCGGCCGCCGGTACAACGAGGGACTGCACCAGGCCATCGAAGCCAAAGAGGGCGTCAAGGTGGAGCGGGAAAGCAAGACCCTCGCCACCATCACCTTCCAGAACTTTTTCCGGCTGTACCGCAAGCTGTCGGGCATGACGGGTACCGCCATGACCGAATCCACCGAATTCGAGCAGATCTATAAGCTCGACGTGGTGGAGATCCCCACCAACAAGCCGATGGCGCGCGACGATCTGCCCGACAGCGTCTACAAGACCGAAATGGGCAAATTCCGCGCCGTCATCGCCCAGATCGAGGAATGCCACGCCCGTCAGCAGCCGGTGCTGGTGGGCACCATTTCCATCGAGAAATCCGAACTGCTCAGCAAAATGCTCAAGGCCCGCGGGATCGCCCACGAGGTCCTCAACGCCAAGCACCACGAGAAGGAAGCCGAGATCGTGGCGCAGGCCGGCAAGATCGGGGCGGTGACCATCGCCACCAACATGGCCGGGCGCGGTACCGACATTATGCTGGGCGGCAACCCCGAATTTCTCGCCAAGGCCGAGATGCGCCGGATGGGGATCCCCGAGGAGCTGATCGTCGAATCCACCGCCTACGGCGAGACCGACAACGGGGAGATCCTCGAGGCCCGGCGGACCTTCCGGGAGCTCAACGACAAATACAAAGCGCAGATCGCCCCCGAGGCGGACGCGGTGCGCGCCGCCGGCGGTCTGTTCATCATCGGCACCGAGCGGCACGAGTCCCGCCGGATCGACAACCAGCTGCGCGGCCGGTCGGGCCGTCAGGGCGATCCCGGCGCGTCCCGCTTTTTCCTGTCGCTGCAGGACGATCTGATGCGGCTGTTCGGCGGCGAGCGGATCAACGGGATGATGGAAACGCTGGGCATCGACGAGGATACCCCCATCGAAAACGGCATGCTGACCCGCTCCATCGAAAGCGCCCAGCGCCGGGTGGAGGAACGCAACTTTGGCATCCGCCGCAACGTGCTGCAGTACGACGACGTGATGAACCGCCAGCGGGAAATCATCTACACCCAGCGCGATCAGGTGCTCGACGGCGAATCGGTCAAGGACAGCATTCTGAAAATGCTGCGGGAGACCTTTACCGCCAACGTGCAGACCTATTGCGCCGGCGAGGATCACACCGCGTGGAATATGGACGGTCTGCGGGATTATTTCCGCGGCTGGATCGGCACCGACGACGATTTCCGCTACACCCCGCAGGAGCTGGAGGATCTTGAGGCGAGCGATATCGCCAAAAAGATGATCGACCGGGCGCTGTTCGTGTACGAGCAAAAGGAAAAGCAGTACGGTCCCGAGATCATGCGGGAGCTGGAGCGGGTGGTGCTGCTCAAAACGGTCGACCGCTACTGGATGGATCACATCGACAATATGGACGAGCTGCGCAAGGGCATTCACCTGCGGGCCTACGGCCAAAAAGACCCGGTGGTGCTTTACCGGATCGAGGGCTTTGATATGTTCGACGGAATGATCGCCGCCATTCAGGAGGACACCGTCCGGCTGATGCTGACGGCGCAGATCCGTCAGGCCGAAGAGCCCAAGCGGGAGCAGGTCGCCAAAGAGACCGGCACCTCCGCCGACGGCACCAACGCGCCCCGTACCGTGCGCAAAACCGCCGCCCAAAAGGTCGGGCGCAACGATCCGTGTCCCTGCGGCAGCGGGCTGAAATACAAAAAATGCTGCGGCCGGGGCCAAAACGCCGAATAACATCGCTTAGTCATTCTCCCAGCGAGGTGCAATTTTATGGACGTGGAAACGACGCAACATTCCCATTTCGACAGCGAAGACATCATGCGGCAGGAGCAGAATTTCATCGACTATTACACCGTCGGTGAAAAACGTCCCCTGCGGCTGCTGTTCAAGCTGTACCGCGGGCATTACCGCCATCTGCTGCTCTCGGCGCTGTTTTTCGTGCTGAAGGTCAGCCCCACCTGGGTGATGCCCATTGCCACCGCCAACGTCATCAACATCGCCACTCAGAGAGCGCCCGGCACCGCCATCCAGATCGTCTACTGGGTGGCGCTGGAGCTGTTTTTGGTGGCGATGAACGTGCCCACCCACTACCTGCACATCCGCTTTTACAGTCTGGCTACCCGCAGCGTCGAGGCGGGACTGCGGGGCGCGATGGTGCGCAAGCTGCAGCAATTGTCCATCGGCTTTCACAAGGAAATGGAATCCGGCCGCATCCAGTCCAAGGTGATGCGGGACGTGGAGGCGATCGAGGCGTTCTCCTCCCAGGTGCTGATCTCCCTGTTCAGCATCATTCTCAATTTGGCGGTGGCGTTGACCGTGGTCTTCACCACCAACCGCACGGTGTTTTTGTTCTTCATCCTCTGCGCGCCGGTAGGCGGCTTTACGGTGCAGCTTTTCCGCAAAAACATCCGCCGGCGCAACCGGGAATTCCGCCAGGAGATCGAGCGCACCTCCGCCGAGGTGATGGACATGGTGGAGCTGATCCCCGTCACCCGCGCCCACGCGCTGGAAAACAAGGAGATCCGCCGGATGACCGAGCAGCTCAACACGGTGGCGGAAAAGGGCTTTCAGCTGGATCTGACCCAGAATATGTTCACCGCCGCCAGTTGGGTGGTCTTCCAGACCTTCCAGCTGATCTGCCTTGGCACCACCAGCTTTTTCGCCTTCAACGCCATCATCTCGGTGGGCGAGATCGCCCTGTACCAAAGCTATTTCGGCAACGTGGTGGGCCAGGTGTCCCAGCTGATGCAGCTGCTGCCCACCCTGACCAAGGGCACCGAATCCATCCTGTCGGTGGGCGAAATTCTGGCCGCCCACGATATCGAGGACAACGCCGGCAAAAAACGGCTCAAGCATCTTGACGGCGTCTACGAGTTCCGGGACGTCTGCTTCCAATACGACGACCGTACCCACGTGCTGGATCATTTCAACCTGACCGTCCAAAAGGGCGAAACGGTGGCGCTGGTGGGCGAATCGGGCGCCGGCAAATCCACCGTGCTCAACATCGTGATCGGCTTCAACAAGCCCACCTCCGGGCGGGTGCTGATCGACGGACAGGACATCCACTTCCTCGATCTGCACGCCTACCGCAAATTCATCGCCGTGGTGCCCCAGACCAGTATCCTTTTCAACGGCACCATCCGCGACAACATCACCTACGGTCTGCCTTCGGTGAGCGAGGAGCAGCTGGCCGCCGCCGTAGAGGCCGCCAATCTGACCGAGCTGATCCAGAGCCTGCCCGACGGGCTGGATACCCTCGTCGGCGAGCACGGCGGCAAACTGTCGGGCGGTCAGCGCCAGCGGATCTCCATCGCCCGCGCCATCATCCGCGACCCGCGGGTGATCGTCTTTGACGAGGCGACCTCGGCGCTGGACAGCATCTCCGAAAAGCAGATCCAGACCGCCATCAACAACCTGACCCGCGACCGCACCACCTTCATCGTCGCCCACCGGCTGTCCACCATCCGGGACGCCGACAAGATCGCCGTGCTGCGGGAAGGCAAATGCGTCGAGTTCGGCACCTATGACGAGCTGATGGCCAAACAGGGCGAATTTTACAAAATGAAAGTCCTGCAATCGTAAAGCGGCGATTGGATATCGCAAAGAAAGATCCTTCGGGCAAAAGCCCTCAGGATGACCCCGCTGCCAATAGCGTCGTCATTCTGAGGAGCGAAAGCGACGAAGAATCTTTTCGCATAAAGCTGATTCAGGCAAAGGAGAAAACACCATGAAATTAGGCATCGTCGGTTTGCCCAACGTGGGCAAATCCACCCTCTTCAACGCCATCACCAACGCCGGCGCCCAAAGCGCCAACTACCCGTTTTGCACCATCGACCCCAACGTGGGCGTGGTGGCGGTCCCCGACGACCGGCTGACAAAGCTGGCCGAGCTGTACCACCCCGAAAAGGTCACCCCGGCGGTGATCGAGTTCGTCGATATCGCCGGACTGGTCAAGGGCGCCAGCAAGGGCGAAGGGCTGGGCAACAAGTTCCTCGCCAACATCCGGGAGGTGGACGCCATCGTCCACGTGGTGCGCTGTTTTGAGGACGACGACATCATCCACGTCGACGGCAGCGTCGACCCGATGCGGGATATCGAGACCATCAACCTTGAGCTGATCTTCGCCGATATGGACATGGTCCAGCGACGGCTGGACCGCACCGTCAAGGCGATGAAGGGCGACAAATCCCTGCAAAGCGAGGTGGATTTCCTCACCCGGCTGAACGGCTGGCTGGAAAGCGGCAAGCCGGCACGGTCGCTGGAGATGACCGACGACGAGAAAGCGATTCTCGCCACCATGGCGCTGCTGACCGCCAAACCGGTGATCTACGCCGCCAACATGAGCGAAAACGATTTTTCCTCTGGCAACGCCGCCGGCAACCCCTTCTTCCAGAAGGTGGCGGCGCTGGCCAAGGCGGAGGGTGCGGAAATTCTGCCCATTTGCGCCAAGCTGGAGGAGGACATCGCCGGGATGGAGGAGGAGGAAAAGCTGCTTTTCCTGAACGAACTCGGGCTGGATCATTCGGGGCTGGACCGGCTGATCCAGGCCAGTTACCGGCTGCTGGGGCTGATCTCCTATCTGACCGCCGGCACGCCGGAGGTGCGCGCCTGGACCATCACCAAGGGCACCAAGGCGCCCCAGGCCGCCGGCAAGATCCACACCGATTTTGAGCGGGGCTTCATCCGCGCCGAGGTCATCCCCTACGAGGAGCTGATCGCCAACGGCTCCATTGCCGCCGCCAAGGAAAAGGGGCTGGTCCGCTCTGAGGGCAAGGATTACGTGATGCAGGACGGCGACGTGGTGCTGTTCCGGTTCAACGTGTGATACAAACCGAAAAACCCGCCGGGTGATCGTCTGACCGCCCGGCGGGTTTTTTTATACTTCTCAATACACCAGCACTTCTTTGCCGGCGAGATACTGCGCCATTTGCTTTTGCAGCGCCTCCACCGATCCGGCCGACACGGCGTACACGTCGCCGTCCTGCATCACGCAGGTATACCGGCTGCCGGAGGTGCGGATCAGCCGCGCCTCGACCACGGTATCCCGGGTATCGGTCGATTCGATCCGGATGGTCATATCCGCCTGGCCGGTGGAGGGCGGATCGGCGTCCCCGATCCGTTTGATCCCCATCATCACCTGATAGAGCTGGCGGAAATAATAGGTATCCTTCTGCTCGCCGTCCACTGTGACGGTCAGCATATCGTTGGCGTTGCCCGCTTCGGGATCGTGGGTCAGGATAAAGCGGGTTTCATTCCCCTGATCGACGACGGTGATGGCGCCGATGCCGGTGATATCCTGCAAAAACAGCATGGTGCTGGCGATATCGTTATAGCCCATATCCTTCCACGGGATGGCGCCGCCCGACACGAGATAGATCACGTCGAGATCGTCCACCATCACGTAGTAAAGATCGCCCTCCAGCCCGTCGCCTACCGTCACGGTGTGGTTTTGCACCCCGTAATACCGGGTGGGCGCGTTGTCAACGCTGTCGTTTTCCCCGAGATTGCTGACGTCCTTGGATTCCACCGCGGTGACGATCTTCGCCACCGTCGAGGGGTGATCCAGCCCGCAGTCTTTTTTCTGCTGCTCGGTGGGATGGGCAAAGGCCGCCGATCCGGCGGTCAGCGAATAGGCGGCGGAAAACGCCTCGGTCGCGGCGGTATCGTTGGCGCCGCGGGAGAAGGGCTGCTCCACCCAATAGGTGTACAGCCGCATGGTGTCGCTGTCGGCGGTATTGGTGCGGCGCACCGTCAGGGGCTTGTCGCCCCGCACTCCGCCGGTCAGGGTGATGGAACGCATCACCGGCTGGCCGTTTTCGTCGTCCTTTTCCACCTCGGGCGCCGTCATCAGCGATACCCCGATATACCCCGCCGAGGGCAGGGTCAGCGTGTCGCTGAGCGTTTCGTCCACCATATAGATCTCCGGTTTGCCCTTCACGCGCAGGTACGTCTCCTCCGACGCGTGGGTGGTATCGCCCAGCTCCAGCGCCAGAGTGGCGCCGTCGGCGAAGGTGGCGGTCAGGGTGGCGGCGGGTTTGTCCAGCCCGTAATCGGCGTCGGCCTGCGGATTGTCCAGCTTCCGGTTGGCGGTCAGCTTTTGCAGCGCGCCGGTCAGGGCGTCGACCGCGTCGGCGTTGACCGGCAGATCGGCGTATTGGGTCACCCCCAGCACCCCGTCTTCCTGCGACGCTATGGTGAAGCTCTCCCCCGTCAGGGCGATCTCCACCTTCGTCACGGCGGCGGCGGTATCCGACAGGGTCACCGACGTGTCCTCTTCGGGCGTCGGGTCATCGACGGCGGGCTTTTCGGTCAGCAGCAGCACCGCCGCCAGCGCGCCGCCCAGCACCGCCACCGCGATCAGCGCGATGACGATGGTGCGTACCCGTTTGCTCATAAGTGCCTCCTTCTCAGGAAGACCACCAGACCGATCACCAGCAGTCCCAGCGGCAGCACGTAGGTGAAGATCACGTTGAGTGCGCCGGCGCCGCCTTCACTGAACTGCAGCACGTCCTGCGTCAGATCCTGCGAGGGGATGGACAGTGCGTCGTCGTTGCCGTTGATATAGTTCATGGTGTTGATCAGCACCGTTTCGTTGGCCATGCCGGGCAGGGTAAACAACT
>JBMNVL010000020.1:0-21263 GCA_050946775.1 Acutalibacteraceae bacterium
CATGGCGTTGGTGGATTTGGGCAGATACGCCACCACCGTGTCGGGCGTCTTACCCAGCGCCGCCGGTTTGCCGCCGTTCGCGTAGAAGGTGCCGAGGAAGCCGGGATACTCCTGCGTCTCGTAATCCGCCAGTGCCGCGGGAGCAAAGCCCTTGACGGCGGCAAAGCGGGTATAAGCGTAATACGCGCCGGTCGCCGTCCAGTGGTGGTCGGTGCGGAAATAGATGTATTCCTCCCAATGCTCCCGCAGGGTATCGAAGATCTCCACCGGGCGGACGTTTTGGTTCATGCTGGCCGCCATATAGGCGATCGCCTGGCGCTGGTCGCTGGTGGTGATGCCGTTGCGCTTTTTGTATTCGTCGGAAAGCATCACGCCCATGCTGTTGGGCACCACGACGTCGTATACCGTCGCTTTGCCGGCCAGCTTGTTCCCGACGGCGTTGATCAGCCGGATGTACCGGTCGGTCTGCTCCCGGCTGAAGGTATAGTACTCGTACCCGCTGTTGCCGGCGTACAGCACGCCGCCCAGCTGCTGGGAATCAAGCGGATCGTTGCCGGGCGCATGGGTGGAGCCGGTCGCCGCCTTGGTCGCGGTCGTTTTCGCGGTCGAGACCGTCGTAGTCGAAGCGGTGGTGGTCGACAGGGCGGTGGTCGTGGTCACCGGCGCCGTGGAGGCCGTGGACGACGCCGGCGCGGTGGTGATCACGTCGGGAATCTCATCCCCCTGCCCCACCTCGCCGACGACGGTGCGGGTGTGGATGCCGCTGAGATTCCATATCGCCGTGTTCCAGCCGATCAGCGTCTCCCGAAAGGGAAAGGTATCCGAAAACCAGCGGTCGATCCCCGCGAAGAACTCCCCGTCCAAAAAGCCGGACAGCGTGAAGGAGGGGAACTCCGCCAGCTTGCGCTTCTCCGATTGAGACACCTTGGGGCGCAGCGGCAGCATCAGCGACAGCACGCTGATCAGATACAGCGCGATGAAAAACGCCAGCACCTGTACGCTGCGGTATTTGCGCATTTTTTTGCGTTGCAGATAGCCCGTGTTTTGCACAGCCATCGGCGACACCTCTTTCTATCCAAAAACCTTAAAACTGAAAATACAAAAAGGGATTGTAGCTGTTGCCGATCAGGGCCAGCGTCGACAGGATCAAAAGCAGGATCGGCACCGCCACCCGCGTGACGCCGACAAGATGCACCGCTGCCGATCCGCCGCCGGCTTCGGCGCGGCGATCCAGCGCATCCATCAGCCGCTTGCCAAGCGGCGTGACCGCCGCGATCGCCAGCGCAAAGAAAAACAGGTAGTTGAGCAGCACGATGCGGCCCTCACCCGTTATAAAGGCGTTGCCGTTGAGTCCGAACAGGCCCTTGAACACCGTCCAGCCGTCGGCCATCGACTCGAACTTGAACAAAATCCAGCCGAAAAAGACCACCGCCAGCAGATACAGCCTCGAGAAAAACGCCGGCATCCGCTCCAGCGGACCGCGCAGCCAGATCTTCTCCAGCGCGATGAAGACGAAGAAATACAATCCCCACAGCACGTAGTTCCAACTGGCGCCGTGCCACAAACCGGTCAACGCCCAGACGATAAACAGATTCCAGATGGTGCGGGGCAAGCCCCGGCGGTTGCCGCCCAGCGGGATGTACACGTAATCCCGGAAAAAGGAACCAAGCGATATGTGCCACCGGCGCCAGAATTCCGACACCGAACGGGAGGTATAGGGATAGTCGAAGTTTTCCCGGTAATGGAAGCCCACCATCCGGCCCAATCCGATCGCCATATCCGAATAGGCGGAAAAGTCCAGATAGATCTGCAGCATATACGTCCCCATCGCCGCCCACAGACTGACCGCCGGCAAAGTCGACAACGACGCACCCTGCGGCACCAGCCGGTCAAAAACCGCGGCGCAGGTGTTGGCGAGAAGCGCTTTTTTCGCCAGACCCACCGCAAACCGCCACACCCCGTAGGAGGTGTTCATCACCGAGGTACGCCGCCCGAGGATCTGCGTCTCGACGTCGCGATAGCGGACGATCGGCCCGGCGATGCACTGGTGGAACAAGCTGGCGTACAACAGCAGCACCTTATAGGAACGCTGAGCCTTGACGTCCCCGCGGTATACGTCCAGACTGTAAGAGAGCAGCTGGAAGGTGTAAAAGGAAATGCCGATGGGCAGTACGATTTCGGGCACCGCCGACGGAAAGCCGGTCAACGCCTGCAGTCCGCCCAGCAAAAACCCGGTGTACTTGAAAAACCCAAGCAGGCCCAAACTGCCGATCAGCGCCAGCCACAAGCCGCCCTTGCGCAGCCCGGGCTTGCGGCGACCCGCCGCCATCAGCAGACCCGCCATCCAGTTGATGGCGACCATCCCCAGCAGCAGCAGAACGTACCACGGTCCGGCCCAAGCGTAAAAGATCAGCGACGACACGATCAAAACGGTGTTTTTGCGGTCCAGTCCGCTGACCAGCTGATACGCCAGAAAACTGAGCGGTAAAAATACATATAAAAAAGGCAGGCTTGAAAAAACCATGACGGATCCTCTTTCGATTCCATTTTCGGACAAGCGCCGACTTTGAATATCATAGCATAACCAACCTGTCAATTCAACAACAAATTTGTAATAAAATCCAACATTTCAACAACAAATTTGTAATAAAGCCGAAACAACCCCGCTGAATCTTGCCGTCGTATCCCCACGTTTTTTTGGTAGATTTTTTCTGTTTGTCGTGCAGCCCGTATCACAAATTGCCTTTTGTCGCGATTTGTTGTCTCCATGCGCTTGCGAACAATGGAGATGCTTTTATTTGCAGATCTTATAGACAAAAAGCGGCGCCGCCCCTCGAAACCGAGGAGCGGGCCGCTTCATGGGAAGAAAGAGAAAAGAGAAAGAGGAAAGCAATGGTTATTACGGCGCACCCCAGTCCTCGCCGGGATCGTCGTCGTTGTCCAGCCCGGCGTCGCCGGCGCCCATGCCGCTGGTGGTCAGCACGTCGTCAAACGCGATCGGCTGCCATTTGCCCCAGGGAGGATCGTAGCGCTTTTTCATAATGCCGCCTCCTTTATGCTACCACACGGAATTCCGTTGTCACGTCCGAAGCGGTGGTCTTGAACTGAACCGCCGTGGTGCTGTAGATGGTAACGCCGTTTACGATCGCGTAGGCGCGGGCGTAGCGGGTACGATCAGTCTTCACGTTCAGCAGATGCGCCATATACTGCTGATTGGCGCCGGTCTTGCTGGATTTCACTTTAACAACGGCGTTGGCGGGATCGCTCAAAAACGCCGTCGTCGGCTCTTTGGAGGTAAAGATCACGCCGTATTCGCTCACATTGCCCGACGGGATGGAAGTCTGGGCGATCACCGTCAGGGTGAAGCACTCGCTGCCCTGCGCATAAGTCGCTTGCTGCAGCACCACTTCGGAATCAAGACTCCCGGCTTCTCCGGTCACCGCCTCAATACTGTTGTTGCCGCTGACGTAGAAGGTGTACGTGTTCTTGCCAAAGCCCACCTTGGCGCCGTCGAGCACCCAGTAGGCGACCTTGCCTTCGGCGGTGACGGTGATCCGCTGATCAAAGCCGAGAGCGGTCGTGCCGTCCACGGCGCTTCCCAGCCCGTCTTTGGCCGTCACCCCGGCGCCGACGGTCAGGTGATACCCCTTGGCGGCTTCCACCTGCATAAACACAGCGGTCACGGTAATATCGTTTCCGGCGTCAAACAGTGCCTGCGCGTTTTGGGCGTTCTCGTTCCAGCCGATAAAGTGATAGGTACCGAAGTCGGTGGTCTTGGTTTCGGTCAGCAGCGTCGCCAGTTCCGCGGCCGAGGTCGCCGTCTTAACGGCGACGGTTTCGTTGTATTTGCCGACGAAGGTGACGCTTATGGGCTGCGGTTCTACGTAATCCACCGCAAACTCGACGATATGGGCGCTCTGCGTCGGATCGTTCCACACGGGAGCGGTGATCAGCAGCCGCAGATACCGCGCGGTGAACTCATCCACCGACCGATCGGTGATATCATCCAAGTTTCCCGTTACCGCGTCTACGTCGATCCAGGTGCCGTCGGGATCGCCGGTCTGGCTGTATTGCAGCTTGAAGTCACGGGTATTCAGCGTCCGGCCGCTCTCGCCCCGGTTCAACTGAACGTTCCAGTGTTTGACCAGCCAATGGTTGAACGTCTGCGATCTGCCGAAATCAATCGCCAGCCATTCGTTCTCCCCGCCATTCTCGTTAAACTTCCGGGATGCCCAAATGGTGCTGTCGTCATTGTCAAACGCTTTGTCGGCGGCTAAAGTACTGTCGTCTCTGAAAACGCCGGAGGCGGAGTATTTGGGATTGGGCGTGCCGTCGTTCGTCAGAGCGAACTCGACGATATGGGCGCTCTGCGTCGGATCGTTCCACACGGGGGCGGTGATCAGCAGCCGCACGTATCGCGCCGTGAACTCCCCGACCGACCGATCGGTAATATCCTCCTGGTTATTCGTCACCTCGTCCACGTCGATCCAAGTGCCGTTGGGATCGCCGGTCGCACTATACTGGAGTTTGAAGTCGCGGGTATTGAGCGTTTTACCGCTTTCGCCCCGCTGCAGCTGAACGTTCCAGTGTTTAACGATCCAGCGGCTAAAGGTTTGCGAATCACCGAAATCAATCGCCAGCCATTCGTTCTCTCCGCCATTCTCATTAAACTTCCGCGAGGCCCAAATGGTACTGTCGTCATTGTCAAACGCCTTGTCGGCGGCCAAAGAACTGTCGTCTCTAAAAACGCCGGAGGCGGAGTATTTCGGCGTAAATACGCCGTCGTTGGATACCGCGAACTCAACGATTCGCGTAACGCCGTTGCCGGTGTTGCCCTGTTCGGGGCAGATGACCGCCAGACGGACATACCGCGCCGTGAACCGCTCCACCGTGCGATCGGTGGAGTGCGCCGTGTTGCCGGTCACGGTATCGGCAGTGATCCACTCGTCGCCCTGTTTGTATTGCAGCGCATACTCTCTGGTGTTAACGCCGCCGTTGCCGGACGCCACACCGTGATGCATGACGATCCAGCGGTTGAGTTCAATTCGATGACCGAAGTCGATCTGCAGCCATTCCATCTGCGATCCGTCATTCGGATAGGCGTTGGACACCCACTCGGTGGTGGTATTGCCGTCGAAGGCCTTATCCGCGGTGTACAGACTTTGATTGTTATTGACACTGGACGCGGAATAGGTCGCGGTATATTCGCCGTCGTTGGACAGGGCGAACCGGGTGATGCGTACATTGTTATCGCCGTTGTAAGTGGGCTTGGTAATATACAGCCGCACATACCGCGCTGTAAACGCCTCGACCGTTCTGTCGGTGGACCCCGCCTGGTTGCCGGTCACGGTATCGGCGGTGATCCACGCGTCTCCCTGCTTATACTGCAACTGATAATCGCTGGTGTTAAAGGCGTGATTATTCGCTTGAAAATGATTGACGATCCAGCGATTAAACGTCTGCGTCTTGCCGAAGTCGATCATCACCCACTGGGGATTATCCGCCGAGCAGTTCAAAGCGACCCACTGGGAACTGTCGTCCTTGAGCACGTTTTCGGCGGGATACTCGCTGTTGACGTTGGAAGAACTCACGGTGACGCTGGGCGCGTAGAGCTCGAACTCCTTGATGCGCGCTGCAATGACCGTGTGCTCCAAATCCTCCGGCTTAGTGACCACCAGCCGCACATACCGCGCCATAACGGCGTCCGGCAGCATCCGGCTGGTAACGGCGTCAGTGTTGCCGGCAACGGTATCGGCAAGCGTCCAGTCGCTGCCGTTGGCGCTGTACTCCACCCGGAAATCCTGGGTATTGTACGTGGCAGAGCCGTGATGCTTGACCACATACCGACCGATCTCGGTCGCTTCGCCAAGGTCAACCATCAGCCACTCGTTAAAGGGGTCGGCATTCGACCGCCCGGAAGAACTCCAGCTGGTGTTGTCCTGTCCGTCGACCGCTTTGCCGGCAACAGTGGCGTCAGTATCCACTGAAGACGCCGTGGCGGTCTTGCCCAACGCCAGATTGACCGGCGTTCCCTCCGCCGACGCGCCGATCGCCGCGAACGACGGCAGCACCAGACAAATCACCGTCAGCGCCAACAGCATGGACAGCCATCGCGTCTTTTGCTTGCCGATTTTCTTCAACATAACCCTGGGAGCTGCTCATGAGACCATGAGCGGATCTCCCTCCACCATCCTTTCTTAATGGATTTATTTTTATCCGTCAGATGCGCTCTGCCGGAAAGGTACCGATCTTTTCGGTGGCATATTGCAGGATCAGCAGCGCGTCGCTCGCCGCGACGCCGGCGATGCCGTCCACGTCGGCGGCCAGCGTTTGCGGATCGGTCAAATCGATCTTTCCGGTGGCCGCCTGCAGCGCCATCAACGCGTCGGCGGCAGTCACCGAGCCGTCCTCGTCCACGTCGCCGTAGAGCAGCGGCTCGTCTTCTTCCTGCGTAGGCGCCAGATCGTAGGTCTTGCCGGCGACGGTATCAAAGGTGTAGACAACGCCCTGCGCGGTTTCCTCCACCGCCGCCGGGCGTACCTTAGCGCCCTCACAGGTGATCTTCAGGTTGGCGTCCGCCCACGGGGCAAACACCTTGCATGCGCCGCCGTTTTGGCTGGTGACGGTCAGGTTCTGCGCCTTGCCGTCGCGGAATTCGCCGCTTGTCAAAAAGCCGCCCAGCGTCAACAGGTTCTTGAACACCGCCTCGCGGTGGGCGGGATATTCCGGGAAGAACATGATCCCCTGCTCGTAGCTTTGCACGCACAGGTTGTTCATGAAGCTGTTCAGCGAGCAGCCGGTGCCGGTGAAATGCGGGAATTGCAGATAGCCGCTGTCTCCAACGCCGTCTTCCCTTCCCTCGAGGATGTTCCACTTCATGACCCGGGTGTAGTAGTCGATCAGACGGTCGACGTCAAACTGACCGCTGCGCAGCATGGCGGTGTAAAACTCCTGCCCGACCATATTGCCCTGATTCCACCGGCCTCCGTCAAACAGGCCGAGATCCAGGGTGTTGTAGATGATCTCCTGCTCGGCCTCATCGGAGAAGCGGTTGACGACGTCCATCGGGTAGACGAACTGGGACTGCGCGATGTTGGAGGTGCCGCTGTTCGGCCCGACGCTGTTGAAGCCCAGTCCCTCTTCGGTGGCGTATACCGTTTTGCCCTTATACTCGGTCGTCGGCAGTTCGTGGAGATGGTCGCGGATATCGCACCACAGCTCCCGCTTGTCGGCATCGACTCCCAAATCCTCACTGAACGCCACGATATCGGTGAACAGCCGTTTGATCACGCCCAGCCCCATGCTGGCGTTTTTCAGTTCATCGATCACCGGGTTGTTATCGATGATCTCGTGGGTGGCGGAATGATTGAAGTTGTATACGCCGTCCTCGTCCTTCTCGAGGAATTTTTCAAAGAACAGCGCCGACGCTTTCATCTGCGGATAGATCTTCTCGGCCATGTACTCCTTGTCGAGAGTATACTTGTAGTAATACTCGCCGATCTGCGCGATGTTGGCCGACAGCCATTTCTGACCCCAGTGATACGGCTCGTAGTTGGCGCCAGCGAAAGGCGTCCAGTGCACCGGGTAAAAGGTGCCGCCGTTGTCGATGCCAAACTCCGTCTTTGCCCGCTGCTGTCCGTAGGGAATATAGTCGTAGGCGACGTCGATCCACATCTTGGCGTTGTCCGCCCGGTTGGATTCGATCAGCGAGATATAATACATCGCCGCCCCCAGATCGTTGGAGCAATAGCTGCTGTATTTCTGCCCCTTGCCGTCGGCGGTGATCCACGGGCCGTGCAGACCGGGATTGACGCAGCCGGCGCGGGTCATGGTGCCCAGCTGATAGAGCATCCGGTAATAATACCGGTCGAGGGTATCCTCATACGTTCTGACGTAGGATTTCAGATACCAGTCCTTCCACCATTGGCGATGGGCTTCTTTGAGATATCCCAGCGCCGTGTCGTTGGCGAGGGAAACGGTCGCCTTGACGTCGGTGAGATTCGTCTCGTTGTTGACGTTGATGTTGTCGCCGGTGATGTCGTTGTCACCCTTGAGAGCGGTCACGAGGGTGACCGTCTGACCCGGCTCGACGGTGAAATAGGCCGCCGCAACGGCGCCTTCCGACTCGACGGTCAGATCGGTCGCGCCCAGCACCCGGGTCGCCGTGGCGGTCTTGGCGATAAAGCGGGCGTCGCTTCTCTGGCTGGTTTCCCGCTTGAGCCACAGAGTGTCGCCCTGCGCGCCGGCGACGGCGGGATAGTTTTGCTTGTTGAGCACCTGATCGCTCAGCTCCAGACACACCGGCACCGCTTTGTCCGACAGGGTCGACAGTTCGACGACCATGGTGTTTTCAATGGCGGAGGTGTAGGAGACGATGTTCAGCGGATGACCACCGAAGGGCAGCGTCGAATGAATCTCGGCGGTCAGGATATCCTCCTCGTGACGGTAGGCGACCGCTTCGCCCGGAACCTCTTCGTCCTCGAAAGGCCCGTGCAGCTCGAACTCGGCGATGCGCGCATGCTCCGTCGCGCTGCCGTTGCCGGCCTGAACGGTGACCAGCAGCCGCACGTACCGGGCGGTAAACGCTTCTACCGTTCTGTCGGTGAAATCGGCGCGGTTGCCCTCCACGGCGTCCACCGTCGTCCATTCGCCGTCCGGATCTCCGGTTTCGCTGATTTGCAGCGCATAATCGCCGGTATTGACACCCGACCCGGAGAGGTTGCTCGCCGTCGCGCCGTAATGCTTGACCACCCAGCGATCGAAGGTGCGTTGTGTCCCGTAATCGATCGCCAGCCACTGCGGCTCGGAGCCGTCGTTTTTATGGCTTTCGGAAGCCCAAAACGTCGCGTCATCGCCATCGAGCGCGTTGGCGGCAAATAAGCCGCCGCTCACGTATTCGCTGGACGCGGTCACGGTTTTAACCGGGGGGATCTCTGCGGGAGCGTACAGCTCGAACTCCGCGATGCGCGCCGCGATGTTTTCGGCGCCGGAGCTTTCGGGGTTGGTGACCAGCAGCCGCACGTACCGGGCGGTAAAGGGAGTGATCTCCTTATCGGTGACGCGGGCGGTGTTGCCGGTCACCACGTCGGCGTCGGTCCAAGTGCCGTCGGGATCGGCCGCATCGCTGTACTGGATCTTGAAATCGGCGGTGTTGTGGGCGTCCTTGTTGGCATAAACCTCGCCATAGTGGGTAACCACATACCGGCCGATCTGCGTTGCTTCTCCCAGGTCGACGATGATCCACTCGTAAAACGGATCGACCGCCTTGCGCCCCTGCGAGCTCCAGATGGTGCCAATCTGGCCGTCCACCGCGTTGACGGCGGGGTTGTCGTACATGGCGACGGCGGCTCTGATTTCGCTGGACCACGTCACCGTCTTGCCCAGCGCCAGATTAACGGCGGGCGACTCACTGCGGATCTTCAGCACGCCGGCGGGAACCTGATTGACCCCCTGGAAGCCGCCGGGACCGTCGTCGTCCGACCAAAAGTCGGAATTGCGCATATAATATGCCTGCTCATACTCGTTGCCGCCGATAGCGACCGACATATCGCCGTTACCCATCACGGGGGCGTTGACGGTAAAATCCTTATTGATCAGCGGCGCTTCGTCCCAGGTGCGGTTGAGAGCCGGCACAAAGCTATTGAGGAACGCCCAGTCATCCTGCGGCATTTCAGCCGAGGCGGTGACGCCGGACAGCGGCGTCACGGTCAGAGTCGTGGTCACAGCCAGCACCAGCGCCAGACGGCGCAGTCTGCCTTTGCGATTTTGAAGCATACGAGCCTCCCCTTTCTTTCGCTCCGGTTCATAGCGTTTCCACCGGGAAACGGTCGACTTTGCCGGTCGCCTTTTGCAGGATCAGCAGCGCGTCGGCGGCGGAAACGCCCGACACGGCGTCCACGTCGGCGGCCAGCGTTTGTGGATCGGTCAGGGTGATCTTGCCGGTGGCCGCCTGCAGCGCCATCAACGCGTCGGCGGCAGTCACGTCGCCGCTTTCATCCACGTCGCCGTAGAGCGTCGGCTCGACCGCTTCCTGCGTAGGCGCCAGATCGTAGGTCTTGCCGGCGGCGGTGTTAAAGGTATAAACGGTGCCCTGCGGGGTTTCCTCCACCGCCGTCGGGCGCACCTTAGCACCCTCACAGGTGATCTTCAGGTTGGCGTCCGCCCACGGGGCAAACACCTTGCACGCGCCGCCCTTCTGGCTGGTGATCGACAGATTCTGCGGCTTGCCGTCGCGGAACTCGCCGCCGGTCAAAAAACCGCCCAAAGTCAGCAGATTCTTGAACACCGCCTCGCGGTGGGCGGGATATTCGGGGAAGAACAGGATGCCCTCGTCGTAGCTTTGCACGCAGAGGTTGTTCATAAAGCTGTTCAGTGAACTGCCGCTGCCGGTGAAGAGCGGGTAGTGCAGATAACCGTTGTCCCCGACCTCATCCTCTTTGCCGTTGATCAGGTCGTATTTCAACACCCGGTTGTAATAGCCGATCAGGGTGTCGATATCGAATTTGCCGGTGCGCAGCGCGGCGGTATAGATCTCCTGCCCGGTCATGTTGCCGTGGTTCCACGCAATGTCGAACATGCCCTGGTAGATGGTGTTGTAAGCGGTCTCGAGTGCCTCGGGATCGGAGAAGCGGGTAACCACGTTCATCGGATAGACCAACTGGGTCTGGGCGATGTTGGTGGTTTGGTTGTTGGGACCGACGCTGCGGAAGCCGTAGTCCTCCTCGGTTGCGTAAACCGTCACGCCCTTATATTCCGCGGTCGGGATTTCGTGGAGATTCTCGACGATATCGGCCCACAGTGCCCGCTTGTCGGCGTCGACGCCCAGATCCTCACTGAACCGGAGCAGATCGATAAACAGCCGCTTGATCACGCCCAGTCCCATGCTGGAGTTTTTCAGCGCCTCGATGATGGCGACGTCGGTATCAAGGATCTCGTGGGTGGCGGAATGGTTGAAGTTGTAAACGCCGTTCTCGTCCTTTTCCATATATTCCTCGAAGAACGCCGCGGCGGCCTTCATTTGGGGATAGATCTTTTCCTGCATATATGCGTCGTCGAGGGTATATTTGTAGTAATACTCGCCGATCTGGGCGATGTTGGCAGACAGCCATTTCTGCCCCCAGTGCCACTTTTCGTAGTTGGCGCCGGCGAAGGGCGTCCAGTGCACCGGGTACAGCGCGCCGCCGTTTTGGATGCCGAACTCGGTCCTGGCGCGTTCCTGCGCGTAGGGGATATAATCGTAGGCGACGTCGATCCACATCTTGGCGTTGTCCGCCCGGTTGGATTCGATCAGCGACAGGTAATACATCGCCGCGCCCAGGTCGTTGGAGCAATAGCTGCTGTAGTTCTGTCCCTTGCCGTCGGCGGTGATCCACGGGCCGTGCAGACCGGGATTGACGTAGCCGGCGCGGGTCATGGTGCCCAGCTGATACAGGGTGCGGTAGTAGTAGCGATCGAGGGTATCCTCATACGTTCTTACGTAGGATTTCAAATACCAATCCTTCCACCAGGCACGGTGGGCTTCTTTGAGCGCCGTGATGGAGACGTCGTCCAGGCCGTTGACGGTCGCCTTGACATCGGCGAGATGTTGGTCGTTGTCAACGGTGTTATCGTCGCCATTGATATCGTTATCACCCTTAAGCGCGGTCACAACGGTGACCGTTTTGCCCGCCTCGACAACGAATTCCGCCTTGGCAACGGTACCGCTCACCGAAGCGGTGACGTTTTTGCCGCCCAGCACCCGGGTCGCCGTGGCGGTTTTCGCGATGAACCGGGCGTCGTTTCTCTGGCTGGTCTCCCGCTTGAGCCACAGAACGCCGTTGTCGACACCTGCCACGGCGGGATAGTTTTGCTTGTTGAGCACCTGATCGCTCAACTCCACCGCCACGGCGACGTCCTTATCGCTCATAGCGGTCAATTCCGCCACCATGGTGTTCTCATTGGCGGAGGTATAGGAGGTGATATACAAGCCGTTGGCGCCGTCGAAGGGCACCGCGGAGCGGATCTCGGCGGTCAGGATATCCTCCTCCTGACGGTAGGGGATCGGCTCGGGCGGGTTATCGTCCGCGTTTGGCGAGATCAGCATCAACTCGGCGATGCGCGCCGCCGCGTCTTTATCGTTGGCGCTGTCGGGTTTGGTGACCAGCAGCCGCACGTACCGCGCCGTAAAGGGGGTGATATCCCGGTCGGTGACGCGGGCGGTGTTGCCAATCACGGTATCCGCCGTCGTCCATTCGCCGTCGGGATCGCCGGTTTCGCTGTACTGCAGCTGAAAATCGCTGGTATTGTATTTATCGCTGTTCGCCTTGATCTGCCCGTAGTGATGCACCACGTAGCGATCCACCGTAAACGTGCTGCCCATGTCCACCATCAGCCACTCGCTGAAGGTGTCCGAACGGGTCTGCCACTTGGAATGCCACATGGTGGTGGTTTTTCCGTCCACCGCGTCAGCCGCCGGGCCGTTTTGCTGAGGATTGGGGCTGATGTTTTCGGTCGAACAGGCAACGGTCTTTTTCAAAGCCAGATTTTCCGGTTCCTGATTGTTTTTGATCGTCAGCAGGGCGCTGGGCACCTGATTGACCCCTTGGAAGCCGTTCGGGCCGTCGTCATCCGACCAAAAGTCGGAGTTTCTCATATAATACAGCTGCTCGTACTCATCGCCGCCGACGGCGACCGCCATGTCGCCGTTGCCCATTACCGGCGCGTTGACGGCGCATTTATAGGCACCCTTAGCGGTCTTCTGATCGGCGGTATTCACCATGGGCAACGTCGACCAGGTGCGATTGAGAGCGGGCACGAAGCTGTTCAAAAACGCCCAGTCGTCCGTGATCTCCTCCGCCGACACGGCGGGAGTTGTGACCGGCGCCAAAGCAGTGCAAAGCACCGTCCACGCCAGCAACAGCGACCATCCCCGACGCCGTCTGTTTGATTTTTTAGTCATGGCTCGTCTTCCTTTCTCCCGTTTCACACTTGGCAGCAATACATTTATCTTATAAAAAATGCGACTATCATTTGATTCAATTATAATGGTCGAATTTTTTGGCGTAAAGAGCGATTATTTGCAAAAACTCAGTTTTTTTCCACTTTTACAAAAACCGCCTGCCGGATCGCGTCGCAAAACTGCTCCGCCAGTTGGCGGTAGCCCTCGGCGGTGGGATGCAATCCGTCGCCACCGATGAGGGCTTTTCCCCTTTGGCGGGTCAGTGCGAAAAAATCCACCAGCTGACATCCTGTTTTTGCCGCGATCCGGCGCTGAAGAGGCACCACCTCATCGGCGATAACGGTGGGATCCACCCCCCAGCTGCCGTCCGTGGCCCATCCCGCCGGCGCGGTCGCCATCACGACAAGAGGATGGCTGTCCAACGCCTGATAGGCCGTCACCAGTTCACAAAGATCCCGCTCAAAAGCGACGGGACTGTTTTGGGTCCAGTTGGTGACCCAACCGGGATTCTCCCCTGCCCGTTTGGCGTCGTTGACTCCCAGCATCAGCAACACGATATCCGGCTGAAAGTCCCGGCTTTGGCGGTACTGCGGGTGGAAACCATACCATCCGCGGCCGTCGCCGGTCTCCTTTTTGCCGTTTTTCTGCACGGTGGTGCTGTTCACGCCGAACCGCCCCACCTCGTATTCCTCGCCGAGCAAGTTCTCCAGCGCGTCGGGATAATCCGGCGCGGCCGCCAGACTGTCCCCCACGCAGGCGATCCGGATCTTGCCCGGCAAACGTATCATCTCTTCATCCATCTTGATTTCCTCACTTTAAGCGTTGATTGAAAAGGCGCCGATCTTCCCCGTCGCAAACTGCAAGATCATCAGCGCGTCGGATGCGCTCACCCCGGGATTGCCGTCCACGTCGGCGGCGAGGGTCTGCGCGTCGGTCAGCTCGATCTTCCCGGTGGCCGCCTGCAGCGCCATCAGAGCGTCAGCGGCGGTAACGGTACCGCTCTCATCCACGTCGCCCGCCGTGTACGCAGGCGCCGTTTCCAGCGCGGCGGCGGCCGCGCGCAGCTCGTCGATCATCCCGTCGACAGACTCCTGTGAGGCGTAAGGGTTGGTCAGATACGCTTTCGCCAGCGCCAGCGTCCGGTCAAAGGCGGCAACGCTCTCGTCGGTATACGGCGCGGTATCAAGGGCGTCGGCTTCCCCGATCGCCGTCTGCAAAGCGGCGGTATCCGGCGGGGCGGGCGTTTGCCCACGGTCAACGATATAGACGCCGGACAGGGTCTGGGTCAATTGATTTTTCCCCGCCGCGTCGCGATAGGGGCTCTTGACGGTGGTCAGCGCAATGATCCTGCCGGCGGTCGCCCAGTCCATGGTGCCGGTATTATTATCCGGCGTTTTGGTCAGCGGAATGGCGATTTGAAAGACGCCGGGAGCGGATTCGCTCACCTCGGCCGAGGCGGGCGTCAGCGTCCAGCCGCAATTGTTCTCCCCGTTCAATTCCTCCGAGCGCAGCTTGACGACGATATTGTCCCAGCAGTCGGACACGTCCGCGCCGCGGAAGGTCATCGTCATGGTCAGATACAGACCGTCGCGGTTGCCGCTCAAATCAATCGGACGCTGATCCGCCCAGGTCCAGTCGGCGTACATGATATAGCCGTATTTCCAGTTGCCGGCGGCGGCGGAATACTCTTTTTCAAACGGATGGAAGGTGCCGATCACACCGTGGGGCATGACCCGCACGGGAATGGCGGCGGTCATCCCCTCGCAGGTGACGGTCAGGGACTGCTCGCCGACCGTCAGCCAGTCGTAGCCTTCCACCATGTCGTCGGTGACGGGCACCTGTTTTTGCATGCCGTTGGAATAGGTGACGGCCAAAGCGGCGCCGGTCAGATCCAGCCGCTCGCCCTGCAGATATTCGATCTTAGCGGGTGGGGTCTGCAGCGCGATCTTTTCCACCGACACGGCGGATTTGGGCATCGCCGACACGGTGTAGGCGCGACTGACGCCATTGACCGAGGTGACGGTGACTGTGACGGGATCGGTGTAATCCCGCGTGCCGGTCACATCGATCGTCGCGCCGTCGGCCAGGGTGTATGCGGGCGCCAGGGCGGTCAGATCGGTCTCGTCCGGCACGGCGATGCCGACGGATCGGTCGATATGACTGACGACGCCCTCCTCTCCGGCGGCGGTCATGCCGCGGATAGACGCCTGCGCCTGCCGCAGCGCGTCGTAAAACTGCGCCGCCAGCTGATGGTAGCCGCTGCCGTTGGGGTGCAGTCCATCGCCGCTGATCCAGCCGTATTCGTTTCCCTTGGTAAAGGCGTTGAAATCCACTAAGAAGCAGCCCATCTTTTCGGCGACCGCCCGCTGCAGCGGCGCGATCTGCTCGTTGACGATCCGGGGCTGCGCACCCCAGTTGCCCGCCGCGGCAAAGCCGGAGGGCGAGGTGGCGATGATGACGACGGGCCGGCTGTCCAGCGCTTGATAGGACGCCACCAATTCGCTGAGATCCCGCTCGAAGTCGACGGCGCTGCTTTCGGTCCAGTTGGTGACCCAGTCGGGATTGCCCCCGTCCTGCTTGGAGTCGTTGGCGCCCAGCATCAGCAGCACAAAATCGGGTTGAAATTCCAGGCTCTGCTGATACTGCGGGTGATAGCCATACCATCCGCGGCCGTCGCCGGTCTCCTTTTTTCCGCTTTTCTGCACGGTGGTGCTGCCAACCCCAAAGCGGCCGATAAGATAATCGCCGCCCAAATTTTCCGCCAGCGCGTTGGGATAGTTGTCGGCGGCGGTCATGCTGTCGCCCACCAGGGCGACCTTGATTTGGCGCAACCGTTCAACTTTCACAACGTAGGATCGGGTAACGGCGCCGTTGGCGGCGGTCACGGTATAGGTGACGGGACTCGTGAAATTCTGCGGAGCGGTCGGGACCACCGCCGCGCCTTCCGGCAGGGTGAAGGCCGGCGCGGCGGCGGTCACGTCAGCGGACGCCGGCAGGGTAACGGTGACGACGCCGCTCTCTTCGTCGATCACGCCCGGCACCCCGTTCAGGGTCACGGCGACAGGCGCCGCGTCGTCGGCGGCGTCAGCCGGGGCGGTCGTCACGGTGACGGCGTACGCCTTTTGCCGTTTGCCGTCGGGCGAAGTAACGGTATAGGTGACTGGAACGGTAAAATCCTGCGGGCCGGTTTTGTCGATTCTGGCACCGTCGGCCAGGGTGACGACCGGGGTCAGCGCCGAAAGATCGGTGCCGTGGGGCAGGGTCAGCGTCGCCGCGGCGGCCTGCTCGTCGATGACGGCCTTCACGCCACCGATCGACAGAGAGTGCAGCCGGGCGTTGAAGATCTCCTGCAGCCCGTCGTAAAACATTTGAGTGAGCAGGGCGTACCCGGCGTTATCAGGATGGATGCCCTCGATGTAGATGGTGGGACGGTGCCGGGTCAGGGCGTTGATGTCGATTACCGGACAGCCCATATCGGCCGCCACACGCTTCTGGATAGGGACGATCTCGCCGGTGACTACCGCGTCGGTGATGCCGGCGTTGGAGGAGCCGACGGTGGGAGTGGTGGCGACGATCACCACCGGATGGGAGTCAAGGTTCCGATAGGATTGGATCATCGCCCGCATATCCGACTCGAACTCCGCCTTGTGCGCCCAGTTGACCGGCTTGGAATCGTTGGTGCCCAGCATGATGATGACGTAGTCGGGCGCAAAATTCTTGCTTTGGGTATACTCGTCGGTCTTGATATAGGGGAACTGCGCCTTGCTGAGCATGCTGCGGTCGCCCAGACCGAAGTTGCGCACGTCATATCCGCTGCCCATCCGCTTTTGCAGCTGGGCGGGATAGGAATAGGTCGCCCGGTCGCTCGCGCCGGCGCCCCAGGTGATGCTGTCACCCACACAGGCGATCCGGACCGGGCTTTCCGCCGCCACCACGCCGCCCAAGGCGGGTGTCGCCAAGCAAATACACAACGTCAGCGACAACACCGCCGACAGCGCTTTCTTCCGACGATTCTGTTTCATTGCATTCTCTCCTATACGATATATCGAGAAGAATCACCGTTAAAAAGCCGTGATCTTCCCTGTTGCAAACTGGAGGATCGCCAACGCGTCGGCGGCGGTGACGCCGTTTTGCCCGTCCACGTCGGCCGCCATCTTCTGAATGGTGGTCAGGGTGATCTTGCCGGTGGCAGCCTGCAGCGCCATCAGGGCGTCGGCGGCGGTCACTGCGCCGCTTTCGTCCACGTCGCCGGGACGGCAGACCGTCGTCAGCCCGGCGATGGCCTTCTCCAACGCCGCCAGCGCCGCGTCCACCTCGTCCTGAGTGACGCCGTCGTGATCCAGCACGCCCTGCGCCGCCGCTAAGGCCTCTTCAAACGCCTGCAACGCGTCGGGAGTAACGGCAAGAGAATCCATCTGTGCGGCTTCACTCACCCGCAGGCGAAGCGCCGCTGTCAGCACCGCGGCAGGATCGGCGGTCAGTTCTGCCTGTGTGTTTTCCAGATACGCCGCCGCGTTTTGCGCCTGCTCCAAGGTGGCGCGTTTGTCGGCAAGCACGTCCGCGCCCCGTTTGAGCGCGTCGGTGTAGGCGGCGTAGGAGGCGTCGGTATACGACCCCTGCGTCAGCGGGGATTCGGTCAGTTCAGTCAGCCGCGCCAGCGTCTTTTCAAAGGCGGTATCCACAACGGCGGCATAGGTGACGTTCATCCGCAGCCCGTTATAGTTCGGCGCGGAAATGACGAAAATCATGCGGTCGATCCGTGTCCAGTCGATCTGTCCTTTGCGGTTGTTGGAACCGTACATGGTGCGGCTGTCGTTGCCGAAACGCCCCTGCAGGGCGTCAGCCAGCGGAATATCAAAGGCGTTTTCGCCGTATTGGAGATTCCACGAGGCGTTGATGTCCCAGCCGTAGTTGTGCTCGGGATCCCCGTTGTTGACCGCCGGATCGGCGCGCTGCTCCGAGCGCAGCTTGACATATCCGCTCTTGAACCAGGTCGCCGGCGGCACGCTCTCGTCCGGGGCATGCAGCTCAAAGCGTACCCGCAGCCGCAGATTGGCGGGATCATACCCCGTCAGATCCGCCACCCGGTTGTCATTCGCCCGCGTCCAGTCGGCGTACAGGGAGCCGCCGTTGATCGCCGCGCCGTTAATGGTTCGTTCCATCCCGCCAAACCGGGCGATCTCAGCCGTTTCATAGCCGGAAGGCTGCGCCGGGTCGGCCGGGCTTTCCACCACCCGCCAGGGCTTGCTGAGCGTCATCGGATCATCGGCGGCGGTATCGTAAGGCAGGATGGTAAAAGCGTAATCGAAATCGTAGTTCACCGGCAGTTGGTATTGCGCCAGCTGACTCGGTCCGCAGGAGGATTGGCCCACCCCGCGGGAGATCTGGTCGACGTTGAGGATGGTGTAATTGTCACGGGAGGGCATCTGATAGGGATGCCGTTTGCCGGCGTAATCGCCGGTTTTGAAGTGCAGAGCGCTGGCTTCCAGCGGGTTTTCACCCACCACCATCAGCCCGACCGGATTGCCCGGCTCCTCCAGCGCGATATACCGCACGTCGGTGTGGTTGCCGGATGCCTGCGGTTTGGCGTAGGGGAAGAAGGAATCGGACACGGTGGAGGAATACAGCCCGATCTGTCCGCCCTGGCGGCGGTCGATGAAGGTATCCTCCGGTCCGTTGCCAAACCAGGTGACGTTCTCGTACCCGGCCGGCAGGGTTAATTCCGCGCCGAATTTGAGCAGTTCGCCCATTTCCGGGTTGACGTCAAGCCGCGCCCGCACACCGACGGCGCCCGAGCCGTATACGGTGTAGGTCAGATGCTCCTTGGAATTTTTCGCCCGGGGCAGATTCAGGGTGACGTCGATCACGCAGATGGTGTCGTCCTCGCCCATCGTGACGGTCATCTCGTCGAGGGTCATCCCCTGGTTGGCGGTCTCCCATTCTTTCGGGAAATAGCCGTCGTTGTCGATGGTGGCGCGCCAGAAATTGGGGGCCGGTCCTTTGGTCAGCACCGTCTGCCCTTTGACGGTATAGGTGCCGATCAGTCCGGTCTTTTTGTTGACCGTAAGTGTGAAATCCTCCCCGCTCAGGGTGAGGGTATCGGCGGTTTCGCTTTTTGTAAGCGACGACAGGGTCGCCGTATCGATTTTCGGCACCTGCCCGATATCCGCCGCCACGGCAAACTGCTGCCAGCCGACCACCTGTCCCGCCTGGGCCCAATCGGTATCCTTTGCCAACACGGCGGTGACGTTGAGGAAGTATTCCCCGTCATCCTTGGTTTTCGACGGCATGACGAAGGGAACGCTGACGGTTTGGGTGGCCTGCGGCGCGATCGTCGCGGTAAAATCGCCGCGATCGATCACGACGCCGTCTTCCTGCAGTTCCCATTGGAAGAGGTAGCGGGCAGTGTCCAGCCACTGGCTTTCGTTGAATATCTCGATCTGCCGGACAGCCAGTTGCCGCTGTGCGGCGGTAAAGCGCAGCGGCTGCTGCACGTATTGGATCTCCTGCAGCTCGGCTTGCGGGGTACGGTCGGACGACACCAGACCGTTGGCGCAGAAGTTGCCGGTATTGATCACGTCGCCCCAGTCGCCGCCATAGCCGAGATATTGCCCGGCCAGATTGTCGTTGCCCTGCTCACCGTAATAATCCCACACCGAACCGTCCACCGACGGGCGCAGCTTGGCAGAGGCGAAATCCAGCCACATCAGCACGTCGTCGCTGTCGGCCGGGATGGTGTAAGCGGTATTGTTCAAATACGCCTGCCGCTGGGCAGCGATCTCCTGCGCGTTGAGCGCTCTGGTATAGATTCGCGCGACGGCAACGTCGTTTTGACCCGGCCGACCACGCTCGGTGCAATAGTTGATCGCCAGATCATAGGTGCTTTGCATGATGGTGGCACCGTCGACCGACGGCGTCGATGTGCTGTTGATCAAGGTCCCGTTGAGATACAATTTGGCCGCATGGGTTTTCCCGTCGTAGGTCAGCGCCAGATGCTGCCAGTCGCCGTTTCCCCAAGAGGCAGGACGGTTGTAATGCCACTCCGCCCAGGTGCCCTTGGAGCCGTCCCGCGTCACGTAGGTGACCAGATCGAAGGCGTTGTTATGGGTGCGCAGACCCACCTGACTGTCGCCCTTTTTCATCAGCGGCTGGTAGTCGGTGGAAGAGGGATCGCGAGGACGCACCACCATTTCCATGGTGAAGGACCGATCGCTCGAAAGCGCCTCATTGATCTTGTTGTCGGCATCCTGCCGGGAGGGGATGACCAGCGTTCCCTCGAGATACTGCTTGCCGGTGACCGCGTCCCGCTTGAGATCGCCGGTCAATTCCCCGGTAAACCCGTTGCGGCTTTGATCCGCCGCAACGGAATAGGCGGCCGATTTGTCCAGCGGGGTAGCCAGTCCCTGGTCGACCCAGTCCCAGATATAGCCGCCCAGTAAATTATCGTACCGGCGAAAAGCGTCCCAGTATTCCTTGAAATAGCCGCAGGCGTTGCCCATGGCGTGGTTGTACTCGATGGGCATATAGGGCATCCGGTCGGTATTGGCGCCGCGGTCGATCACGAAGCTGACCGCCGGATACATCGTGGTCCAAATATCCACCCCGCCGTTTCCGCCCAGCGGTTCGTAGTTGACCGGTCGAGTGGCGTCCAACGGCCGCACCGTGGTCTGGATGGACCGCTGGAACATCTTGGTCTCGGGGGTGTTGCCGCATTCGTTCCCCAGCGACCACATGATCACGCTGGTGCGGTTTTTGCGCTCCTGCATATTGGCGGTGATCCGGTCAAGATAAGCCGGCTCGAGCTGGCGCGCCATCACGTCGCTGTCGTTTTGCAACTCGTTGCTTTCCATGTTTGCCTCGGCCATCACCAGAATACCGTATTGGTCGCACAGATGGTAGAGATACTCGTCGTTGGGATAGTGGGAGGTGCGCAGGGCGTTGAAGTTGTACTGCTTGATCATCCGCAGATCGGTCTCGTACAACTCACGGGAGACGTACCGCCCGGTCAGCGGGTCGATATCGTGGCGGTTGACGCCTTTGATCACCAGCGGCTTGCCGTTGAGGAGCATCTGCTCGTATTTTTTGGTGATCTTGTTGTAGTTTTCGTCCACTTCGGTGGGGGTGAAGGTGATTTCGCGGAAGCCCAGCTGCTGGGCGATGCTTTCAAAATGCTTGCCGCTTTGTTTGTCGTACAGCGAGATCACCAGGGTGTACAGATACGGATCCTCGTCCGACCACAGGTGCGGCGCGGTCACGCGGCGGGTCAGGCTGACGACCCCTTCCCCGGTCGAGTCGATGCCCGGCACGTCCGCCCGCAGGGGATCGG
>JBMNVL010000021.1:0-20985 GCA_050946775.1 Acutalibacteraceae bacterium
CGAAAATGGAGATCAGGATGTTTTCCTCGTCCATTCCGGTCAGCGCCACGAAGGCGTCGACCGAGCCCAGGCCTTCTTCGAGCAGCAGCTCCTGCTGCGCGCCGTCCCCGTGGATGATCACCGCCTTGGGCAGCAGCTCGCTGAGTTCCCGGCAGTGCTCCAGATCCTTTTCAATCAGCCGTACCCCGTGGCCGCCGGCGGTCAGTTGCTTGGCCAGATAATACGCCGTGCGGGAACCGCCCAGGATCATCACGCTGCGCGCCTGGCGCTGCAGTTGATTGGTTTCCCGCAGCAGCTTTTGCAGCTCGGTGGGGGTGGCGGTCAATCCGATCTTGTCGCCCGCCTGCAGGATAAAACTGCCGTCGGGGATATACACGTCGTCGCCCCGCTGCACCACGCCGACCAGCACGTTGGCCTTGAACTTTTTGCGCAGATCGCTCAGCCGCATCCCGTTGAGAGGGGAATCCAGCTTGAGCCGCAGCTCGATCATCTCAAAATTGCGTCTGGAAAAGGTCTCGATCTTGTCCGCGGAAGGGAAACGCAGCAGATTGAACAGCTCCTGCGCCGCCAGCAGATCAGGATTGATCGCCATGGACAGGCCGAGCTGCTGCTTGATGAAATTCAGACTGCGGTCGTTGTATTCGGGGTTGCGGATGCGGGCGATGGTGTGTTCGGCGCCCATCCGGCCGGCCATATAGCAGCTGAGCATATTCAGCTCGTCCGATCCGGTGACCGCCACGAACAGCTGAGCCGACGCGATGCCGGCTTCGTCAAGGGTGTCGCAGTCGGCGGCGTTGCCGGTCACGGCGATCACGTCGTAAATATTGGTCAGGCGTCCCAGGACCGCCGGGTCGTTGTCGATGGCGACGACGTCGTGTCCCTCCTGAGCCAGACTGGCGACGATGGCGGTGCCGATCTTGCCGCAGCCGGCTACCAGAATTCTCATGTCCGTTTCCCTCCGCTTACCGTTATGCCCCCATAGTGTACCACTTTTTCTTCGCGTTTGCAAGTGCCGCGAACAAGTGGGCAAAAAAAGATCCGGCGTCTTAGAGACGCCGGATCGAAGACAGGTTCAGTTGGCCGCCGCGACCAGATCCTTCATGGCGTACAGCCCGGCGGGCTTGCCGATCAAAAACAGAGCGGCGTTGATGGCGCCCACCGCGAAGATCTCCTTGGACATGGCGGTGTGGGACAGGGTCAGCACCTCGTCCCGCCCGGCGAAAATCACGTCGTGCTCGCCCACGATGGTGCCGCCGCGCACCGAGGAAAACCCGATCTCGGTCTTGCTCCGGGGACGACGCACCGCGTGGCGGTCAAACACGTACTCCGCCTCGTAGGGCAGAGCTTCTTTCACCGCTTCGCCCAGCATCAGCGCGGTGCCGGAGGGAGCGTCGATCTTGCGGTTGTGGTGCTTTTCGAGGATCTCCACGTCGAAATCGTTGCCCAGCACCGCCGCCGCCCGTCGGGCCAGATCGGTGAGCAGGCTGATCCCCAGTGACATATTGCCGCTGTAGAACACCGGGATCTCCCCGGCCGCCTGCTTGACCAGCGCCACCTGTTCGTCGGAAAGACCGGTGGTGGCGATCACCGCCGGCAGCCGGTGGGCTTTGGCGTACGCCAGTACCCCCTCCAAAGCCGCCGGGTGGGAAAAATCGATGATCGCGTCGGCTTCCGCGCCGCAGTTGGCGGGATTGGCGTACACCGGAAAGCCGTGGCGGCTTTCGGTGTTGATATCGAAGCCGGCCGCGATCTCGCAGTCGCACCGCTCCTCGACGCATCCGGTGATCACCCGGCCCATTTTGCCGTTGCATCCGCTCAGGATCAGTCGCGTCATAGCTTTCACATCCTTGGTGAGAAGATCAGATCAGTCCGTGGGCCTTCAGCGCCGCTTCCACAGCGGCCTTGCCCTTGTCGTCCATCTCGTACAAAGGCAGACGGCAGGGCCCGACGTTTTGGCCCATCCGGTTGAGGGCTTCCTTGACCGGGATGGGGTTGACGTCGCAAAACAGCGCGTTGCACAAATCGAGATATTCCAGCTGCAGCGCCCGGCTGCCGTCGGGATCGCCGTTCAGATATTTGGCGCAGATATCGTGCGCCACCCGCGGCGCCACGTTGGACAGCACCGAGATCACGCCCTTGCCGCCCAGCGACAGGATGGGGACGATCTGGTCGTCGTTGCCGGAATAGATGTCGATGGCGCATCCGGCGGCGATCTTGGCCACCGCCGACAGATTGCCGCTGGCCTCCTTGATCCCGACGATGCGGGGATGACGGGCCAGCTCGATCACCGTTTCGGGCTGGATGGTGACGCCGGTGCGGCTGGGGACGTTGTAAAGGATGATCGGCAGCTCCACCGCGTCGGCGACGGCGGTGAAGTGGGCGATCAGACCCCGCTGGGAGGTCTTGTTGTAATAGGGGGTGACCAGCAGCAGCGCGTCGGCGCCAGCGGCTTGCGCCTCCTTGGACAGGGCGATGGCGTAGGCGGTGTCGTTGGAGCCGGTCCCGGCGATCACCGGAACGCGGCCGGCAACCTGTTCCACCGCCGCGCGGATGACCCGAACGTGCTCCTCGTGGTCGAGAGTGGCCGACTCGCCGGTGGTGCCGCAGGCGATGATGGCGTCGGTGCCGTTTTGCACCTGCCACTCCACGAACGCGCGAAAGCGCTCGTAGTTCACCGTCCCGTCGGCGTTCATCGGGGTGACGATGGCGACGCCCGCGCCGGTAAACACGGTTTTGTTTTCCATGCGGATGCACTCCTTACAGAAGAATGAAAGGATCGAAAAGGTCAGCGATCCATGTACCCTTCGGCGCAAAGCAGCTCGGCCAGAAGGACCGCGCCGCCGGCGGCGCCGCGCAGGGTGTTGTGGGACAGGCCGACGAATTTGTAATCGTACTGGCTGTCCTCGCGCAGACGGCCCAGCGAGATCGCCATGCCGCCCTCCAGATCCCGGTGCAGACGGGTCTGGGGCATATTGTCTTCCTCAAAATAATGCAGGAACTGTTTGGGGGCGCTGGGCAGCTCAAGCTCCTGCGGACGGCCGCGGAAGGATTGCCACGCGTCCAGGATCTGCTGCTTGGTCGGCTTGTTTTCAAACCGGACGAAGACCGCCGCAAAGTGGCCGTCGGACACCGGCACCCGCAGGCATTGCGCCGTAAAGGCGGGAGTGGCGGCCGGCACGATTTTGCCGCCCTCGATCTTGCCCCAGATCTTCAGCGGCTCCTGCTCGGATTTTTCCTCCTCGCCGCCGATGTAGGGGATGACGTTGTCCACCATTTCCGGCCAGCGCTCAAAGGTTTTGCCGGCGCCGGAAATGGCCTGATAGGTGCACACCAATACCTCTTTGACGCCGAATTTGTCCAGCGGGAAGAGAGCGGGAACGTAGCTTTGCAGCGAGCAGTTGGACTTGACCGCCACGAAGCCCCGTTTGCTGCCCAGCCGCTGGCGCTGCGCCGGGATGATGGCGGCGTGCTCGGGGTTGAGCTCGGGGATGATCATCGGCACGTCGGGGGTAAACCGATGAGCCGAGTTGTTGGAGACCACCGGGCATTCCGCCTTGGCGTAAGCCTCCTCCAGCGCGCGGATCTCGTCCTTCTTCATATCCACCGCGCAGAAAACAAAGTCCACCTTTGCGGCGACGTCTTCCACCTTGGAGGCGTCCATCACGATCATATCGGCCAGCGATTCCGGCAGGGGCGCTTTCATCGCCCAGCGATTGCCGATGGCCTCGCGGTAGGTTTTCCCGGCCGAACGGGGACTGGCCGCCAGAGCGGTCACGTGGAACCAGGGGTGGTTTTCCAGCAGGGTGGCAAAGCGCTGACCGACCATGCCGGTGGCGCCGATGATGCCGACGTTGTACGATTTTGTCATGTGTTTCATCCTTTCCGGGTTGGCAAGAAAAAAACCGGTTGAAAACCGGCTGTGACCATACTATAATAGAAAACGCGCCGTGTCGGATCCGCGCGGGATCCGTCGGCGATAGCTCTCCATCACAGTCTGATGACAACCGCACGGTTTTTCACCGTGAAGCCAGGTGAGCGTCCATCCCGAGAACGATCCCTTCGGCGCCGCGCCCCTTTCCGTCGCCTTCACCGGCCCGGGAAACCTCCCGCGGCGTACTGATGATGCGGCGCGCCTCTATCACGCCCTTGATTATAGCACCGTGCACCGTCCTTGTCAATTGATTTTTCACGCTTACGGAGGATTTTATGTATACCCACGATTTCTACTACGACCTGCCCGAGGAGCTGATCGCCCAGCATCCCGAACAGCAGCGGGATCATTCCCGGATGCTGGTGCTCGACCGGGACACCGGCGAGTGGCAGGACCGCCACTTTTTCGACCTGCCGGATTATCTGCATCCCGGCGACTGCCTGATCCTCAACGACAGCCGGGTGATCCCGGCGCGGCTGTACGGCCAGCGCAAGGGCACCGGCGCCCGGGTGGAGCTGCTGCTGCTGCGCGATAAAGGGGACGACGTGTGGGAGGTGCTGGCCGGGCCGGGCAAAAAAGCCCGTCCGGGGATGACGCTGACCTTCGGCGACGGCAGGCTGGAGGCCGACGTTCTCGAGGTGATCGAGGGCGGCAACCGGCTGGTCAAATTCCGGTATGAGGGGCGGTTTTATCCCCTGCTGGAGGAGATCGGGCAGATGCCCTTACCCCATTATATTACCGAGCGGCTGGAGGATGCCGAAAAATATCAGACGGTCTACGCCCGTCAGCCGGGCTCGGCCGCCGCGCCGACCGCCGGGCTGCATTTTACCCCCGAGCTGCTGGATACCCTGCGCAAGAAGGGGATCGGGATCGGCTTCGTTACCCTGCACGTGGGACTGGGCACCTTCCGCCCGGTCAAGGCGGACAAGATCGAGGATCACGTGATGCACAGCGAGCATTACGAGCTGCCCCCGGAAACGGCGGAGCTGATCAACCGCACCCGGCAAAACGGCGGCCGGGTGATCGCGGTGGGCACCACCAGCTGCCGTACCCTCGAAAGCGTCGGGCTGACCTACGGAAAAGTGGCGCCGGCCGAAGGCTGGACGAGCATTTTCATCTATCCCGGCTACCGGTTTCAGGTGCTGGACGGGCTGATCACCAACTTCCATCTTCCCGAAAGCACCCTGATTATGCTGGTCAGCGCCTTCGCGGGATACGACCACACCATGGCGGCGTATCGCCACGCGGTGGAGGAGCGGTATCGCTTCTTCTCCTTCGGCGATTGTATGCTGATCGAATAAAAAAGAGCTTTGACGAACGCCGTCGAATATGCTATACTATCGTTTAGATACTACTATATAAGGGAGGGATCTGCCGTGAGCGAAGGAAGCCGACACGGGAAAAAGCCGTCGGGCGGCAAAAACGGACTGCGGATCGCCGTGGCGGTCTGCTGCTTTCTGGCGGCGGCCGGCGCCATTCTGCTTTGGGCGCTGATCGGCGGACAGATCCCGCCGGCGTCGTCCGCTCCGGGCGAAACGACCGCGCCGGCGACCACCACCACGACCGCGCCGCCGACCCGGACCCAGACCCAAACCACCGCGCTCTCTCCGGCGTCGGTGACCCATTACCGGCAAACGCAGCCGCCCGTATGGAGCTTGCTGCTGGTCAACAAGTGGAACCGCATCCCCGACGGGTACGAGGATGCGATCACCATCGTCGACTACGACGGCGCCGGCAACCGGATCGACGAGCGGGTCAAAGGCCCGCTGATGGAGCTGATCGCCGCCGGGGAAGAGTACCATTTCTGGGGCATGATGCTTTATCGCGACGGCAAGACCCAGCAGGCGTATTTCGACGCCGAGGTGGAGCGGCAAAAGGCCAAGGGCTTTTCCGATTCCGAGGCGCAGGTGATGGCGGCCAACGAAGTGGTCCGTCCCGGCACCAGCGACCATCAGACCGGCATGGCGATCGATCTGATCGGCGGCGATTTTGCCCAGGGGGATTTGGCGTTCGGCGACAGCGAGGCGGGCAAGTGGCTGGCGGCGCATTGCGCCGACTACGGCTTTATCCTGCGCTATCCCAAGGGAAAAGAAGCGATCACCGGCATGGAATACGAGCCGTGGCACATCCGTTACGTCGGAGTGGAGCACGCCAAAGCGATCATGTCCCGCGGGCTGACGCTGGAGGAATATCTCGAGCAGCTCGACGGTTGAAAAAATTTTTCTTGACAAACCGGTTTTCATCGGCTATAATAGCCGGGTAATAAAACGAAGCAGAACTGCCTGTTCTCACCCGCGGATTTTGTTCTTAGCGGGTCAATAGCGAAGATCCCCGGCTTTCGGGGTGGGTATCGTTTGCGACACGGGCAGGTTTCTGTCCGTGTTTTTTGCGTCAATTTTGTTTGGAGGTGTTGGATCATCGCAACCAAGGAACTGCAGATCAACGAGCAAATCCGGGACGAAGAGATTCGTGTGATCGACGATCAAGGCGGCCAGTTGGGGATCATGTCGGCGCGGCAGGCGCAGGCGATCGCCGACGAGCGACAGCTCGACCTGGTCAAGATCTCGCCTGCGGCCAAGCCGCCGGTGTGCAAGATCATGGACTATGGCAAATACCGCTTTGAGCAGGCCAAACGGGAAAAGGAAGCCCGCAAAAACCAGCGGGTGGTCGAGATCAAGGAGATCCGCCTGTCGCTGAACATCGACGTGGCCGATTTCCAGACCAAGGCGCGCCACGCGACGAAATTCCTGCAGGCCGGCAACAAGGTCAAGGTTTCGATCCGTTTCCGCGGCCGCGAAATGGGCCATCCCGAGATCGGGCTGGAAACCATGAAACGGTTTGCCGAGGTTTGCGCCGAGGTGGGCGCGGTTGAAAAACCTGCCAAGATGGAAGGACGTCAGATGCTGATGTTCCTGGCTCCCAAAGCCGCCAAATAAACCGTCAATTATTAAGGAGGAACAAACCATGCCGAAGATCAAAACCCACAGCGGCGCCAAAAAGCGCTTCAAGCTGACCAAAACGGGTAAGGTCGTGCGGGCGCACGCCTACAAATCCCACATCCTCAACAAAAAGACCACCAAGCGCAAACGCAATCTGCGCAAGACCGCTATCGCCGACGTGACCAACGTGGCGCAGGTGAAGCGCCTGATCCCCTACAAATAATCCATTATTCGGGCGGCGCAGCCGCACCATGATTTGAAACGGAGGAGAATTCTCATGGCTCGTGTTAAAGGAGCATTGATGACCCGCAAGAGAAGAAAGAAAACGCTGAAACTGGCCAAGGGCTATTTCGGCGCCAAGTCCAAGCTGTTCAAGACCGCCAAGGAAGCGGTGATGAAATCCGGCCAGTACGCCTATATCGGCCGCCGGCAGCGCAAACGCGATTTCCGCCGCCTGTGGATCACCCGCATCTCGGCCGGCGCCAAGATGAACGGGATGAACTATTCCACCTTCATGAACGGCCTGAAGAAGGCCGGCGTCACCCTCAACCGCAAGATGCTCGCGGAGCTGGCGGTTTCGGATGCCGCGGCGTTCACCGCGCTGACCGAAAAGGCGAAGGACGCGCTGAAATAAACCGAACGTCACACCCGCAGGTGCCTTTCCTGCGGGTGTTCTTCGTTGGAGGATGCCATGGAACGGATCACCAGTCGGGACAATCCGCAGGTGCGCGCGCTGCGCCGTCTGCTGGAGGAGCCCAAATATCGCCGCCAAAGCGGCCTGTTCGCGCTGGAGGGCGCGCGGCTGTGCGCCGACGCCGTCGATTCCGGCGTGCCGATCGAAACCGCGCTGATCACCGGGAGAGCGGCGGCCGCCTATCCCGACGTGGCGCGCCGGCTGGCGGAAAGCGGCGCGCGGATGCTGGAAATCAGCGAGGATCTGGCGCGGCGTATCGGCGACACCGCGTCGCCGCAAGGATTATTTTGTATCGCAAAAGGGGTTGACAAGACCGCCGGATCGGGTACAATAGATAAGAATGGGACGTATTTGGCATTGGAAAACGTTCAGGACCCGTCCAACCTCGGCGCCATCATCCGCACGGCGGAAGCGCTGGGGATCGACGGGCTGCTCACGTCCCCCGGCTGCTGCGACCGGTACAACCCCAAGGTGCTGCGCGCCAGCATGGGCGGGGTCTTCCGGCTGCCGCTGATCGAATCGGCCGATTTGCCCCATACTCTTGACGAGCTGCAAAAGCGGGGAATGACGGCGTACGCCTGCGTGGTGGACGCCGACGCCTGCCCGGTGCAGGAGATGCGCTTTGAAGCGGGCGCGATCGCCGTGATCGGCAACGAGGGCAACGGCCTGACCGCCGAGATCCGCGCCGTCTGCGCCAGGCGGATCACCATCCGGATGGCGGGACGGGCGGAATCGCTCAATGCCTCGGTCGCGGCGGCGCTGATCGCCTGGGAAATGACCAAAAACCGGACGTAAAAAAGGAGGGACGGCCTTGGACAACCGTTTGTACTGGATCTGGCTGCAGCAGGCGCTGGGTCAGGGCAGCGCCAAGGCCGGACCGCTGCTGCGGGTTTTCGGCTCGGCCGAGGGGATCTTCTGTGCGACGGAGGAGTCGCTCAGGACCGTCGGCCTCAACGAAAACGAACGCGCCGCGCTGGCCGACCGGTCGTTGACCGACGCCGGGCGGATCCTGAAAACTGCCCTGAAGGACAACGGCTGGGTGCTGACGCCGGACGACGGGCTGTATCCCGACTCCCTGCGGGAGATCTTTGCGCTGCCGCTGGTGCTCTACGGCCGCGGCGAGTGGCCGGATTTTGACGCCACCCCGGCGCTGACGGTGGTCGGCACCCGGTCGGCGACGACCTACGGGATGGAAATGGCCCGCTATATCGCCGCCGGTATGGCGGCTGCCGGCGGCATCGTCGTCAGCGGCGGCGCGGTCGGCATCGACGCGGCGGCCCATTGGGGTGCGCTGGAGGCCGGTGGAAAAACCGTGGCGGTGCTGGGCGGCGGGCTGGATCAGACGTATCCGGCGGAAAACGAGCCGCTGCGCCGTCAGATCCTGGCAAACGGCGGCGCGCTGGTCAGCGAATACCCGCCCGGAACCAAAGCGTTCGGCAGCCATTTTCCGGTGCGCAACCGGATCCTCAGCGGCCTGTCCTGGGCAACCTGCGTGGCGGAAGCGCCCAAGGGAAGCGGCTCGCGCATCACCGCCGATTACGCCCGCGAACAGGGCCGGGAGGTAATGGCGGTGCCCGGCCTGGCCGGGCTGGACGCCCACGCCGGCACCAACGCCCTGATCCGGGACGGCGCCTGTCTGGTGGAAGGCCCGGCCGACGTGCTGCGGCAATACCGGGTGCGCTACGGCGACCGGCTGAACGCCGAATCGCTCGAAAAGCTGGAGGCGCCCCGTTGGAAGCGCCCCGAGCCGGTGCGCACCGGCGAGCCGCCGCTGACGCTGGCGGCGCAAAAACGCCCGAACCCCTTTCCCAGGCGCCGCCGCAAAGAGGCGCCGCCAAAGCCGACCCCGCCGACACCGGCCGCCGCAGCGCCGGCGGCGACGTGTCCCGAAGGCGTTTCCGACGACGCCCGGCGGATGTTCGACCAATTGGGGGACAAACCGGTCCCCATCGACCGCCTTGCCGCCAAAGCCGGATTGACGCCGGCGCGGGCAATGGCGGTGCTGACGGAACTGGAGATCGCCGGCGGCGCCCGTTCCCACGCCGGCCAGCAATACAGCCGATAACATTCCTGCGATAGAAAAGGATGATGGATAGATGGCAAAATTGGTCATTTTGGAATCCCCGGCCAAGGCCAAGACCGTACAAAAATATTTGGGCGGCGGCTATAAAGTCACCGCCTCGATGGGGCATATCCGGGATCTGCCCAAATCCCTGCTGGGGGTGGATATCGACAACGGCTTCAAGCCGCGGTATACCGATATCCCCGGCAAATCGGCGCTGATCCGCGATCTGCGCCGGATGGCGGCCGAAAGCGACGGCGTCATCCTTGCCACCGACCCCGATCGGGAAGGCGAGGCGATCGCCTGGCATCTGATGCAGCTGTTGAAGCTGGATCCCGAGGAGGCCAACCGGGTCACCTTCAACGAAATCACCAAAAACTGCGTCACCCAGGAGATCCACCATCCCCGGCGGATCGACATGGATCTGGTCAACGCCCAGCAGGCCCGCCGGATCCTCGACCGGATCGTCGGGTACAAGCTCAGCCCGTTTTTGTGGAAAAAGATCCGCAAGGGGCTGTCGGCCGGACGGGTGCAGTCGACGGCGGTGCGGATCATCGTCGACCGGGAAGAGGAGATCCGCGCGTTTGTCAGCGAGGAATTCTGGACTATTGACGCCCTTCTTTCGGTCACCGAGCGGGGCAAGCGCTTTTCCGCCAAATTATACGGCGACCGCAAGGGCAAGCGGAAGATTACCGACAAAGAGCAGGCCGACGCCGTCGTGGCGGCGGTCAGGGATCAGCCCTTCGTGGTCGATCGGGTCAAATGGGGCAAGCGCTCCATCGCTCCGGCGCCGCCCTTCATCACCTCCACCATGCAGCAGGAGGCCAGCCGCAAGCTGGGCTTCGCCGCCCGGCGGACGATGAAAACGGCGCAGGAGCTGTACGAAGGCGTGGAAATCGAGGGGATCGGCGCGGTCGGTCTGATCACCTATATGCGTACCGATTCGCTGCGGGTCTCGGAGGACGCCCGGCGGGACGGCAACGCCTATATCCGCCAGCGTTACGGCAACGAGTACCTGCCGCCCAAGCCCCGCTACTACAAATCTCGCAGCAACGCCCAGGACGCCCACGAGGCGATCCGCCCGTCGATGCCCGAGCTGACGCCCGAGCGGGTCAAGGGCTCGCTGAGTGCCGACCAGTACCGGCTGTATAAGCTGATCTGGGAACGGTTCATCGCCAGCCTGATGGCCAATTGCGAGCAGGATACCTGCCAGGCGGATATCGCCGCGGGAGACTATATTTTCAAATCCTCCGGCTACACCGTCCGGTTCGACGGCTACACCGTGCTGTACGTCGAGGGCCGGGACGACGAGGAGGACGACGAAGGCGTGCTGCCGCCGCTGACCGACGGGCAGACGCTGGTACTGCGGGATCTCAAGGGCAACCAGCATTTCACCCAACCGCCCGCCCGGTATACCGAGGCGACGCTGATCAAGGCGCTGGAGGAAAACGGCATCGGCCGTCCCTCCACCTATGCGCCCACCATCAGTACCATCCTCAACCGGGAATACATCGAGCGGGACGGCAAATCGCTCAAGCCCACCGCGCTGGGCGAAGTGACCACCCAGCTGATGCGGGACGAGTTCGCCCAGATCGTCGACGTGGAATTTACCGCCAATATGGAGCGCCAGCTCGACGGGGTGGAGGCCGGCGACCGCGACTGGGTGGCGACGCTGGACGATTTTTACAAGGGCTTTTCCACCACCCTGCGCCAGGCGGAGGAGGATCTTTCGGGCGAGCGGATCAAGGTGCCCGAGATCGAAAGCGAGGAGATCTGCGAAAACTGCGGGCGCAAAATGGTCATCAAGACCGGCCGCTTCGGCAAATTCCTCGCCTGCCCGGGATATCCCGAATGCAAAACCACCAAGCCCCTGATCGAGCGCACCGGCGGCGTTTGCCCCAAATGCGGCGGCGCGCTGGTGGCCAAAAGATCCAAGCGCGGCCGCAAATTCTTTGGCTGCGACCGGTATCCGGCGTGCGATTTCGTCACCTGGAACGAGCCGGTCGGCGAGGTTTGCCCCAAGTGCGGCAAGACCCTGTTCAAAAAGAAGGGCCGCTCGACCGGGCTGTTCTGCGCCACCGAGGGGTGCGGGTATGAAAAGACCGCATCCCGCGCAAAAAAGGGCGACGCGCATGAGTGAGCGGATCACCGTGATCGGCGGCGGTCTGGCGGGCTGTGAAGCTGCCTGGACCATCGCCGGACAGGGCGTGCCGGTCACCCTGATCGAAATGAAGCCCGCTCACCGTTCCCCGGCCCACCGGTCGGATCTGCTGGGGGAACTGGTCTGTTCCAATTCACTCAAAGCCAAGCGGATCGACAGCGCCGCCGGCCTTCTCAAGGAGGAGATGCGGCGGATGAATTCGCTGTGCGTGGCGGTCGCCGACGGCTGTTCCGTCCCGGCGGGCGGCGCGCTGGCGGTGGATCGCGAGCGGTTTGCCGAGGGGATCACCCGGGCCATAGAGGAGCATCCGCTGATCACGGTGGAGCATACGCTGGCTCAGGATCTGCCGGCGGACGGGCTGACCGTGGCGGCCACCGGGCCGTTGACCGCCGAGCCGCTGGCGGAAAAGATCCGTCAGCTGTGCGGCGGCGCGCTGAGCTTTTACGACGCCGCGGCGCCCATCGTGGAGGCGGCCAGCGTCGATCCGGCCTGTTCCTTCGCCGCGTCCCGGTACGACCGGGAGGAAAGCGGACAGGGCGATTATCTCAACTGTCCGATGAACAAGGAAGAATACGAGGCGTTCCACGCCGCGCTGATCACGGCAAAGCGGGCGCCCTTGCACGATTTTGACCGTCCCGACGACAAAAAGGTCTACGAGGGATGTATGCCCATCGAGATTTTGGCCGGCCGGGGACTGGACGCCATCCGCTTCGGCCCGATGAAGCCGGTGGGACTGCGCGATCCCCGCACCGGGCACCGCCCCTGGGCGGTGCTCCAGCTGCGCCGGGAAAACGCCGCGGGCACCATGCTGGGTCTGGTGGGATTTCAAACCAATCTGACCTTTCCCGAGCAAAAGCGGGTCTTCGGGATGATCCCGGCGCTGAAAAACGCCGTCTTCGTCCGCTACGGGGTGATGCACCGCAACACCTTCCTCGATTCGCCCCGGCTGCTGGACGCCGATCTGTCTCTCAAACGCCGCCCCGATCTGTTCTTTGCCGGGCAGATCACCGGTGTGGAAGGGTATATGGAATCCGCCATGGCGGGCATCGTCGCGGGACAAAACGCGCTGCGACGCCTGCGGGGCGAAGCGCCGCTTTGCCTGCCCCGCACCACCATGATGGGCGCGCTGATCGGCTATATCACCGACGGCACGGTGACCGATTTCCAGCCGATGGGCGCCAATTTCGGCATCCTGCCGCCGCTGGACGAGCCCCCTCGGGACAAACGCCAGCGGTACGCCGCGCTTGCCGACCGGGCGCTGCGGGATCTTGCCCCTTATCAATTGCGAAAGGATGATCGACCGTGAAAGTGATCGTGGACGCCTTCGGCGGCGACAACGCGCCGCTGGAGATCCTGCGCGGCGCCGCGCAGGCGGTGGCGGAATACGACGTGTCGGTGGTGTTGACCGGGGATGAGCAGACCATCCGCCGGGTGGCCGCCGAGGACGGTATTTCTCTTGAAAAAATGGAGATAATAGACGCGCCGGACGTCATTTCGATGGACGACGAGCCGCGTTCAATATTGAAAGAGCACAAAAACTGCTCGATGGCGGAAGGCCTGCGCCAGCTCGGCGCCGGCAACGGCGACGCCTTCGTTACCGCCGGCAGCACCGGCGCCATGATTATGGGCGCCACCTTCCTGGTCAAGCGGATCAAGGGGGTGTCCCGGGCGGCTCTGGCGCCGCTGATGCCCTCCAATAAAGGCCCGTTTATGCTGATCGACTCGGGCGCCAACGCCGAATGCCGCCCCGAAATGCTGCTGCAGTTCGCCCATATGGGCAGCCTGTATATGGAGCAGCTGCTGGGCCGTCGGCCCACCGTCGGGCTGATCAACATCGGCACCGAGGACCACAAGGGCGGCTCGCTGCAGCAGGAGGCGTTTGCCCTGCTCAAAGACAGCGGGCTGGATTTCATCGGCAACGTCGAGGCGCGTGACATCCCCTTTGGCGCCGCCGACGTGCTGGTGGCCGACGGGTTCACCGGCAACGTGGTGCTCAAGCTGATGGAAGGCACCACCGACGCCCTGCTCAAAAACGTCAAGGCGATCTTTATGTCCAATCCGGTCACCAAGCTGGCCGGGGCGATGGTCAAGCCCAAGCTCGGCGATTTCAAGAAGAAGATGGACACCTCCGAATACGGCGGCGCGCCGCTGCTCGGGGTGAGTAAGCCGGTCATCAAGACCCACGGCAATTCCAAAGCGCCGGCGGTCAAGCACGCCATCCGGGTGGCGGCGGAATTTGCGAACGCCGGGGTGATTGAAAAGATCGCCGCCGCCGTACGCCCCAACGAAACCGAAAAGGAAGCGGAATGAATGGTACTGGAAACTGTGGCGCAATTTGCCGCCGCGCAATGCGGCTGTGATCCCGACGAGGTGGAAATGCCCGCTTCGCTGGACGATCTGGGCTTTACCGACGACGACCGCAGCGAATTGGCGGTGCTGTTGGAAGAACAATATATGGTCGAGATCCCTACCGAGGCGCTGGCCGGGTTCGTCCTTGTCGAGGACGTGGTGGGGTATGTGGAAGACCGGCTTTGAACGGGAGTTTTACGATGGAAACACGATTGCGGGAACTGATGCGGGCGATGGGGTATACCTTTTCGGATCCCCGTCTGCTCGAACACGCCCTGACCCATTCCTCCTACGCCAACGAGGGCAGGGGTCACGGCACCAGCAACGAGCGGCTGGAATTTTTGGGTGACTCGGTGCTGGGCTTCATCACGGCGGATTATCTGTTTGAGCACGACAAAGGCGCCGAAGGTGAGCTGACCAAGCGCCGGGCGTCGCTGGTGTGCGAAAAGGCGCTCAGCGCTTACGCCCACGAGCTGCGGCTGGGAGAGTATTTGCTGCTGGGCAAAGGGGAGAAGCTCTCCGGCGGGGCGGATCGCCCCTCGATCCTGTCCGACGCCTTCGAGGCGGTGATCGCCGCGATGTATCTCGACGGTGGACTCGAGCCGGTGCGGGCGTTTTTGCTGCCTTTTTTGCAAAAGGAGCTGCAAAACCAGACCCGCCGTCAATTCAAGGATTACAAGACCGCTTTGCAGGAGATCATTCAGCAAAATCCCGAGGAGCGGCTGGAATACGCCCTGGTGGGCGAATCGGGGCCGGACCACCAAAAGACCTTTACGGTGGAGGTGCATCTCAACTCCAACGTGATCGGCACCGGACGCGCCCACAGCAAAAAAGAGGCCGAACAGCTTGCCGCGCAGGAAGCGCTCAAGCTGATGGGCTACGATCGGCTGGATTGACCGGATCACACGAACGAAGGACGTGAATATATGATACTCAAAGCGCTGGAGATCCACGGCTTCAAGTCGTTTCCCGACAAGACCGTTTTGCGGTTCGGCCGGGGTATGACGGCGGTCGTCGGTCCCAACGGCAGCGGCAAATCCAATATCAGCGACGCCATCCGCTGGGTGCTGGGCGAGCAGTCCACCAAGAGCCTGCGCGGCTCCAGTATGGAGGACGTCATTTTCTCGGGCACCGCCAAGCGCAAGGGCGTGGGCTTTGCCGAGGTGTCGCTGGTGTTCGACAACGCGGCGCGGCAGCTGGATTTCGACGCCGATGACGTCAAGGTGACCCGCCGGTATTACCGTTCGGGCAAAAGCGAATACATCATCAACCAGGCGGCGGTGCGGCTCAAGGACGTGCAGATGCTGTTCATGGACACCGGTCTTGGCCGGGACGGCTACTCCATCATCGGCCAGGGACGGATCGGGGACATCGTTTCCTCCAAATCCGCCGACCGGCGGGAGATCTTTGAGGAAGCCGCCGGAATCGCCAAATACCGCTACCGCAAAAACGAGGCCGAGCGGCGGCTGGCGTCGGCGGAGGAAAATCTGCTGCGTCTGCGGGACATCGTGCAGGAGCTGGAAAGCCGGGTCGGTCCGCTCAAGCAGCAAGCGGAAAAGGCCAGACAGTTTTTGGAGCTGGCCGGCGAAAAGAAGGAGCTGGAGATCGGTCTGTGGCTGCATACCCTGCAAAACAGCCGCCAGGCCCTGCGGGATCTCGGCGCCAAGCTGGAGCTGGCGCTGACCCAGTACGAGCAGGCCGGCGCCGCCATGGCCGATACCGACCGCCAAATCGAGGAGGCCGGGAGAGAAGCCCAGCGGCTGGCGGCCGAAATGGACGAGCTGCGCCGTTCCCAGCGGGAGCAGGAGGAGCAGGCCGGCCGTCTGGACGCGCAGGCGGCGGTGCTGGAAAACGATCAGGAACATAACAAAGAGAACATCGCCCGCATCGAAGGGGATATCGCCCGTTCGCAGACCGGGGACGAACAATTGCGCCAAGAGCAGGAAAACTGCCGCCAGGCGATCGCCGATCTGGAAAAAACCATCGCCGAGCAGGAGCGCCGTCAGCTGGAACTGACCGAGCAGATGGAGGCGCTGTCCCGCGACAGCGACCAGCGTTCGGGCGAGATGGAGGCGCTGTCCCGGGACGCGTCGGCCATCGCGCTGCGGATCTCCGACGCGCGTGTGGAGCAGGTCACCGCCGAATCCTCCCTCAAGGAGATCGACGAGCGGCTGGCACAGCTGGCCGGCGGCGCCGACGAGCGGCAAAAGCAAGCCGCGTCCCTGCGGGACGAGCTGACCGCCTGCGAAGAGGATCTCACCGAGACGACCCAGCGCATTGAGAGCCTGCAAAACGAGCTGCGGGGTTACGAAATGCGGCTGCAAAGCCGTTTGAGCAAACGGGACGAGGCCAAGCAAAAGGCCGACCAGCTGGCGCTCGACGTGCAGGAAAAGCATCGCCGCGCCCGGATCCTCGAGGATCTGGAGCGGAACATGGAAGGGTTCGGCCACAGCGTCAAAATGGTGATGCAGCAGGCTGAGCGGGGTATGCTGCGGGGAATCCGCAGCCCGGTGTCCCGGCTGATCGACGCCCCGGCGAAGTACGCGCTGGCCATCGAGACGGCCCTGGGCGCGGCGGCGCAAAACGTCGTTTGCGACCGGGAGGACGACGCCAAACGCGCCATCCGGTATCTGCAGGAAAACCGGGGCGGCCGCGCCACCTTTCTGCCGCTGAACACCATCAAGGGCCGGACGTTGAGCGAGGACGGGCTGGAGGACGAGCTGGGCTTCGTCGGTCTGGCCAGCGACCTTTGCACCTTCGACAAAGCCTACGCCGAGATCGTCAACAATCTGCTGGGACGAACCGTCGTGGCGGAGGATCTCGACTACGCGGTCAGCATGGCCCGCAAATTCGGCTACCGCTTCCGGGTGGTCACCCTGGACGGCCAGGTGGTCAACGCCGGCGGCTCGATGACCGGCGGCTCTACCGTCAAAAGCGGCGGTATGCTGTCCCGGCGAAACGAAATCGCCGCGCTCAAGGACGAGGAAAAAGCCCTGCAAAAGAAGGCGGACGAGGCGCTTGAGCAGTTCAAGGCGCTGCAGCAGGAGACCGCCGCCGTCCAGGCGCAGGTCAGCGGCGCGCAGGGCGAGCTGACCACCGCGCAGGAGGACAAGATCCGCTGCGAAGGAGAGCACCGCCGGCTGCAAGAGCAGCTGCAGGCCGCCGACGCGGCCGAGGACGCCGTTCGCCGGGAGACCGAGGGTCTCGGCGCCCGGGCGGAGGAAAACCGCCGGGTGATCGAGCGCTCCCGGCAGACCGTCGAGGGACTGACCGATCAGCAGCGGGAGCTGGAACAGAAAATGAACGCCCTCAGCGGCGGCCGCCAGCAATTGGCGCAGCGCCGGGAGGAATTGGCCGGCACCCTGTCGGACGTCAAGCTGGCGGTGCTGGGATATCGCAAGGAGCAGGAGGCGCATCAGCGCACCATCGACGATCTGGCGGCCCGTCAGCAGGACGCCGCCGGCTACCGCGAGGGACTGGCGCGGCAGATTCGCGAGCTGGAGCAGATCGCCGCCGCCCGACAGGAGCAGATCGCCGCGGTGCGGCAGCAGGCGGCGCAGCAGCGCCGGCAGATGACCGACGCCGACGCGACCCTGGCCGAGCTGGCGACCCGGCGCGCCAAAGAGGAGGAGCGCCAATCCACCCTGATCCGGCAAAGCCGGGACAAGAGCGACGAGCGGGAGATGGCCGGCCAGGAAGTGGCGCGCATGGAGGAAAAAGTCGCCGCCGCTCAGCGGGAAGAGGAAGAGATCACCCGCAAGCTTTACGAGGAATACGAGTTGACCCGCGCCGAGGCCGAGCGGATCGCCAAGCCCATCGAAAACCTGACCGAGGCCACCCGGCGGCTCAACGAGCTGCGGGGCAAGATCCGCCGTTTGGGCAGCGTCAACGTCGATGCCATCGAAGAATACAAGGAGGTCAGCGAGCGGTACGAATTCCTGTCGGCGCAGGTGCAGGACGTGGAAACCTCCCGCAACGATCTGCTGAAATTGATCGACGAGCTGACGGTGCAGATGCGGGACATCTTCATCGAGCGGTTCCAGCAGATCAACCGCCACTACGGCGAGGTGTTTGCCGAGCTGTTTGGCGGCGGCAAGGGCGAACTGCTGCTGACCGATCCGCAGGACGTGCTCCATTCGGGCATCGAAATGCGCGCCCAGCCACCCGGCAAAAAGATCCTCAATCTGGAATCGCTGTCCGGCGGCGAAAAGGCGTTGTCCGCCATCGCGCTGCTGTTCGCTATTTTGAAGGTGACGCCCTCGCCCTTCTGCGTGCTGGATGAGATCGAGGCGGCGCTCGACGACGTCAACGTCGACCGCTACGCGGCGTATCTGCGGCGGATGTGCGATCAGTCGCAGTTCATCGTCATCACCCACCGGCGAGGCACGATGGAAGAGGCCGACGTCCTCTACGGCGTGACCATGCAGGAGCAGGGCGTATCCAAGCTGCTGGAGCTGCGCGCCAGCGAGGTCGAGGCCAAACTCGGCCTGTCGGTATAGCATAACAGATTCTTCCGCCTTACGGCGTCAGAATGACAGCGCGTTTTATTGCGCGGCAAGGCTTAAAATCGTGACGTGATTTGTTTCGGCGTCATTCTGAGCGAAGCGAAGAATCTTTTCTAAGGAGATAATGACATGGGTTTGTTCAACAAAATCGGACAGGGGCTGAAGAAGACCCGGGATTCGCTGATGAACTCGGTCAATTCCATGCTCCGGTCCTTTACGAAGATCGACGAGGAGCTGTTTGAGGAGCTGGAGGAGATCCTCATCATGGCCGACGTCGGCGCCAACACCTCGGCGTTTATCTGCGGCGAGCTGCGCAAAAAGGTCAAGGAACAGGGGACGACCGATCCCGCCGAGGTCAAGCGGCTGCTGGCCGACATCGTGGCGCAGATGCTGCGGGGCGGACAGGAGCTGCACCTGTCCACCAAACCCTCGGTGATCCTGGTCATCGGGGTCAACGGGGTGGGCAAGACCACCACCATCGGCAAGCTGGCCGCCAATTTGAAAGGGCAGGGACGCCGGGTGATCCTCGGCGCCGCCGACACCTTCCGGGACGCCGCCATCGAGCAGCTGCAGATCTGGGCGGACCGCGCCGGGGTGGAGCTGATCAAGCACACCCAGGGCGCCGATCCGGCGGCGGTGGTCTTCGATACCATCGGCGCTGCCAAGGCAAGAGGCGCCGACGTGGTGATCTGCGATACCGCCGGACGGCTGCACAACAAGAAAAATCTGATGGACGAGCTGGCCAAGATCAACCGGGTCATCGACCGGGAACTGCCCGGCGCCGACAAGGAAGTGCTGCTGGTGCTCGACGCCACCACCGGCCAGAACGCCGTCCAGCAGGCGCGCCAGTTCAAGGAAGCCGCCGGCATCACCGGCATCGTGCTGACCAAGCTGGACGGCACCGCCCGGGGCGGCGTGGTGCTGGCGGTGCGCCAGGATCTTGACGTGCCGGTCAAATACGTCGGCGTGGGCGAGGGGATCGACGATCTGCAGCCCTTTGATCCCGAGGCTTTTGCCGCCGGCCTGTTCACCGAAGAGGAGTAACGGCTATGCGATACATCGTGGCGACTCACAACGCCCATAAGCTAAGCGAGATCGCCCGGATTCTCCGCCCGCTGGGCATCGACGCGGTGACCGACCGGCAGATCGGCCTGTCCCTGCCCGAGGTGGAGGAGACGGGGGATACCTTTGAGGAAAACGCCTATCTCAAGGCCGCCTCGGCCTGCGCCGTATCGGGACTGCCGGCCATCGCCGACGATTCGGGGCTGATGATCGACGCGCTGGACGGCGCGCCGGGAGTGTATTCCGCCCGGTACGCCGGCGAGGGCGCCACCGACGCCCAGCGGATCGCCAAGGTGCTGGCGGAGATGCGGGACGTCCCGCCCGAACGACGCACCGCCCGGTTCGTGTCGGCGGTCTGCTGCGTCTTCCCGAACGGCGAGAGGGTCACCGCCCGGGGGACCTGCGAGGGAACGATCGGCTACGTTTCCCGCGGAGAGGGCGGCTTTGGATACGATCCGATCTTCGTCACCCCCGACGGGCCGACCTTTGCCGAGCTGACCGGCGAACAAAAGGACGCCGTCAGCCATCGCGGCAACTCTTTGCGCGTCTTTTCTGAAAAATTGCGAACCTATTTGGAGGAACAACGACATGACCAGTAAACAACGCGCCTATCTGCGCTCGCTCGCCAATCCGCTGGAAGCCATCGTTCACGTGGGCAAGGGCGGCATGGCGGATACCATCGTCAAACAGGCCGACGACGCCCTGACCGCCCGGGAACTGATCAAGGGCAAGGTGCTGGAAACGGCGCCGCTGTCTTCCCGCGAAGCCGCCGAACAGCTGGCGGCGGCGGTATCGGCGCAGGTGGTGCAGGTGATCGGCCGGGTCTTCGTGCTCTACCGGCCCGATCCCAAGGAGCCCAAGATCAAACTGCCGCGGTAACGAAGGAGGATCTCCCCATGAAATGGAGCAGCCGCTATCAACCGATCGACGACGAGCGCACGGTGCAGACCGACCGTTCGCCGGCGGATTGCCGCGCGCTTTTGGAGTTGTGGTGCGAACGGACGAAAGCCCGGGGCACCCATACCCAGACGGGATTGGCGGTCAAGCGGGGACGGGGCGATCTTTACCGGGTGTACTTTCAATACGACTCTCCCGAGGAGACCCGGTATTACTACTACAAAAAGCGGTTTTTGTTCGTCTGGCTGGTCGCCCGGGTGGACGGCGGATGCGAGATCCATTACCGGCGGGTGGTGGATCGGTGGAGCACTCAAATGGCCCGTCCGGCGGGCGCGCTGCTGATCGTGGCGGCGCTGATCTGGCTGTTCATCATGCGCGCCACCAC